>DRKQ01000213.1 GCA_011051685.1 Gammaproteobacteria bacterium
CATGGTAGATGCCGACATAAATGATCAGCGCGGCGGCAGACCAGAATATCCACAGCGCCAACGCACGATACCCTCTCTGTATCATGAGGCTTGTCTTGTCCAGTTGAGATGGTGGGGCAGCGCAGGGTCGGCGTGTCCGTGGTGGACGCTGGCCGCCTTGCGTCAATTGTAATATTTTCGATCAGTATCGTATTCGTTGTCCCCTGGGTCAACTTGTGGCATAGCTGGGAACGGTGCGGAGTCGCGGGGGGCAGAGAAATTGCCTGCGGTTTGCTGGATGGCGTAAGATACTTTTTGCGCGATTGCTTGTCTGTTTTGGCCGGCACGTGTTATAAACGCGAAAAATAACAAAATAATAAAATATGTAATCTGAGGAGGTAATATCATGACTGACGGTGAAATCGGCTTGACGTATCTGATCGCAACCATTGTGACGGTTGTTCTTGCGTCCATGATGATGAAGCGTTCGTAAGCCGCAAATCTTCAAAAAAATCAAATAAGTCAGGTTGTTGCCGTGGCGTCTTGGCGCCCCGGCGAAATGCTTTTTGGTCGATTTTCTGTGTCCGTTTGCATTGTTGCGCGGTGGGTTCAGAGGCGGCAGGAGCAGGGGAAGCCCATTACTAAGGGCGAACAGAACACCGCAATGCAGGTGATCTGTATAAAATTAAATTGCTTGGGAGGGTGCATTCAAATGCAAGGGTTATTTTCAAAAGTCTCGGTGCTGGCTGCAGTATTCGTGATGTCATCGGCACAGGCCGCAGGTAATGCGGGTGATGTCGCCAGCGGTGAGAGTATCTACTTGAATGGTAAGGGTGATGTGCCGGCGTGCAACAGTTGCCATGGTCAGGATGCCATGGGCGATGATGCCATGGGTACGCCCCGGCTGGCTGGTCAAAGTTTTGCCTATATCGCTAAACAGCTGAAGGATTTCGCTGACGACAAACGTATGGATACCGTTATGTATGTTATGAACGTCAATGCCAAGGGTATGAGTGACCAGGACATGATGGACGTTGCGGCCTACGTGGAAAGCCTGGATTACGATACGCTTGCCTCTTCTGACATGAATCAGGTGAAGGAGTTGGGGAATCCGGTTGGTGTGCGTTATCTGGGCAAGAGTATCGCCCAATATGGCGCAGCTGAGCGCGGTATCTCGGCGTGTCATTCTTGCCACTCGTACAACGGGCGTGGCATGCCTCCCATCTATCCCATGATTGGCGGTCAGAAGTATGTCTATCTGGTAAACCAGCTAAAGCAGTTCCGTGATGGTTCCCGCGCTAATGACGATATGGGTCAGATGCGTGCAGTGGCCAAGAATATGAGCGACGAAGATATCTACAATGTCGCCACCTTTCTGACCTCTGCGCCGCGTACAACAATGGGTAATAGCCGCTGGCCTGAAAACAAGCCGCACTAGAAATTTACTGGCTTTGCTGGATTGCTGCAGTCGCGACGGAAGAGTGGGTCAAGGCATTTCTGGTTTTGAGTGAGATCGTCATTCAATTTAATGAAAACCGGAAATGCCTTGGCCGCTCTTCCTGCGGATGCCAGTCGGGCGCGAGTTTGTCGTAGAGTTGTTATGCAGTTTGCAAGGGGGCGCAGGCCTTTTTGCTGGCGGGTGCGGGCTAGGCTGTAGTGCTTGGATAGTCCTTGGCGATGGTGTGTCGCCGCGCTGGCTGCACATGTTTTCAACCGCTTGTGGTTAAGCGCATATCCCTTTCTGGGGATGGTGCATTTTCCTCTCGCTGTACCACTATTAGTATTTCAGGTTGCTTCGTAGATTTATGTCAAAGAAAAAACAACCCTTAAAAAGCGGCGAGAAGATACTGTTTCTTATTGTTACGGTATTCATCGTATTGGCGGTTATCGCTTATGCCGCTCTGGAAACATATCGCTTGAGATCTCCGGAGCCGATTTTTCCAAACAAGACACACTTTAATTTTTCCGAGCAGGGCAAGCTTGGTTCCCGGCTGTTTCGCGAGGCGCGTTGCACCTCGTGTCACCGGGCGTTACGCAACGGCACCAATATGGGCCTGTCTCTTGATGGTGTCGGCTCGTATCGCACGCTGGATTGGTTGGAGGCATTCCTGCTCAACCCGGAACAGACCTATGGGTCAGAAACTCTGGATCACGGTGAGGCGCCTAAGGAAGCGGCCTATGTGGCACGCCTGCCGGATGACGAACGTCACGCCATTGCCGTGTTCATTTCCGAATTAAAGGCAGATCAGGGCTCGGTATCGTCCGCTCTTCCCCCTGAGGGGCGCTCTGAATTTATTGATGACATGGTGAGGATCTGGGCGCCTGATGGCTGGAAGGGCAAGTATCAGGATATTCGGGAAAAAGATGTTGTAGAGGCTGAGGAGTAATTGTGAATACGGCGAGTAATGAGCCCTGGGCTCACGATACTGAGTACACGCGTTATACCCTGTGGTTTATTTATGCGTGCATTATTTACAGCCTTATCGGGTTTTCCTGGGGGGCCCTGATGGGAGGCATCGCGGAATTTCGTTATTTCGTGGATCATCGTCTGCACGGTAACCTGATTGTCCGCGCGCACACCCACATCAACCTGCTGGGTTGGGTGGAAATGGCGATATTCGCTGCGGTTTATTATATTGTTCCGCGTCTGGTCAAGCGCCCAATATATAGTATCAAGCTGGTCAGAGTGCATTTCTGGCTGCACAACTTCGGACTTATCGGCATGGTGGTATTTTTCACCATCGCTGGGGTTGCCGGAGGCATGGCCAGTGTCCATTCGTCGCCGGATGAGGTCGAGTTGGTGGTCAAGCCCTTTCTGGCGACCATGGGGATATTCGGTTCGCTGGTGTTGCTGGCAAACTTTATCTGGGCGTTCAACCTGTACCGCACCTGTTCAGGCTGGAATCGAGGTCAGTGATCATGTTGAAGCATTTTATGCTTGCGGCCTTGTTTGTCGGCCTGTTGGCGGGTTGTGAGATGGATGACAGCACGTTAAAGGTCGGCATGAAGGCGCCTAGTTTGCGTACCAAGACCCTGGCGGATGTGGGTGGTGATTTTAGTCGCATTACCACCTACCGTTATCCCGATGCGCGCATGTATCAGATGTCCCTGGACGATGCGATGAAGACGGGCAAGCCGATCGTGCTGGAGTTTGCCACACCTGGGCATTGCACGGTCTGTGACAAGCAACTGCAGATGCTTAAAGCGGTGCTGGACAAGTACCAGGATGAGGTTCTCTTTCTACACATGGATCAATACCAGAACCCGGAGGCCTTCAAGGCCTTTATCGTCATTGGTGATCCCTGGACCTTCGTTCTGGATGGCCAGCAGACAGTACGCTTCAAGCGCCCGGGGCGCATGCTATACAGCGAGCTTGATGCGGTGGTGAGCAGTTTATTGGCCGAGTCGAAAGCAGGCTGAATGATGTCGAAGTCCGAGAGTTTTTTATTGGGGCGTGATCGCCGGGGCGTGCTGTGGGATGTGCTGATGTATGTCCCTACGGTAGGTGGCCTGGCGGGCGTGTCGGCCATGTTCTGGTATGACGGCAACAAGGGCTTGGCGTATCTGTTGTTTTTTCTTGCGTGCTTTTTTCTTTATCAGGGCGCGCATCGTGTTTTGCAGCGCCTGGTGTTGCTGCCGTCGTCGCCGGTGACGCTGGATGTGTCGAAGCGGCGACTGGTATTGACGCAGCGCAATGGTGAGAGTGTCGAGCTGGTCAAGGATCTGCGTTATTTTTCTGATTATGCGGGAAAATCCTTTGCGTTATCCGGAATGGATATGCTGGGCAGCAAGCGACAGTATGTCTTTCATAAAGGGCAGTTTGCCGATGAGGCGGCCTACAAGAAAGTAACCGCCTCGCTGAGTTCTTTTGCCTGAGTATTCAAAGGCTTGTCAGCGCAGCCTGCGCTGTTTCATGATATCCCAGGCCATGAAGAGAACGATCGCCACGCCGATTGTGCAGGCGGCGGCAATGATCCATTTTTCGGTTTCTGGCTCGACCAGGCCCCCAATCAGCATGTGGATGGAATAGCCCAAAATAAAGATCGAGCTGGCGGCAATGGTGAGGAGTATGGCGATTTCTTTCATAACTAAAAGCTTTCATAACTGAAAGTAAGAGAGATGTTGCTTGTTTTCGCTTTTCATCAGATTAACAGATATTCCATGAGCGTACAGCCAGCAGTCGCAACTGTTTAAGGGCTTGAAAATAGATGTGGACCGGCTTACTTGGTTTCCGTGCTTGACCCGTGCCGGGAGTTGTGACAGGATTTCGGTGAAGAGCCCTGCGAGTTGATTTTCTCGCCGGGAACAGTGGGGGAGGGGTTCCCTTCTGAAGTAGTCTCTAAGTTGAGAATCGCAACACGTAATGTGTTGTCACGGTGCCGTATATAAGAGCGCCACGTATTCGCCAACACGTTTATCGAAAATAATAAAGAATTCTCTATTTCTGTTAGGAGGTTTTGGGATGAAAAGTCCAATAATGCTGTCTCTGATTGCCGGGATGTTGACGGGCATGGGGAACGGAAGCGTGTTTGGCGCTACCCTGATGTGTTTTCTTGGTCGCGGCAAATTTGATGACTGGGGCGGCTGGGGTTCTCAGGCGTATGACCCGGCTACATTTACCGGTTTCGTCGACTGGTCGATGATTATCTTCGGTGTTGCCTTCTTTTTCATTGTTCACATTGCTGTCAATCGTCACCTGCAGCTCGAAACCAAGGCTTGATCCCTGGTTGTTGAGCAGGTTGAACATAATAAGATCGTTTGGAGGGTTTGGGTTATGACGACTATTGCGAGTATCTGCGGGATTTTGTTGGCGGCGGCGAGTATGTGGTTTGGGTATTACCTCTTGATGCCGCGCGACCGCGACTGATTACCGAATAAGAATAAAGAATTATAAATAACTTGGGAGGGTAGAGATGTTTAAGTACCTATTTGCGAAAAATGAGGATATCCCGGCCGGTTCCGCCGCGGTATTTTTCGGTTTTTCGTCAATTGTCTGGTTTGTGGTGGGCACCGCCATCGGTTCCTTCAATGCGGCAAAGCTGGCGTTCCCTGACTTTGTCATGGGCAGCGAGATTCTTTCCTTTGGTCACATGCGTCAGGTGCATGTGCTGGCGGTCATTCTTGGTTGGATCTCCATGGCCTTTGCGATGGCGATGATGTACATCACGCCGGCCCTGGGTAACACCAAGTTGTGGTCCGAGAAGCTGGGTGTCTGGAATTGCTTCCTGTGGAACGTTGGCCTGTCCCTGGGGCTGTTCCTGCTGTGGCTGGGCGTGACCTCCGGACGCGAGTACTCCGATCTGCCGTGGCCCATTGATATTGTGGTTATTGTTGGTGTTTTGGTACCTCTCGGCATCAACGTGTGGATGACCATCAAGACCCGCCGTGTGCAGGGTATCTACACTACCAACTGGTTCTTCGGCGCCGCCACCTTCATGGTTATCATTGTCTTCAGCGTGGGTAATGCGCCGGAGTTTTTCCAGCTGACGGGACTGACTGAGGCCTATCTAACCTGGTGGTTTGCACACAACGTGCTGGGGCTGTGGATTACTCCAGTGGCTGCGGCCATCGCCTACTATGTGGTGCCGAAGGTAACGGGCAATCCGCTGTATTCGCACCGCATTGGCCACTTGCATTTCTGGTCCGTGGTCGTTTTCTACTCCACCCCGGCGGCTCATCACCTGATGTCTGCGCCTCTGCCTGAGTGGCTGAAGTCCTTTGCCTCTGTGGAAGGCGTGCTGATTCTCGTGCCTGCCATTGCCTTCGTCTCCAATTTGTTGCTGACCATGACCGGCAAGTGGCGCATGTTTGTGGAAAACATCGAGATCAAGTTCACTATCACGGGTGTAATGATGGCGATCCCGCTGAACATGCAGGGCGGTTTCCAGCAGACGCGTGCCATTAACTGGTATGTGCATGGCACCGGCTGGATGGTGGCGCATGCCCACCTCGCACTGCTGGGCTTCTCGACCTTCCTGGAAGCGGCTGCCGTCTATTACGGTCTGCAGACGCTGCTGCGCCGCAAGCTGTATTCCCTGGGTCTCGCCAACTTCCATTTCTGGATGTTGCTGATCGGTTTCACCACCTACTGGGTCTCCATGACCATCGCCGGTCTGATCCAGGGTGCGGGCAAGATCTACGAAGTGCCCTATATCGATGTCGTTATCGCCGAGCACCCCTACATGATTGCGCGTTGGGTGGGTGGCACCATGGTATTCCTCGGTAACTGCGTGTGGTTGTACAACATGTGGAAGACCGCTCGTGCCGGTACTGTGATTCCGGTCGGCCGTCTGCCTCATGAGTTGGCCTACGAACGTTAAAATAAAACCAATAAGTTAGGGGAGGAATTAACCGTGGCATTTAGAGAGTATAAAGTTGGTGCACGAATGTTTGGTCTTGCGTTCGGCTCGTCGATGTTCATCACGCTGTACATGCCTGCCATCGACATTGCCGGCGTGTCCGCGACGACCTCGGCAATGGAGCGTCAGCTCGCCTTTGGTCGTGTGGGTGGCTTCAGCTATGAAGATCCCTTCTTGCGGGGGCATGGCAAGCCGGTAACCGTGGATATCGTGCAGGACCCGAAGACCGGGGCAGCCATTGAGCCGACTCGGGCCTATGTCTATCCGTCGGAGGTGCCGTTTCCAAACGGTGTGCGTCACCCGCGTATCCTGGGTGAGCTGCCTTCGGAGTTGAGTGTGTCCAAGGGACGCATGACCGATGCCGATGAAGCGCAGGGTGCAGTGTTCATCGTCCGTGAAACGACACGGGGAGGCGTTAGCGTTCCCTATATCGAGAACGTGACGGCAACCCGCGGCTGGACACCGGATGCGACGCTGGCCAAGGCCGACGACAAAAACCGTGCATTTATCGGCAAGGGCAAGATCATGTTTGTCCGCGAGGGCTGCTGGTGGTGTCATACCCTGCTGCCGGAGCAGACCCAGGACTGGCAGTACTTTGGTGCTCCGCCGATGCTGGGCGACTTCAATGGTGAGTCACCGACGGCATTCGGTTCCGACCGAAAGGCGCCGGATCTGACCCACGTGGGCTCGCGCAACTCTTCGCGGGAATGGATGATGCTGCACTTCTTCAATCCGCGTCTGGTTCAGCCACATTCCATCATGCCTCGTTATGAGTACATGTGGGGAGATGTCGATGCCGATGGCAAGCCGATTGATTACGATGCATGGCGTGCCGCCTACGATGAGTACGAGTCAGGTAACACAATCTATCCGCCAGAAGTTCCTGTGCCGGCTGCAGACAGTGAAGCTCGTGCCTTGATCGACTTCGTTATCAATCTGAAATAAGGGGGAATTGACATGGCTTGGAAGTTTGATAACCCACTAGGCACGTTGACGACGGACGACCAGAACGTCTCGGCCAAGAAACTGTGGAACGAGGAAACGCTGGGTAACATCACTGAAGACAATAAGCGTCTGCCGCAGCCGGTTGTCGGTTTGATGGTGTTGACGATCATTACCGCCTTCATGATTACCTTTCCCCTCTGGGGCAAGCGGCCGACGGCGGCTATTTATGCGCCGTATATCGAAATGATGTCGTCCCCCGAGGTGCAGGGGAAATCCGATGCCGAGGCGATGGCCTATATCGTCAGTCAGGTCAAGGCCAGTGGCTTTGAGTGGCAGTCGGAGCTTGAGCGTCATCCGCTTGAGATGGATGATCTGCGACTGATTCGTGATCAGTTGATCGAGCTCAAGCAGCAGGGCGTTGATCTGCGTGAGTACAACGTACTGGGCAATAAGCTGGTGTTGGCCAATTTCGAGGGCAATCGGCGGGCCGATGGTACCGTTGAGCGATACCAGCCCTGGTGGGATAAGGGTTATACGATCGCTGGCTTCTTTATTATATTTTTCACCATTGGCGTTGTGACTGCCATCAAGCGCCTGCCTGAAAATAGCTGGCAGCCGACTCATGGCGGCCACTGATTAAATCGGGATACTGAGGACAATGTTATGATTGATCTTGATAACGGACCGTTGGTTTTACTCTGCCTAGTGGTGTTTGTTTTTGTCATGCCCTTTATCTACAGCTTTTTTATTGATAAATATGATAAGGACAAGCCCAAGCTGAATACTTACGGCTAACTCTGCCACTGGTAGATGAAAAAGCCACACCAGCAGGCTGGTGTGGCTTTTTTGTTCATAGCAGTGGCTGTCGGATAGTTTTAAAGGCCGGGGTCCCCCGCCCACTCTGGTACTATCGGCTAGTATTGGTTTTCATATGATTGATTTCTCATTTTTTCCGCAGATCCTGAAGGAAGTTTTCCTCTTCGTTGTGGATGCTGTCCAGCTGATACGGCTGCCTTTGAC
>DRKQ01000214.1 GCA_011051685.1 Gammaproteobacteria bacterium
AAAGCCAAACACCCGTGGCAGGGCCTTGCTGCGCGCCATTTCACTGCCCAGGCGGGCGGTGCCGAAAAGGGTGGCGTTGATCGCCGAGGCGGTGGAAAACAGCGCCGCCAGGCCGATGAGCAGAAACCCGGCCTGGCCCAGAAAGAGCTTGGCCGCCTCGGCCAGCGCGTATTCCTTATAGCGAACGACTTCGTCCGGTAGCAGATTGCCCACCGCCACCAGCGATACGACGATATAGATGAAGGTGGTGATGGCGATAGACCACATGATGCCGCGCGTAAGATTGCGCTGCGGGTCCTGCATTTCGTTGACCGCGTTGGGAATCAACTCGAAGCCCTCATAGGCGACAAAGATCAGCGCCGCACCCATCAATACCCCGCCGATGCCCTGATTGAGCACCGGCAGCACGTAGTCTTCCTTGATGTACAGCAGGCCGATGGTGGCGAACAGCAGCAGGATCAGCACCTTGGCGGTGACGATAAGCAGCTCGGCGTTGCCGGTCTCGCGCACCCCATAGAGATTGATGCCGAGAAACAGCAGCAGGACGAAGGACGCCAGCAGGTGCTGCATGGCGGGATTGGCGGTGCTGCCCAGCATTGCGGAGCCGTAGATGCCGAAGGTGAAGGCATACAGCCCCATGGTGCCGATGTAACCCGCCAGCAGCAGCCAGCCGCCGATGCCGGCCACCGTGGGGTGGCTGAAGGCATGTTCCAGATAGGTGAAGCTGCCGCCGTCGGAGCGGTAGGTCAGCCCCAGGCGCGCGTAGGACCAGCCGGTGAGCAGCGCGATCACGCCGCCCAGGGCGAAGGCGATGGGCGCGGCATGCCCTGCCTGCACCATGGCCAGGCCGAGCACGGAAAAGATGCCCCCGCCCACCATGCCGCCCACACCCATGGCGATGACCTGCTTGAGGTCGAGTTTGCCGTTCGTTTCGGTAGACATTGCTGCTGGCCCTGTTGTTGTTTTTGATGGCCCCCGCTACCGGGGGCCGCCCTGCTCCACCATGCTGTCTACGTTTTGTCCATGTTAACGCTCGATGTCGATGCGCCGCGTCTGATAGGCCTTGGCGATGGGCAACGTGACGGTCAACACGCCACGGCGGTACTTGGCCTTGGCGTGGCCGTCATCCACCGGCGTGGGCAGGGGGATGGCGCGCTGGAATTCGCCATAGGCACATTCCAGCAGGTGGTAACGGCCCTCCGTATCGCTGCGCTGCCAGTGCTTTTCGCCGCGCACCAGCAGGGTGTCGTCGCTGACCTGAATATCGAAATCATCCGCCTCCATGCCCGGCACCTCCAGACGTACCACGATTTCCTTGCCGGTCTCCTTGACCTCGGCACCGAGCACGCCCCAGCCGGGCGTCGCCGGCAACCACTCGCTGCCCTGCGCCTCGAGACCGTCATCGCGCTTCTTCGGCGTAAAGCGGGTCACCGCATTGCGGGCCTTGTCCCACAGCCGGCTCCAGCCCTCGGCCACGTTGTCGAGCACATTCGCCGTGCGCTGCTTGATCGGGTTCAGTATTGCCATCGTCCACCTCCTGTTTTCTTTGCGGATTCTCAGCCGGGGGAGTACCGTCCCCGGCTTGCCAGTGACTATCCAGATAGTTGGGGCCGGCCGTTGGAATATCAATCTGCCGAAGGTGGTAATGCGTAGGGCGGGTATTTCAATTGCTGTTTTTCCCGGCTTCCTTTGCGAATGACTCGGTAGAGCATGATGCAGGTAAAGGGGTCGATAAAGATGAATACCGAAAACAAGTAAAAGAGCGCATTCGCAAAAAGCGAGTTGGTCCCGGGTGGCGATGTCAGATACCCGAGACAATTAGATCAATGGCACCAATAAATTCAGATCGATAATCTGAAATGTTTGCAACTTCGGCGCCCAACAATGTCC
Organism: Gammaproteobacteria bacterium; assembly: GCA_011051685.1. GTDB lineage: Bacteria > Pseudomonadota > Gammaproteobacteria > SZUA-152 > SZUA-152 > SZUA-152. Next base: position 1,891 of record DRKQ01000214.1, read on the forward strand.
TATCTATCCCGGCCAGTTGTTGCGTGAGAGCCGCGTACTCGACGCCATCAATTTCTACAATCGGGCAAAGTTTCGTTATGACCTGATTTTTTACGACGGAGTATTTTCCGAGCGGAATAACGATTGTGGTGCGAAGCTGGTCCAAAAGATCCGATTGGATATCGAGCAGATAGGGGTAGGTTTTTCTCGTTTTGGGGTTGTTGTTTTTATAGACGGTAAACTGACTCATCAGAAGCCCCTGATGCCATCGCTAAAAACCCCTTCATCCTCCACGAAGTCGTTATAGGCCTGAATCGCCTTTGCGTTTTCCTGAAGCCACCGTTCTCTTTGTTTAATCTTTATTCGTCTGGCAAGCTCATATTCAAGCGTGGCCGAGAGGTTGATGTTCATCTCACGCGCCTTTGAAAGCAAGTCACTGTTTATTGAGACATTTGTTGGTTTCTTGGGGGCTTTGCTGTTGTAGGCTTTCATCGTCGGACTTCCGGCAAGAATGATGCGCATAGTCTATGCGCATTCCGACTAATGATCAATAATGGACACCCGGACCCGAATCATCGACATTGGGACATCCAGTAACGGCCGTTCCTGCCGCTGAATAACAAGAAAATTGACTAATAAAAGAGCCTGAATTCATGAGCGAAGACAAGAACACCGCCCGCATCAGCCCCTACGGGCATCTGGACATCCTTTCTCAAGCGGAGGTGAATCTGCTGGTCAAGGCCAGTGGCGCCGATGGCTGTTACGACATCTTCCGCCGCTGTTCGCTGGCGGTGCTCAATGTGGGCAGCAATATGGATGACACCAAGGAGGTGCTGGAGAAATACCGGGATTTCGATATCCACGTCATCTCCCGGGAGCGCGGCGTCAAGCTGGAGGTGGAGAACGCCCCGGCCAGCGCCTTCGTCGATGGCGAGATGATCACGGGTATCCGCGAGCACCTGTTCGCGGTGTTGCGCGATATCGTCTATGCGCGCAACGAGGTCGAACTCAGCGGCCGCTTCGACCTGCAGGATTCCAGCGGCATCACCAACGCCGTGTTTCACATCCTGCGCAATGCCCGCATCATCGAGCCGCAGACCGAGCCTGATCTGGTGATCTGCTGGGGCGGCCATTCCATCAGCCGCGGCGAATACGAATACACCAAGGAAGTGGGCCACGAAATGGGCCTGCGCGGACTGAACATCGGCACCGGCTGCGGCCCCGGCGCCATGAAGGGACCCAT
>DRKQ01000215.1 GCA_011051685.1 Gammaproteobacteria bacterium
GCGGCTTGCCCATGGCCTGGGCGATTACCAGGGCTTCCAGACTGTGGCCACTGCCCTGTTTCAGTAGTTGTGCGCACTGGCCGCCGATGGTGCGGGCGGCCACTTCGAGTATGCTGGCCTCACCGTTGTGCAGGCGTAATTCGGCATGAACGGGACCGTGGACGAGTCCGTAGGCGGCGCAGGCCTCGCTGACCCGCCGGGCGATGAGTGCCTGCTGCTCTTCGGCCAGGCGCGAGGGGGTGATGTAGTAACTTTCTTCGAAGTAGGGACCTTGCAACGGCTCGGGTTTGTCGAACAGGGCCAGGACCTGCAACTTGCCGTTATGCAGCATGCCTTCCAGCGCCACCTCGATGCCGGGCAGGTAGTCCTCCACCAAGATGTGGCGTTGGGCCTCCGCGTCGTCGAGTTCGGCCACAATGGCGGCGATGCGCTGCGCGGCGGCCATGGCCTGTTGAGGGTTGTCGGCGCGGATCACCCCCCGGCTGCCGGACAGGTTCAGGGGTTTGAGGACGCAGGGGTAATGCAGCGCGGCAAGCTGTGGTGCAAGGTCGCTTTGCAAATCCATGCGCGTGAAACCGGGCACGGGCACGCCGTGTTCTTGCAGCCGGGCGCGCGCCTGGTCCTTGCGCTGGGTGAGTCGTACCGCCGTGGGCGGGTTGTGTGGCAGATCGAGTTGCTGCGCAATACGGGCAGCGAGGTCCACGGCGCTGTCGTCGCTGGCGATGACCCCGGCAAAGGGCCGCAGCCGGGCCTCGTCGAGCAGGCTCGCCAGCGCCTGTTCGGGCCGGTGGAGGTCGATGCGCAGGCCCTCGGCCACGGCGCTCACCAGGGAATGCTCACTGGTGGAGGCTACCAGCACCTCCACGCCCAGGGCCTGGGCGGCGTGCAGATAGGGGGCGATGCGGTAGCTGCTGTGGGGGGCGATCAGCAGCAGTCGGGGGGGTTGCGTTTTTGGGTGAATGGCTGACACTGGCCGGGGAGTGATTATTTGCCGTCACCCGGCCCCGGTCTTCGCCGGGACAGGCTGCGGCCGGGATCCAGTGGTTGTAAACGATATCCTGGATTCCGGCATGCGCCGGAATGACGGTTATGTTGGCTTTTTCTTTATTGCAACAGGCGTCGGTTTACGCGCAACCCCCACCCGCCGCGCCGCAGGCGCCGCAGACCCCGGAACCGCCGGTGGCGGCGAAGGCGTTCTTGAACACGAAGCTGGCGCCCATACCCTGTTCCACGAAGTCGATCTCCACGCCATTGAGAAAGCTCAGGGCCACGGGGTCGATGTACAGGGTGAGGCCGTCCTTTTCGAGGATGGCGTCACGCTCGGTGGGGCCCTCGGAGAAGGTCATGCCATAGGTCATGCCGCCGCAGCCGCCGCCGGAGACGAAGATACGCACGCCGTTAATGTCTTCCTCGCTGCCCAGCAGTTCCACGAGTTTTTCGTGGGCGGCGGGCATGACGTTCACTTCATCGGTGATGGTGGCCTTGTATTCGGGTAATGCGCTCATGATGTGCTCCAGTATTCGTTGCTGACGGATTTGATTTTAGCACCCCCGGCGGCGAAGAAATACGCCCATTCTGCGGGGTTTTCGCTTTCTGCCGGGTTGGATGCTTTTGCTGCTGCAAGGTTCCTGTGTGGGCGGCGTAACAAACCCGGCCGTGTATGATCAAAGATAGCATGAGATATCTTCTGAGCTTGTTGTACAGTCTGTGGCTGGTCGGTTTACCGATGGTCTCGGTTCCGGTGTGGGCCAATCAACTGGCCGGGCACGATTCGCCCTACCTGGCCATGCATGGTCAGGATCCGGTGAACTGGCAGGACTGGTCCGCGGATGTGCTGGAGCAGGCTCAGCAACAGCACAAGCTGTTGTTCGTTTCCATCGGCTATTTTTCCTGCCACTGGTGCCACGTAATGCAGCGGGAAAGTTACAGTGACCCGCAAGTGGCGAAAATACTCAATGCGCAGTTTATTTCCGTGAAAGTGGATCGTGAGCTGAATCCGGCGCTGGATGCCTATCTCATCGACTTCGTGCAACGCACCCGGGGTTCCGCGGGCTGGCCCCTGAATGTGTTTCTCACCCCCGAGGGGCACCCCCTGGTGGGAATGACCTATCTGCCCAAAGAGCGGTTTATCACCCTGCTCCGGGAATTACAGCAGCAGTGGGGCCAGGCGCCGGGTTATCTCAGCCAGGCCGCCGCCCAGGCCGCGGCCGTTCTGCGTGGTGAACCGGCGAAGCCCGATCCCTTGCTCAAGCCGGGTGATGGCAGGCGATACGAAACCATTCTCGTACAGCAGGCCCTGCAGCTGGGGGATGGGATGGAGGGCGGGTTTGGTGAACAAACCAAGTTCCCCATGGCGCCGCAACTGGACAGCCTGCTCAGCGCCTTTCAACGTAATCCCATTCCCCAGTTGAAACACTTTTTGCAGTTGACCCTGGATCAGATGGCCAGCCAGGGCCTGCGAGATCATCTCGGTGGCGGCTTTTTCCGTTACACCACGGACCCCGGCTGGCAGACCCCGCATTTCGAAAAAATGCTTTACGACAACGCCCTGCTGGCCAGTGTGTATTTGCGCGCGGCGAAAATTCTGGGGCGTGCGGATTATCAGCAGGTGGCCCGCGAGACCCTTGATTTCATGTTAGACAACATGCGCACGCCACAGGGCGCCTTTGTCGCCAGCTTTTCCGCCGTGGATGGGGCTGGAGTTGAAGGTGGCTATTATTTGTGGGAAACCTCAACCTTGTTGGATGTGTTGACGCGCGACGAGTACCGGTTGCTGGAAGTGTTGTGGGACCTGCAGGATGCCCCGGCATTTGAGGCGGGGCATCTGCCGCGCCTGCAGATGTCACTGGAAGAGGCCGCCGCACAACTGCAAATAGCGATCCCTGTGGCGCAGCAGGTTTACCGTTCGGCACGCAAAAAGCTGCTGGCTGTGCGTGCGCGGCGCGAGTTGCCCGTGGATGACAAGTTGCTGGCTTCCTGGAATGGTTTGGTCCTCAGCGCCCTGGTGCAGGCGGCACAACTGCCCGAGGGGGAAAAGTACCGTCAGGCGGCGCAGGGGGTACGTGATTATCTGGTGGACACCCTGTGGGATGGACAGCGCCTGTGGCGCGCCAAGGGCCGGCGGGGTGAGCTTGGGCGGGCTGGTCTGGAGGACTATGCCTTTACCGCACAGGGCCTGCTGGACTGGGCATTGCTGAGCGGCAATCAAGCCGATGTGCGGCTGGCGACGCGCTGGGTGAGCGATGCCTGGCGACGCTTTCATGATGAAACCGGCTGGTTATTGTCGGACCAAACCCTGCTGCCCAGCGGATTTGGGGTGCCCCTGCTGGACGAGGGGGCGCTGCCCTCACCGGCCAGTGTGTTATTGCGCGTGTCACAGCAGGTGGCTCTTCGCAGTAAAGACAAGATGCTCCGCGCCCGCGTAAACAAGGCGCTGACGGTGGGGCATGCACAACTGCAGGAAGTGGCTTTTGATTATCCGAGCCAGGTTACCTTGTTGGTGGAGTTGTCTCCCTAACCACGATTAGCCTTTTGCCGACCCATCGACGGGCGCTCGCCGACGATGGCTTCCACATTCATTACCTTGCCGTTGCGCAGTATTTGCAACTGCAGTTTCCCCCCGGGGGCGACGCGGGCAATCTGGTTCATGACGGTCTTGCTGTCGGTGGATGCCTTGCCATTCACCGACAGGATGATGTCGCCGGGACGCAGGCCGGCCTGGGCCGCCGGGCCATTGCGCTGAATACCCGCGATGATGATCCCGGTGATGTTCTGCAGGCCGAAGGACTCCGCCAATTGCGGGGTGATGTCCTGGGTTTCCACTCCCAGCCAGCCGCGGGATACACGGCCATTTTCGATAAGCTGCTCCATGACATCGCTGGCGATGCTCATGGGGATGGCGAAGCCGATGCCCTGGGATCCACCGGAGCGGGAAAAGATGGCCGTATTGATGCCCACCAGATTGCCATTGGCATCCACCAGTGCGCCTCCGGAATTGCCGGGGTTGATGGCGGCATCGGTCTGAATGAAGTTTTCAAAGGTGCTGATGCCCACATCGTCGCGGCCCGTGGCGCTGATGATGCCCATGGTCACCGTCTGCCCCACTCCGAAGGGATTGCCAATGGCCAGCACCACATCTCCCACGCGCAGGGTATTGGCGAGATTGATGGTGATGCTGGGAATCTCTTCGAGATCGATTTGCAGTACTGCTACATCCGTCTCCGGATCGGTGCCCACCAGTCTGGCCTCGGCGCTGCGGCCGTCGCGCAATAACACCTCGATTTCAGCGGCGCCCTCGACCACGTGATTATTGGTGAGGATATAGCCCTGGTTGCTGACGATGACCCCTGAGCCCAGGCTGTTTTCCAGACGTTGGCGGGGTATGTATTGGTCGCCAAAAAAATAGCGCAACAGGGGATTCACCCGCTCGGTGATGATTTTGGTGGTGTAGATATTGACCACGGCAGGGGCCGCTACCTCCACGGCATGGGCATAGGACACCGGCCCGGAACTCATGCCCGGAGTGGTTTGCAGTATCGGGCTTTGCCTGACCTCCACCACGGGACGGGACTGGCCAAGCATCTCGGGACGCAGCAGGAGGATGACGAAGGCGGCGGCGAGGCCTGCCACCACGGCCTTGAACAGGAAGAGATAGGGGTTGGTTTTTTTCATCTTGGAAAAAGAATACCACGCCTCCACGCGCGGGGCTTTTCGGATTATCATCAGGGCCTCGGAGGAAATCAGGGGATGGACGGCGATGCAACGGGATGAATTACTGAAATATCTGGCGGAATTACTGGATGTGCCGGCCTTTGCCGATTATGCCCCCAATGGTTTGCAAGTAGAGGGTAGCAGTGATGTGCGGCACATTGTCACCGGCGTCACCGCCTGCCAGGCCCTGGTGGACGCCGCGGTGGAACGGGGCGCCGACACCCTGCTGGTGCATCACGGCTATTTCTGGAAGGGCGAGGCGCCTTGCGTGGTGGGCATGAAACAGCGCCGACTCAAGGCCCTGCTGGGGGCGGATATCAACCTGTTGGCCTATCATCTGCCCCTGGATGCCCACCCGGAGCTGGGAAACAACGCGCAACTGGCCCGCCTGCTGGGCCTGCAGGTGGAGGGGGGCTTTGGCGGTGATCCCGCCATCGGCCAGTACGGCCGTCTGGCCCCGCCCCGGGACGCCGGGGCCTTTGGCGCCCACATCGCCCGTCAGCTGGGCCGCGAGCCCCTGCACATCGCCGGGGCGGCGGGGGAGATCCAGCGCGTGGCCTGGTGCACCGGGGCGGCACAGTCCTATCTGGAACAGGCCGCGGCCCTCGGGGTGGAGGCCTTTGTCAGCGGTGAGATCTCCGAACACACCGTGCACGCTGCCCGGGAGCTGGGCCTGCACTATTTCAGCGCCGGCCACCATGCAACGGAGCGGGGCGGGGTACAGGCCCTGGGTGAACATCTGGCGGCCCATTTTGGTCTGACGGTGGACTTTGTGGATATTCCAAACCCGGTCTGAGGGCCAGCGAAGGGTCATCGGGCGCTTGCCGTATTCGTCGAAATCCCCTAGAATGCGCGGCTCTCGAGCGTTTGCCGGTGATTCCCGGCCGGCGCGCATACAGAACAGATTTGAGGTCCATAGCCATGAAGCCGGATATCCACCCCGCATACCATGAAATCAAAGTGACATGCAGCTGCGGGAACACCTTTGAAACCCGTTCCACCCTGGAGAAGGATCAGCTGCATCTGGATGTTTGCTCCGCCTGTCATCCGTTTTATACCGGCAAGCAGAAGATCGTGGATACCGGCGGACGTGTAGACAAGTTCCGCCAGAAGTACGGTGTGAAGTAAACTTGGGTTGCTGATTCGCGCGCTTCAGTTCCGCGTTAGCATTTGCCGCTGCCGCAGCCATTACAGAAAAAGGGCGTCCCAGGTGGGCGCCCTTTTTGTTTGCCTGTGGATTTATTTCCCTGGGATGCCGTCGGCGCAGGCCTCGCAGACCTGTGCCTCAACCCGGTTCGACGAAATTGCCACGGTGGCCAGGGTAACAGATGGCGATACCCTGCGTCTGCAGGATGGCCGCGCGGTAAGGCTGATCGGCATCAATGCCCCCGAACTTGGCCACGACGACAGGCCCGCCGAGCCCATGGCGAAGCAGGCCCGTGACGCCCTCAAGGCCATGCTGGGCAGGGGAGCCAGGGTGGGATTACAGTATGGCCGGGAGAAACATGACCGCTACCGACGCCTGCTGGCCCATGTGTACCTGCCCGGTGGTGAGAGTGTGCAGGCCCGTCTGTTGGTATCGGGCATGGTGGCGCAGATTGTGGTGCCGCCCAACCTGGGCAGGCTGGCGTGTTACCGTAAAGCGGAACAGCAGGCGCGCAAGGGAGGCAAGGGTGTTTGGCGCGGGATTTATCGCGCCATACCCGTTGAGTCCCTGGGACCCAACAGTCGCGGTTTCAAACGCATCACCGGGCGCATCAGCCGTATCGGCGAAAGCAGAAAGTCCGTGTGGTTGAATTTTACCAGCCCCGATGGTGACTATGCAGGTGAACAGGTGGCGGTGCGTATCGCACGCCATGATCTGCCCTGGTTCACCTCCTGGCAGCCGCAATCCCTGGCAGGAAAAAAGGTGGTGGTGCGTGGCTGGTTGACTGCTTACAGACGTCAATTGGTGATGCGCGTGCGTCATCCGGCTGGTATTGAAATTGTACGGTAAGATTTTTCTTTTTGAGTAAAGGCATGAGTCAGTCAGCATGAATAAAAAAACCGAAGATCTGAAGCAACAGGCCCTGGCGTACCACGCCGCAACGGAGAGCGCAGGGCCCGGCAAGATTGCCATCGAGATCACTAAATCCTGTGATACCCAGCACGATTTGTCCCTGGCCTATACGCCGGGCGTGGCCGAGCCAGTGCGTGCCATCGATGCAGACCCCGACGCCGCCTACCGGTATACCGCCAAGGGTAACCTGGTGGGAGTCATTTCCGATGGTTCCGCCGTGCTGGGGCTGGGTAATGTGGGCGCGCTGGCGGGCAAGCCGGTGATGGAAGGCAAGGGGGTGTTGTTCAAGAAGTTTGCAAATATCGACGTGTTCGATATCGAGGTGAATGCAGATTCACCACAGGCCTTCATCGATACCGTTACCAATATCGCCCCCACCTTTGGCGGCATTAATCTCGAAGACATCGCTGCGCCTCATTGTTTCGAGATCGAGAAGGCCTTGATCGAACGTCTGGATATCCCGGTGTTTCATGATGACCAGCATGGCACGGCCATTATCATTGCCGCGGGCCTGCTCAATGCCCTGGAGGTGCAGGGTAAAAGGATCGAAGAGGTGAGTATTGTCTGCCTGGGCGCCGGTTCCGCAGGGATCGCCTCCATGCGCCTGCTGCTGTCGCTGGGAGCAAAAAAGGAAAACCTGTTTCTAGTCGATCGTAAGGGCGTTATTCACAGTGGCCGCGAGGATCTGAATGCGTACAAGCAGGCCTTTGCCACGCAAACCGACAAACGCACCCTGCAGGACGCCATGCAGGGGGCGGATGTGTTTATCGGAGTCTCTGGCCCCAACTTGGTGGACGAGGCGATGTTGCACAACATGGCACCGCGGCCGGTGGTATTTGCTCTGTCCAATCCTGATCCCGAGATCAGCCCGGGGCTGGCGCATGATGCGCGTGATGATTTGATCATGGCCACCGGGCGCAGTGACTATCCCAATCAGGTGAACAACGTGCTGGGCTTTCCCTTTATTTTCCGCGGCGCGCTGGATGTGCGTGCTTGCGTCATCAACGAGGCCATGAAGGTGGCCGCGGTAAAGGCCTTGGCGAAGTTGGCCCACGAGCCAGTGCCAGAAGTGGTGCTCGAGGCCTATGGTGTAAAGCAAATGGTATTTGGCCCTGATTATATTATTCCCAAGCCCTTCGATCCGCGCCTGCAGGACTTTGTGCCCCCGGCGGTGGCGCGCGCTGCGGTGGACAGCGGCGTGGCGCGCCTGCCTTATCCCACACATTATCCGCCATTCAGCGTCGAATGACGGTAAATGCTTCATGCTGATGCGTGCCCTGGTGGGCAGCTTGATGTTGTTTGTTTCTGCTGGCTTGTGGGCGGAGACCTTTATCAAAGTCGCTACTTTCAGTGAGGGAGGCCTGTCCGGCTGGGAGGAGAAATCCTTCAAGGGCAACACGCAATACCGGATTGTTGAGATGCAGAAAGGGAAGATGAAGGAAAAGGTACTGCGCGCACACACCGAGGGGCAGGCCTCGGTCTTGTTTAGAGAAATGGAGGTCGATCTACGTAGGGCGCCTTATCTCAACTGGTCTTGGCGGGTGGAAAACGTCTTCAAGGATAACGACGAGCGCAGCAAGGAGGGCGACGACTATCCCGCACGAATTTATGTGGTGGTTTCAGGCGGCCTGTTTTTCTGGAAGACCAGGGCCATCAATTATGTGTGGTCCAGTAACCAGTCTGTGGGCAGCGAGTGGGCCAATGCCTATTCGGACAATGCGAAAATGCTTGCCCTGCGCAGCGGTGAGCGACATCTGGGGCAGTGGGTCAATGAACGGCGGAATGTGCGTGAAGACCTGCAACGCCTATTCGGTGAAGATGTGGAGAGAATCGATGTCGTTGCTGTGATGGTGGATGGGGATAACACCGGGCAGTCGGCCACGGCCTATTTCGGGGATATCTTTTTTTCCGGAAATTAATGTGCCTGGCTTGTGCGTCTTGATTCCTCTTGTCTTAACAGGCTCTAGTTTCCCAGAGACAGGAATGGTTTGGTGGAGAAATAGAGAATCACCAGGACGATGGCAATATAGGCAATGATCTTGAGCGGTGCTTCTTGAAAAAGTGTCCAGAATGTCCGTTGTTTTCCTTCTCGTTTTAGCTGGTCATAAATCTCACGCTGCTTAATGCTGCGTTGCTGCTGATAAGCCTCGATCAGGTGTCGGGCGCGTTTCAGGTGTAGCTCGTCACGCAGCCAGATGGCCGGCACGGCGGTACCCCAGTTGCCGGCAGAGGTTTCGTAGTAATCAATAGCGCTGTCGTCCAGCAGTTGACGGATGTCGTTCGCCTCATCATCAGGTACACCGCGCAGCTTGAAAAGGAGTACGGCCACGACTATTCCTTGTTGAGCAGATCCTTCAGTGCAGCGAAGGGGTTATGAGTGGCGGTGTTCTCTATTGTCTGAGTACTGTTTGTTCCGGTCTGCGCCTCCAGTTGGCGCTGATGTTCGTTGTCATGACAATACAGGCACAACAGTTCCCAGTTACTGCCATCGGCGGGGTTGTCATCGTGGTTGTGATTGCGATGGTGCACGGTGAGTTCGGAAAGGTTGGCGCGGGTAAACTCCCGCTGGCAACGTCCGCAGATCCACGGGTACATCTTCAACGCCTGTTCACGATAGGTCTTGGCGCGCTCGTCCTGGTAGCGTCGCGCGTCGCGGACGATCTTCTCCAGGTTGGTGTCGTCTTTATTCGTCATTGGCCGGTGTCGCTTGTTGGCGCTGGCGTGCGATATAGTCCTGCATGTTGGCCTTGAGCATTTCCCGGAAATCGTTGCAGAGCATGTCCGTCATCTTGGTCTCATCCCGTGCCAGGTCGTCGCTGCTCAGCGAGGCCTCGAAGGTGTTGTAGCGTGCGGCGGCATAACGCAGGGCGGTGCCCACATTGGCTGTGCCTTGGGTTTTGGCCAGTTCATTGGCAAGGTTGATGAATTGGTCGGCGATCTCGAAGAAGGCCATTTCCGCTTTGCTGTCGGTGGTGTCGTCCGCCATGTGCTTGTGCCTGTGGAGTGAATGTGTTGTCTGTAGGGTTTGCGAGTTTCCCAGCCTACGCTAGCCGGCGTTTTCTGCCAACTCCAGGGCCTCGGCGGCGTCCAGCCATTCCGCCTCGGTGGCCGCGAGCTGCTGTTGGAGTGCGGTCTGCCGGGCCAGCAGTTCCTTGAGTTCCGCCTTGCGGGTCTCCGTGTACAGATCGTTGTCCGTCAGTTGGGCCTCCAGGGTCTGTTGCTGTTGCTGGAGTCGGGCCAGGCGGCTCTCCGCCTGTTGCACCCGATCCCGGTGGGGCTTGAGGCGTTGCCGGCGGGCGGCCTCGCGCTGGCGTTGCTGGCGCTTGTCAATGGCAGCCTGTTTGCCGGTGGTTTTGTTGGTATCAGGGGTTTGTGGCTTGTTCCTCCGGCGTTGCTCGTTGAGCCATTGGGCGTAATCCTCCAGGTCGCCGGTGTAATTCTGCAATCGACCATGGGCCACCAGCATGAACCGGTCGCACACGCTGCGCAGCAGGTGACGGTCATGTGAGACCACCAGCAGGGCGCCTTCGAATTCCTGCAGGGCCAGGGTCAGGGCGTGGCGCATCTCCAGGTCGAGATGGTTAGTGGGCTCATCCAGCAGTAACAGGTTGGGGCGTTGGTAGATGAGCAGGGCCAGCACCAGGCGTGCCTTTTCGCCACCGGAAAAGGGTGCCACGGGCGCCAGCGCCTGATCGCCGCTGAAATCAAACCCGCCCAGGTAATTGCGCAGCGCCTGTTCGCCGGCCTGTGGGTCCAGGCGTTGCAGGTGCATGAGCGGAGAATCATCGGCGTGCAATTGTTCCAGTTGATGCTGGGCGAAATAGCCGATGCGCAGGGCCTGCGCCGGGGTGCGCGTACCGCCGGGCAACGGCAGTTCACCCGCCAGGGACTTGACCAGGGTGGACTTGCCGGCGCCATTGGGGCCGAGCAGGCCGATGCGCTCGCCGGGCAGCAGGTTGAGACTGACATCGTGCAATAAAGCGCCTTGCCCATAACCTAAAGTAGCGTCCGTCAATTGCAACAGGGGGTTGGGGATTTGCGCGGCCGGCAGGAAACGAAACTCAAAGGGTGAATCCACGTGGGCGGGGGCGATGGTTTCCAGCCTGGCCAGGGCCTTGAGCCGGCTTTGCGCCTGTTTCGCCTTGGTGGCCTTGGCGCGAAAACGATCGATGTAGCTGTGTAGATGAGCCACGGTGCGTTGTTGTTTGTTGTGCGCCGCCTGCTGTTGTTCCAGCCGTGCGGCGTGCTGTTTCTCGTAGGCGCTGTAGTTGCCGGTATAGCTGTGCAGGGCCTGTCCGCTGAGCAGGGCGATGTGGTCCACGCACAGGTCGAGAAAGTCCCGGTCGTGGGAGATGAGCAACACCGTGCCGGGATACTGTTGCAGCCAGCCCTGCAGCCACAACACGGCATCGAGGTCGAGGTGGTTGGTGGGTTCGTCCAGCAGCAGGATGTCCGAGCGGCACATCAGCGCCTGGGCCAGGTTGAGGCGCATGCGCCAGCCGCCGGAAAAATCGGCCACGGGGGTTTGCAACTGGTCGTCACGAAAACCCAGGCCACTCAGCAGGCGCGCGGCGCGGGTGGGGGCGGTGTAGCCGTCGATGGCCTCCAGTTCCCCGAACAGGGCCGCCTGGCGTTCGCCGTCGTCCGCCGGGCAGTCCGCCAGTTGTTGTTGCAGGGTGCGTAATTCGCGGTCGCCGTCCATGACGTAATCGATGGCGCTCTGTGCAACAGCGGGTGTTTCCTGGGCCACATGGGCCAGGGTGAGGCTCTCAGGCAGGGTGACTTCACCCTTGTCCGGTTGCAGACCGGCCGGGTCCCGTGTAGCGAGCACCAGGGCGAGCAGGCTGGACTTGCCGCTGCCGTTGCGGCCCACGATGCCCCAGTGTTCGCCGCGCTGGACGATGAGGTTGACGTCCTGCAACAGCACCCGGGTGCCGCGGCGCAGGGTGAGATCCCGGAAGCCTAACATGATATAGCGGACTGCGTTTGTTTCAGTTTAGTTGGCCCTTTTTACAAACTGGGTGAGGATGACGATCTGCTGGCCATTGACCCGGCCCTCGATCTGTTGCGGATTGTCGGGCACCAGGGAAATGTTGCGCACCGCCGTGCCGCGCTTGGCGGTGAAGTTGGCGCCCTTGACGTTGAGATCCTTGATCAGGGTCACGGTGTCGCCGGCGCTGAGCAGGGCGCCGTTGCTGTCCAGGTGCTTGAGCACATTCTCTTCCTCGTCGCCCTCACCGGTGGCCTGCGCCCAGGCCAGGGTTTCGTCGTCGAGATACAGCATGTCAAGCAGATCCTGGGGCCAGCCCTCGGCGCGCAGGCGGGTGAGCATGCGCGAGGCCATTACCTGTACCGCGGGTGTCTGGCTCCACATGCTGTCGTTGAGGCAACGCCAGTGGTTGGCGTCCATGGTCTCGGGATCGTCGATCTGCCTGCGGCAGGTGTTGCACAGCAGCACACAGTCGTCCGGATTGTCTCCGCTGCGCGGGGCGACGGGATAGGCGGCCAGTTCATCGCTGGCGCCACAGAGTTCGCATTTGCCCTCGCTGCGGGCCTGCAGGCTTGCTTCGATACTCATGATGGGATTCCTGATTGAAAATGAGAAGGTTGACGAATTATATCGCAGGTAAGTGACTTGGTTTCATGTCTGCCGGCGGGTGAATACCCAGTTGTCGGCTTTGGAAAGTTTTTTGTTGAAGGCGTAGCCTTCTTCGTCGAAGGCCTTGATGTCTTCGGGATCATTCAACTGATGCTGGATGATGTAACGGCTCATCAGGCCGCGGGCCTTCTTGGCGTAGATGCCGATCATCTTGTAATCCCCATTCTTGAATTCCTTGAAGGCGGGGGTGATGATGCGCGCATTCAGCTCCTGGGGCCTGACGGCCTTGAAGTATTCATTGGAGGCCAGGTTGATCAGGCTGTCCGATTTGAGTTTTTTCAGTTGCCCGTTGAGGCCCTCGGTGATGGTGGAACCCCAGAATTCGTAGAGATTCTTGCCGGCGTCCGTGGCCAGCTTGGTGCCCATCTCCAGGCGATAGGGCTGCATCAGGTCCAGGGGACGCAGCAGGCCGTAGAGCCCGGAGAGGATGCGCAGGTGTTGTTGCGCAAAGCTGAAATCCTTGCTGGAGAACGACTCGGCATCCAGGCCGGTGTAAACGTCCCCCTTGAAGGCCAGCACACACTGCTTGGCGTTCTTCTCCGTGAATTTTTTGTTCCATGCCTGGAAGCGTTCGTAATTGAGCCCGGCGATCCTGTCGCTGACCTTCATCAGGCTGGCGATCTCGTGGGGCGTCATACCCTTGAGTTGCCGGATCAATCGTTGGGAGTGATCAAGGTAGTCTGGCAGGGTGGAGACCTTGGTCTTGGCCGGTGTGTCGTAGTCCAGGGTCTTGGCGGGGGAGATGACGATCAGCATGGGCGGGCACTTCCGTTAAATGAAATGCATTGTAACAAATCCACAACGGGCTGACAGATGCAGCGGTGTGAGGAATGATCCCCCGTTATTTCTGAGGTATA
>DRKQ01000216.1 GCA_011051685.1 Gammaproteobacteria bacterium
GAGGCTATTACAGTAAATTAGATGATGCTTATAGTAACCAATCCACATCAGATTTCAATCCATTTATCCTCGGTTCATCTTATTATTTTTATTAATATCCATATTTTATTTACCTATCTGCATTGCCTGAAAATTTCCCCGCCACCTCACCCGCCTTTGGCCGCCACAATAATCTGCTAAAGTGCGATGTTTCAAACACAGGCCACCACGGAAAGAGAAAAAACATGCTGCTCAAAATTGCCGATATCCTTGATGCCGAAAAACTCACCAATATCCGCGCCATGCTGGAGAAAGTGTCCTTCATCGATGGCCAGCACAGCGCCGGCCAGGCCGCCCGGCGGGTGAAAAACAACCTGGAGATGCAGCAAAAGGGGCAGCAGGCGGAATACCTCGATCACCTGCTCATGGGCAGTCTGGCCGAACACCCCGATTTCCGCAGCGGTGCCCTGCCCTATCGCGTGGCCCAGCCCGTGTTCGCCCGCTATACCCAGGGCATGCACTACGGCGATCACGTCGATGACCCCATCATGGGCAACGGCCCGGCCAAGTTTCGCACCGATGTCTCGGTGACCGTGTTTCTCAACGAGCCGGATGACTACGAGGGCGGCGAGCTGGTCATCAATACCACCTTCGGCCCCCAGCAGATCAAGCTGCCCGCCGGCCACGCGGTCATGTATCCCTCCACCAGCGTGCATCACGTGGCCGAGGTAACGGGCGGCGAACGCCTGGCCGCCATCGTCTGGCTGCAGAGCATGGTGCGCGACCCAAACCAACGCGAATTGCTCTACCAGCTGGATCAGGCCCGCAACGTGCTGCTGGCGGAAAGACCGGATGCCGAAGAAACCAAGCAGGTGGATCGTTCCTACGTCAATCTGATCCGCATGTGGAGCGAAGTCTGAGACGGCGGACAGTAAAAAGGCGCGTGGGAAATATCGCCACACGTCCCCTTTTTTGATCTGCGAACGACCCGCCGCGCCTCAGTAACCGCCCTTGCGGCGTGATTCCGGCAGCCCGGCGATGCGTCCACCCTGTTTGCTGGGGTCCTTGGGAAACAGCTCGTAGACGTCTTTTTGACCGAGCTTCTCGTTCCACTTGGCCGACATGGCCTTGACGATGTTGCGCGTGTTGGGCTGATTCTGGCCGTTGTTGATGTATTCGTCACGCAGGTATTCGATCAGGTCCCAGTGCTTCTGGGTCAGCTCGCCAATCTCTTCCATGCGAGCCATTTCCTCGGCCAGCTCCTTGCTCCAGTCATCCAGATTGACCAAATATCCGGTTGCGGTGGTCTCGATGGTCTTGCCGTTGAATTCAATTGCCATTGCTTCCTCCTTACTTTTTACTTTGCGCTTTTTGTCATTAAACGATCAAACAACCAATTACAGTTAGTCTGCATTCAGGGCCTGAATCCCCTTGTGCGGAATAAACAGGCCACAGCCCAGCATCCGGTGCGGCCCCAGCCCCTGCTCCTGAAGCCGCAGGGACTCGTCATAATCCAGGTCGGCGATCATCAGGCTGCGGGTTTGCACTTCACCCTCGGGGGTCTTGATGGGATGCAGGGTGCCACACAGCAGCTTGCGCGGACGGATAGCCAGCCGCTGCAGCTGCGCGGCCACCCAATCCAGCATCTGCTCTTCGCTGTCGATATCCCGGTCCGTGGCCTGATAGCGCGCGAACAGTGTCGTCAGCACACTTAGCGGCCGCTGCGTGGCACGCTTCAGCGTCAATGGATAGCCACCCACATCCAGCATCTTGGCCTGCAGTGCCAGGGCGTCCTCGATGCGATGTTTCGGCACCCGCAAGGTGAACTTGGTGCGCCGGGATAACAGCAACAAGTCATCCGGGCCCTGTGGGCGCACCCAGCCATTGCCGGACGCGGCGCCGTGAATGGTATGGATGCCGGCACTCGGCTCATCGGCCAGCCAGGGCAGCTCGTGCTGTATCGCCTGCGCCAGCGCATAGGCGTGGTCGACCGGCAGACAGCGGCAGTCGGTGCCGAAGACCAGATCGATGACGGCATCACCCACCTCGGGGGGGTCGTTGCCTTTATCTTCTTCCCAGTACATGGCGTTTTTTCGGTCCGCCTATTGGTCCGGCAGGGTGGCCCAGATGGCCTCGCGGTCGATCCACCAGTCTTCCTGCACCAGCACGTCGACGATGTTGCGCAGGCGTGGCAGGAACTTGGCCGGCTCCGTCAGCTCCAGCTTTTCCATCCAGAAGTCGAACTGTTCCTGCTTCTGCACGTCGCTGTGACGGCGCGCCACGGTGCCCATCATGTGATTGGTGAACAGCATCAGATTGTCGCGCTGCTTGCCCTCGGCGCGCAGATCCACCACATAGTGCGCCACCGCCGCGGCCACCGCGGCGCCGTCGGAGTCGGTGGGTGTTTCGTCGATGATGTGCTGCAGCACGGCCACGCTCAGTTCGGGATCGATGGGAAAGGTCACCGCCAGCCACACACCCTGCCCCAGCGCCGCCAGCGACCAGGGCTGATCGGCCATGAACATGATGTTGCAGGCCTGCACGGCGCCCTCCCACTGCTCGGCGGCGACAAAGGTATCGAAGGCCTCGCGGGCGGTATCGAAGGCCGCCTCGGTCTGGCGCAGGTCGATGAGGATTTCCGCGATGCGGTTCTGTATTTCGGCCTTCTGTATGGGTGCATAACCGGCGGGCAGCTCGATCAGTTCCCGCTGTGCCGCGGCCAGCTCCTGTTGCAGCTTTTCCTCGGAGACGACTTCTTCGTCACCGCTGTCGGCATCGCGCATGCCGGCTCCTTCGTCGAGATATTTCATGTCAATCTTCTTCTCAGTCTTCTTCTATACAGCCAGTAGTGGTTCCCATCACCGAATACACGCCGGCAAAGGCGCCTTCGACACGGTCTTCCCAGTTGGCCGGGGTGTCGGGGTAGTTGGGCTTGATATCGATCTTGAGGTGAATCTCACCCTTTTTGGCCTGTTCGCCAATCACCTGA
>DRKQ01000217.1 GCA_011051685.1 Gammaproteobacteria bacterium
CCGGCCCCCAGTGCCGAGAGCAGTCCCGCCTCGGTGAGAAACAGGCCGATGATCTGCCGCCGCGGCGCCCCCAGCGCCTTGAGCAGGCCGATCTCGGTGGTGCGTTGCGACACCGCCACCAGCATCACGTTCATGATCAGGATGCCCGCCACCGCCAGGCTGATGGCGGCGATACCGGCCACGGTGAGGGTCAGGGCCTGGAGGATCTTGTCGAAGGTGGCCAGTACCGCGTCCTGGGTGATGATGGTGACGTCTTCCTCGCCCTGATGGCGTTTGCGAATGGTCTGCTTCAGGTGTTCGATCACCCGTGGGATGGCCTCCCGGCGGCGGGCTTCCACCAGGATGCGGAACAGGCTCTGGGTGTTGAATAATTGTTGCGCGCTGGCCACTGGGATGATCACCACATCCTGCACGTCCACACCGATGGAGCGTCCTTCCGAGGCCATGACGCCGATGACACGGAAGCGGCGGTCGCCGATGCGCACCCACTCGCCGATGGCCCGCCGGCTGCCAAACAATTCCTCTTTCACCTTGAGCCCCAGCACCGTCACCGGACTGCCACGAGCCACGTCGCCCTTGGGCAGAAAACGGCCCTGGGCCATCTGCCAGTGGCGGATGGTGATAAGGTCCGCGGTGGAGCCGAGGATGGGCACCTCGCGGCTCAGGTCCTGGTGGGAGACTGCCGCCGAACCCAGGGCGATGGGCGCCACATAACGGATGCCCGGGGAGCGCGCCATGGCCTGCATGTCCTCCAAGGTGAGATCGCGGGTGGTGCCGCCGAACACCACCGCGGGATTGCCGCCACTGGTCTCGGCACGGCCGGGCATGACGATCACCAGGTTGGTGCCCAGGGAGGCGAATTCACCGAGCACGTAACGGCGTGCCGCCTCTCCCAGCGAGGTGAGTAGCAGTACCGAGGCCACGCCAATGGCCATGGCCAGCAGCATCAGCCCGGTGCGGGTGTGGTAGCCACGCAGGGAATCCAGGGCGAAGAGCAGGGCGTCGCGAGTTTTCATGGCGCGTCTGTAGAGTCTGTCTGTGTGGTGTCCTGCACGATGGCGCCGTCCATCATGTGAATACGGCGTGTGGCGCGGCGGCCCAGGGATTCATCGTGGGTAACTACAAGTAGCGTCAGTCCTTCGTTATTGAGTTGCTCGAGGATCTTGATCACCTCGTGGCCGGAGGTGCTGTCCAGATTGCCGGTGGGTTCATCGGCCAGCAATACCGCGGGGCCGATTACCGTGGCGCGGGCAATGGCCACACGCTGACGCTGGCCGCCGGAGAGCTGGTCGGGCCGATGGTCGGCGCGGTTGGCGATGCCCATTTGTTGCAGCGCCTTTTGCACCTTTTCCTCACGTTCCTTCTCGGGGACGCCCGCCAGCACCAGGGGCAGGGCGATATTTTGTGCTGCGGTGAGGCGGGGTACCAGATGGAAGAACTGAAACACGAAGCCGATCTTTTCCCGCCGGGTGTGGGCCTGTTGTTCCTCGGACAGAGTGGTGACGTCCTGCCCGTCCAACAGGTAGTGTCCGGCAGTGGGGCGATCCAGCAGGCCGATTATATTGAGCAGTGTGGACTTGCCCGAGCCTGAGGGTCCCATGATGGAGATGTATTCCCCGGTGCCAACGTGCAGGTTGATATCACGCAGGGCGTGAACCTGCTGGTCTCCCACCTGAAAGATACGTTGGATGTCGGTTAACTGGATCATTGTAAGGGCAGATGAAAGAGCAAGAGCAAAAGCAAAAGGAAAAGAGAAAAGTTGATCACTGCTAATGTCCTGTTATTAAATCGTCTCAAAATAATTTCTACAGGGTTATTTCCTCGTGTGGGGGCGCCTGGAAAGGCGCTCCCACCGAATTTGACATTGTACAAGCGTGCTATGTGATAACTTGCCTTCACTCACTGACGCGTCAGGCATACCCAATATGACTAATGCTCACCGATGTCTGTTAAACCAATTTTGAGACCCTTAATAAGTTCAGAGTTGTCATCCCGGCGAACGACTGTATGGATGCAGGAGGTAGAGCAACGCAGCAGCAGTTGCCGAGGCCGGGATCCGGTAAGCTACCGGGATCACTGGATTATTCGCTGCGCTCACCCTTCGGGCCGCCTGTGGCGTTCAACGCGCTTCGCGCTTATGTTCCGGCATTCGCCGGAATGATGGAAAAAGGCCGCGATATTCATGTCTCCAATGCCGCATGGTTCATTGTTTTCCCATTGTTTCAAAGGTTGCCCTAAAACAACAGGCAAGTTAACGGGGGCCAATGAAAGTTGATATTGTTTTACCTTTAATCTTTTCCCTTTTATCTTTCCTCTGGCGAAGCCAAAGCCCCATCTTCCACACCTTCCCGGTCGACACTGATGACCACCAGGTCTCCTTCCTGCAGGCCGGCGGTCACCTCCGTCAGCTTCCAGTTAGACAGGCCGGTCTCGATCTTGCGTTCATGCAGTCGCCCGTCATCGGCGGAATAGACCAGCACCCGGTTGCTTTCCAGCAGGGCCTCGGTGGGGATGCGCAGGGCATTGGCGCGGGTGGCGAGGATGATCTCCAGGTCGGCGCTGTAGCCGGCCAGCAGATTGGCGTAGTCCTCGCGGTGCACGAAATCGGCTTCCACATCCACGGTGCGCGCCTGTTTCTCGATCTCCAGCACGAAGGAGGCGATGCGGCGGATCTTGCCGGCGAAGGTCTTTTGCGGGAAGGCATCCAGGGAGATGCGCGCGGCCTGACCCAGCTTGATCTTCGCTGCGTCCACTTCGTCGATGGGCGCGGAAATGTACATGCAGCTGTCGTCGATGAGATCGACGGTCGGCAGAGTGGCGATGCCGGGAGGGGAGGGGGTGACGTATTCACCCAGTTCGCCATTGATCTTGGCCACCACGCCGTCGAAGGGGGCGAGCAGGCGGGTGCGCTCCAGGTTGGCCTTGCTGACCGCGATCTTTGCCTCTGCCACGCGGCGCGATTCCCTGGCGGCCAGGCAGGCGGCGGCGCGGGCCTTGGCGTCACCCACGGCGCGTTCGGTGTCATCGTCGGAGGCGAGTTTCTGCTGGCGCAGTTTTACCAGGCGATCGGCCTCGTTGCGGGCCACCTCGGCCACTACGCAGACTTCCGTGGCCTGGGCGGTGGTGGCCACGGCCTCGCGTTCGGCCAGCTTCAGTTGCGCGTCGAGATCCCTGTTCCACAGGGATAACAGTAACTGTCCGGCCTTGACGTGCTCGCCTTCCTCGATGGGCAGTCGATCGATCAGTCCGCCGACGGCGGGGGAGAGCCGGGCGCGCTGGCAGGCCTTGACGGTGCCGGCGCGGGTATTGGCCACGGTGGACTCGACGGTTCCCCGGTCCACGGCGTGCACGCGCACCGCCACGGGTTTGGGTTTCGACCAGTACCAGCCCAGGGCGATGCCCAGAGCGATGAGTACACTGACTATAATGAGCCTACGCAAATGATGGGTCATGACGGACCTGTGGGTCGTGTAAGCAGCAGGATAATTGCAATATGTGGGGTCTGGTGCGAAATTACAATGCCTGACAGGTGTGAATAGGGCAGAATGTCGACATGAGAAACAATGTGTTTTTCCGTCGACCGCTGTCATTTCTGCTCTGCCTGTGTCTGCCTGCCGCACTCCCGGCTCAGGTTGAGACAGGCACGGATGACAATGCCCAGCTGCCCTACTGGCAGTGGCAAAGTGAGGGCATGTCGATTCGCTGGATACAGCGTCTGCCCGATCAGACCCGGGCGTTTTTTTCCGCCCGCCAATTTCGTGCCGAGGATGCGGAGCGTATTGCTCAGCGCTGTGTGTTTCAGACCATTTACAAAAATACCGCGCCGGCGACGGCGGATACGGTGATCACCTATGATCTCGCCGACTGGCGGATTCTGCCCAGGGGAAAGGACGCATCGCAGGGTATCTATTCAAAGGAGGCCTGGCTGGCGCTATGGCAGCAACGTCAGGTGCCGGCAGCGGCGCGCATCGCCTTCGAGTGGTCACTGTTGCCCAGCAGGCACCGGTTGCTGGCGGGGGACTACAATTGGGGCATGATCACCTTTGGCCTGAAACCCGGTGCGCGTTTCGATTTGCACATCGTCTGGCAAAAGGACGGTGAAACCAAAACCGCGACGATACCTGCTATGCAATGTGCGCTCGATGTGCATCCGCAACCGGCTTCCAGCGAGTGAGCAAATGACTATTTTACGTTATGGTTTTTTGTTGTTGTCAGTGATGATTAGCCCGCCCCTGCTGGCGGGGGAGGCCCTGCATCCCCTTGCAGACAAACCGCTGGCGGCGGATTTCAATCTGCCGGATATGGACGGCAAGCGACATCGCCTGGCGGATTACCGCGGCAAGGTGGTGGTGCTGAATTTCTGGGCCACCTGGTGTCCGCCCTGCCGGGAGGAGCTGCCCTCCATGGAGAAGGCGCATCGGTTGCTGGCCGGTGA
>DRKQ01000218.1 GCA_011051685.1 Gammaproteobacteria bacterium
ACCTTTCGGGAATAACACAAGATGAAATTGAACTACTTCATGAGTTCAGCTTATTAGCCAAAAAAGAACTAAATGGGATGATCGAAACGCTCGATGCTTGTAACCGAAATATTGATGAAATCCTTATACAAAGAGATAAGATTCATGGCCTATGACTTGTAGCAACCATACCTGAAGTTTTTCGCTTTTATCGTAAGTCGCCCCAAAGAATTGCTCTAAAACCTTTGGCATGCGCCTATTCCGGCGCTAGAAAAATAACCTTCTTGTCTATCAACTCCCGCTCTGGAGTATCCAATGCAGAATATACATACTTTGTATTACTACTCAGTACAAACACGTATGCAGGCTGTCCTTTATTATACGGTTCTTCGGCTTGCCAAATTTCTTTCAGTGGTTCCATCTTCCAACCGCTTGCGCCATTCATATATTTAGGACTAACCAGATCTACCCGAAGAATTTTGATTTCCTTTAACCTGCTGAATTCTTCGAGCTGTTCTAGGTCTGACAAAAAGATAATCTGAGTTAGTGCTACATCATCCGTTTTGCACTTCTCATAAGTGACATGAAACCAATGAGTATGTAGAGGATTTATTACGTATCGCCACCGTCGAATACCTGGCTCAGAAAAAACTGGTTCCACTTTGAGTTCGGCATTTTCGTGGGTCTCAAACATTTCATCTACCTTGATTTCTAGCAACCAACTGGATCTCACTCCCTACAAAAAACCTACCAATCACCCCAGGGCAGGTTTCATTTCGCCAGATACTAAGGATTCCTTAGTATCTAGGCAAGCAAAATACTAAGAATCTCTTAGCTGCCGTTTTGCTAATGAGATTCGTGTTTTGCCTGAAAGAAAAAGATCCCCTATAAGTCGTCGATTGAAAATCGCCCGCACTAAAGCTGGCTTATCACAGAAAACTCTTGGCATTAAAGCTGGGATAGACCAGTTCTCGGCCAGTGCACGAATGAACCAGTATGAAACGGAAAAACATTCCCCCGACTTTGGGACGGTAAAGCGTATAGCAGATGTTTTAAGTCTACCTACCGCATATTTCTACTGTGAAGAGGATGAACTGGCCAACATAATTGAATTGTGGGCTCAGGCTTCAATACCTGAGCAAAAAGAAATACTTAAGATTATTCAGAAGGCGACTCACAAATAGCCGCACAATCCTCAACAAGCTAGTATTTGCCGCCTGCAAATAAAGCTAACAAATTGATAATAAGAGAAAAACTCCTATTCCCACCTGCCGTCAAGTTAGTCTCCTAGCAGCAACTTCCTGTGTCCATATTTGCGACATATGCCCATATTGGAATTCAGCCCTTATATAACCCGTACGTCCGGGCCCTCGTCGCGATGCAGGAACAGGGGGTCGCCGTCGGGCACCAGGCGTGCCATGAAGGATTCCATATCGTTGCGCACATCGGGGTCGGCGTTTTCACACAGCATCAGTGAAGCACTGGTGTGCGTCATGAATACATGACACAGGCCGGTCTCGATACCACTTTGCACCACCACATCCTGCACCTCGCGGGTGATGCTGTTGCTGCCTCGGCCGGGGGTGGTGATGCTCAGAATCTGTTGATGGATCATCACAGCAGCATAACAAAAACGGGCGACCCGGGCCGCCCGTTTCCGCCTTTCACCTGTGCTTTTCCGCGCTATTGCAGACTGACCTCCACCAGCCGCGACTGCAGGGTGGCGTTGGCATCATCGAAGCTGCCCCGGGCGCCCAAATGACGGACCGCCGCCCCGCCGCCGAGACGATTGGCCAGGTCGGCGCTGAAATCCGCAAACGTGGTGTGCAGAACCAGCACATCGGCCACTGCGATGAGATACACACCCTCGCCGTCAGCAAAGGGTTCGATGCGCGCCGTGCCGTCCAGCCCGGTACCGGTGGCGCACAGATCCGTCACTACCCGGCCACGCACCAGATAGTGGAAGTCCGCCGCGCAATCCAGACTGAGCGCCAGGCCGGTTGTATCCACGCTGATGGCCGTATTCGAGGCAGGCTCCCAGTTGGCCGCCAACACCCCGCGCAGGGCGCTCACATCCACCACGGTCTGCGCGGTGAAGTCCGCCGGGGCGCTGCCGAAGGGCCGCACGAAACCGCGCACCTTGATGGGCTTGCCGTCGGCCAGGCGGCTCACATCCAGGCTGCCGGTGTCGATCTCGTAGAGCAGCGGGTCGGCGTCATTGGCGGCATCGATGCCGGTTCCGGCGAAATCGAACAGCGCCACCTTGCGGCCATCGATGGCCTGCAGGTTCATCACCAGGGGCACCTGGGGTGGCGGCACGATCTGGATGGTCGCCATGCCCACCACGGTGCCACGCAGGGTGGTGAAGCGCATCTGCACCCGGCCCTCGTTGTTCACCCCGGCATCCATCTCCAGTTGGGGTGCCATGGGATCGGTGAGGGTGCCGAAGATGCGCACCCGCTGGCCCACGGAGATGTCACCGATGCCGTAACTGCCGGCGAGGTCCAGCTGGCGCTTGACGGTGGTCATCCCGCCGAGATTCACTGTCACCTCGTCGTTAAACACCACGCTACCGCCGGCGCGGATCAGGGTGGCGCCCTTCACGGTGAGCACGTCGCCGTTACGGGCGATGACATTGCCGGTGACCACATCCTGGGTGCCGCCGGGCACGGAGGAACCGGCATACACCTCGCTGGCCTCGAAGCGCCGCGGATTGAATTTCACCTCGCCCACCACCACGGTGGCGGCAAAGGTGGGCAGGGTATCCAGGGCCTGGAGGCCCGCCTGGCCCTCGTAGCCCACGCCGTCGATGTCGTAGACGGTGGTATCGTTCACCACCACATCCAGGGTACCGAAGTGGCGGCGACGATCGTTGTCACGCAGCGGGTGATGGAAGGGCCGCAGGATCACCTCGAAGCGGTTGTTGGCCACGTCCACGTCTGCCAGCGGGCCGCGCAGGCGATGGGTCTTGAATTTTTCCACGTCCAGCTCGGCCAGCAACATGGGTTCCACGGTCACCGTGGGGGACGTGGGATCAGTGAAGTCCACCGCATTGGTGGCCTCCAGGTCGAAATCCAGGGTCAGATGGGCCGGGATTCCCGGGGCGATGAGCAGCGCGTTACGGCCTTCGAGACGCACCGACACTGCCAGTTCATTGATGGCATTGCCGTCGCTGTCCACCACGCTGGTCACCTGCACGGCGTCGCCATTGGCGTCCTCCACCCAGATATCGGCATTGGCATAATCCAGCACCATGCTGGCCTTGACATAGACGCCGTTGGGCACCGTGGCGGCGGTGAGAAACTCCGTCAGCTCAGTGTACTGGGCGAAGTCCACCCGGGTTGCCACGGGCAGGGTTTCCACCACCGCGCCATTGGCCTTGGTGAGGGTCAGTGACTTCACGTCCACGGTATAACTGGCGAAATCACCCTCGGCGTCGGTGAGACCGATGACCACTTCACCATCGCCCTCGGTTGGATTGTCACTGGAACCGCCGCAGGCCGTCAGCAAGAGTCCGCTGAAGGCCAGCAACAGCCCCAGAAAAAAACGCCGGCGCAGCTTGGCCAACGCATTCCTGTGTTGTTGGAAAAAGTGTTTCATGATTTCCCTCCTGTTCGAGGTCCTGGGACCTGTCATGTCGATAAAAATGCCCGTGCTCACCCCGTACAACGCAGGGCGGCGGCATCGGTTGACACAAC
>DRKQ01000219.1 GCA_011051685.1 Gammaproteobacteria bacterium
GGCAAGCTCCCTGGCATGCTCGTAGGCATCGTCGTAGGCGTTGCCGTGCAGCACCACCTCACCACCCATTTGTTCCACCGCGTGGACCTTGATGTCCGGCGTGGTCTTGGGCATGACAATGAGCGCCTTGAGTCCCATGCGCCGGGCGGCCAGGGCCACGCCCTGGGCGTGATTGCCGGCGGAGGCGGCGATGACCCCTTTTTGCTGTTGGGCCTCGTTGAGATGGGCGATCTTGTTGTAGGCGCCGCGCAGCTTGAACGAAAACACCGGCTGCAGGTCTTCCCGTTTGAGCAACACGCGGTTGTCCAGGCGTTCGCTCAGGCCGGGGGCGGGCTCCAGCGGGGTCTTTTTGGCCACGTCGTAGACGCGGGCGTGGCGGATTTTTTCAGCGTAGTCTTTGAACATGCGCGTAAAATAACAGTTCGTTGTTATTCTGTATAATGATGAGTCAACAATGGGAGCAAACATTACCGTCATTCTGGCGCAGGCCGGAATCCAGAGCATTATTTGGGCTTCCTGGATCCCGGCCTGCGCCGGGATGACGACTATCCAAACATGAGGGGCGAGTTTGTCTCCGCCTCCAAAGGAAGAAAAATGAACCAAGACGAAATGAAACAAGCGGTGGCCAAGGCCGCCCTGGAATACATCAAGCCAGGCATGATCGTGGGCGTGGGCACCGGCAGCACGGCCAATTATTTCATCGATGAGCTGGCCACCATCAAGGGCCAGATCGAGACCACGGTGGCGTCTTCCGAGGCCAGCGCCGAGCGTCTCAAGGGCCACGGCATTCCGGTGGAAGATCTGAACATGGTGGATGTCATCGACGTTTACGTGGACGGCGCCGACGAGTCCAACAAGTACCTGCACCTGATGAAGGGCGGCGGTGGCGCACTGACCCGGGAGAAGATCGTCGCCGCGGTGGCCAAGCAGTTTGTGTGTATCGCCGATGAGTCCAAGCTGGTGGATATCATGGGCGAATTCCCCCTGCCCATCGAGGTGATCCCCATGGCGCGCAGCTACGTGGCCCGCGAGCTGGTGAAGCTGGGCGGTCAGCCTGCCTATCGCGAGGGTTTCGTCACCGACAATGGCAATGTGATCCTCGACATCCACGGCCTGCAGATCATGAATCCTGTGGAGCTGGAGCAGCAGCTCAACAACATCGTCGGCATCGTCACCAACGGCCTGTTCGCCATGCGTCCGGCGGATGTATTGTTGCTGGGTACGCCGGATGGCGTGAAAACGCTCACCTAGAAGTGAATCATGCCCCGCCTGCTCATCACCCTTGGCATCATTCTCGTGGCGGTGGGCCTGCTGTGGCCCTGGTTGTCCAGGCTGGGGCTGGGGCGCTTGCCCGGGGATATCGTCATCGAACGGGAAAACTCGCGCTTCTATTTTCCCATCACCACCTCCCTGCTGGTCAGTCTGATCCTCTCGCTGTTGCTATGGTTGTTTCGTAAGTGAGCACCTTCAAGCAGCTGCGCGTGCTGTTCCTGCTGCTGATCCTGCTCACGGTGGCGCTGGGGACATGGCTCACCAAGCTGCGCACCACCAGCTGGGAGAAGCCGCTGGTGGTGGCCATTTATCCCATCAACGGCGATGGCAGCGCGCAGGCGGCGGCCTACATCGAGGACCTGTCGCTGGAAGACTACGCGGATATCGAAGGCTTCTTCGCCGATGAGGCTGAGCACTACGGTCTGACCCTGCGCCAGCCCTTCGAACTGGTGATGGGCCCGGTGCTGGAGGCGCATCCCCCCGAGCCGCCCCGGGATCGCAACCCGCTGAAGGTGATTTGGTGGAGCCTGCAGATGCGCTGGTGGGCCTGGCGGGTGGGGCGTGATCACGGACCGCCCGCCAATATCCAGATGTTCGTGCTCTATCACGACCCGGCATCCAGTCCGACGCTGTCGCACTCCCTGGGGCTGCAAAAGGGCCTGTTGGGGGTGGTGCACGCCTTCGCCACGCATCGTCAGGATGCCGGCAATAACGTGGTCATTGCCCATGAGCTGCTGCATACCGTGGGTGCCTCGGACAAATATGATCCTCGTACCAATCTGCCGCTGTTTCCCATTGGTTATGCCGAACCGGACAAACGGCCCCTTTATCCCCAGGAATTTGCCGAGATCATGGCCGGCCGGGTGCCCCTCAGTCCCACGGCTTTTCGTCAGGCCGAGGACCTGGAAGAGGAGGTGGTGGGCGAGGTCACGGCACTGGAGATTCGCTGGATCGAGTGAGTGCCAGGCCAGCTACAATGCCCTGGTTTTATGGACGCCGCAGCGGGCACAGACGTATAGCGTCACCAGCTTGCCCTGGCGGGTATCGAATTGCTTGTCCTTGGAGATTACCCACTTGTGAAAGCCGTGCCGGCAAAGGGTCTTGCCCTTGTGGATCTCGCCGGGGCGTTTCTTGCGAGCAGGGCGTTTGAAGGGAAGGATGTCGGCCATGACCGGGATGATAGCGGAAAGTGCTCAGGATTTACCCCATGCTGCCGCTTTTATGGCCAGTATTTCCAGTGATTTCCATGA
This sequence comes from Gammaproteobacteria bacterium, assembly GCA_011051685.1. GTDB lineage: Bacteria > Pseudomonadota > Gammaproteobacteria > SZUA-152 > SZUA-152 > SZUA-152. The sequence goes on from DRKQ01000219.1 coordinate 2,523, forward strand.
CTCACAGCGCAAGCGCCATAGAACCTGTACTATCCGCCCATGAGCACATCGCACACCGAGATTATTGTTGCCGCACGAGGCTGGTCGTACGACAACTGGCTGGACAACTTTTATCCGGACGACCTGCCGGAAGACTGGCAACTGGCCTATTACAGCAACGAATTTCGCGCCGTAGTGGTGCCGGCCCGGGAGCTTGCCGCGCTGGATGCCCTGGAGGTGGAGCGCTGGGTGGAAGACACCCCCGGGGAATTTGAGTTCTATCTGGAGGTGGAGGATCTGCTCATCGACTGGGACGCCTTTGTCGAGACCGTCAAACCCCTGGGCGGGCAATTACGGGGCATCCTCCTGCGCCCCGTCGAGGTGGATGAAGATCTGGCGATGATCGCCAGCAGCCTGGATGCCGCCACGAGCCAGGCGCCGGTGTGTGTGTTGTTACCCGAGGACGTGGGTCCCAGTCAGGCGGGGAGGGATCTGCTGCAGCAGCATGGTGTAGAGTTGTGCTGGAATGCAGACGAAGGGGAACCGGGCTGGCGGGGGGGTGGTTTCACCGTGGCCCGGGTGACAGGGAATAAGCACTACACACCCCGGGAATGGCGTGAGACCATTGAGGCCTGTCTGCGCTGTGAGAATACCAGCGGGGACAAACGCCGGGTGTTGCTCATGGTGGAACAGGAGCGTCCCGATCCCGACGCACTGCGCGCGGCGATGATGATCGGCGACATGCTGGTGATCCCGGAAATCTGAGCTTGTCTCGCGTATTGAGTTGCATGAGTTGAACCAAATGCCGGGTCACAGCGTCACAGCACAACGGAAAAAAACAATAAACATTCCATGAGTCAGACAGACAAGCCAACCGCCGAACCCCTGGTGCGTATCCGTGACCTGGTCTACAGCCGGGGCGAGCGCAGGATCTTCGACGGCATCGATATCGATATTCAGCGCGGCAAGCTCACCGCCATTATGGGCCCCAGCGGCACCGGCAAGACCACCCTGCTGCGTCTCATCGGCGGCCAGCTGCGTCCGGACAGTGGCACCGTGTGGGTGGACGGCGAGTCCGTGCCCCAGCTGAATTACCGCCAGCTTTATGAATTGCGCAAGCGCATGGGCATGCTGTTCCAGAACGGCGCCCTGCTCACCGACCTCAATGTGTTCGACAACGTGGCCTTCCCGCTGCGCGAGCACACCCGACTCAACGAAGCCCTGATCCGCGACCTGGTGCTGATGAAGCTCCAGGCCGTGGGTCTGCGCGGTGCGCGGGATCTCATGCCCAGCGAACTGTCCGGCGGCATGGCGCGGCGCGTGGCCCTGGCCCGGGCCATCGCCCTGGATCCCATGATGATCATGTACGACGAACCCTTCACCGGCCAGGACCCCATCTCCATGGGCGTGCTGGTCACATTGCTGCGCACCCTCACTGACGCCCTGGGGCTGACCTCGGTGATGGTCTCCCACGACGTGCAGGAAAGCCTGTCCATCGCCGATTACGTCTACGTGATCTCCGAGGGCAGGGTGGTGGAGGACGGCACCCCGGATACGCTGCGGGCATCCACCTCGCCCTGGGTGCAGCAATTCCTGCAGGGCCTGAGCGACGGCCCGGTGCCGTTTCATTTCCCGGCGGCGGACTATGCCGAGGACCTGCTGGGCAAGACCGTGGAGAGTAGCCGCTGATGCTGGACGCACTGCAACGACTGGGCGCCACCGCCCTGGGCGTGGCCGAACGCATGGGCCGCGGCCACCTGTTCCTGTTGCACGTGCTGGGGGGCTTTCCGGCCCTGCTGCCGCGCTTCGGCATGGTGGTCAAACAGATGTATTCCGTGGGCGTGCTGTCCCTGGTGATCATCGCCGTGTCCGGCCTGTTCGTGGGCATGGTGCTGGGCCTGCAGGGCTACAATACCCTGGTGGACTTTGGTGCCACCGAATCCCTGGGGGTGATGGTGGCCCTGTCCCTGGTGCGCGAACTGGGGCCGGTGGTGGCGGGCCTGTTGTTTGCCGGGCGCGCCGGCTCCGCGCTCACCGCGGAGATCGGCCTGATGAAGGCCACCGAGCAGTTGTCCGCCATGGAGATGATGGCGGTGGATCCGCTGCACCGGGTGGTGGCGCCACGCTTCCTGGCGGGGATTCTGTCCATGCCCCTGCTGGCCGCCATCTTCAGCGCCCTGGGTGTGGTGGGCGGTTACTTCGTGGCGGTGGGCCTGCTGGGGGTGGACGACGGCGCCTTCTGGTCGCAGATGCAGGCCAAGGTGGACCTGCACGAGGATGTCTTCAACGGCGTCATCAAGAGCGTGGTGTTCGGTTTCGTGGTCACCTGGATCGCCGTGTTCGAGGGCTACGACACCGTACCCACATCGGAGGGCGTGAGCCGCGCCACCACCAACACCGTGGTGCACGGCTCCCTGGCGGTACTGGGGCTGGACTTCGTGTTGACGGCGCTGATGTTCGGCAAATAATCAGCAAACACTAAACTAGATATCAAGGGCCTCAAAAAAGGTGTAACAGACATCGGTAGGTATTCGCTGCCGTGTGAATGCGTGAAGGGTCAGTGAGTGGGCTCACGCCAGCCAATAGCGCATTATGTGGTGCAAAACAGGGTGGGAGCGCCTTTCCAGGCGCGATTCGCGCCTGGAAAGGCGCTCCCACACGAGGAGAATAATGCTGTGGGAAGTATTTTGAGTAGATTAAGGTAGAACCTGGAGAAACAACACATGATGCATTCAAGAACAGTACAAATCTGGGTGGGCCTATTCGTCATTGCCGGACTGGCGGCACTGCTGATGCTCTCCATGAAGGTGAGTAACATCAGCACGTTTACCGAGACCGAAGGCTACGAGGTCACCGCCCACTTCGAGAACATCGGCGGCCTGAAGGTTCGCTCACCGGTGACCATGGCCGGAGTGGTGGTGGGGCGGGTGGCGAACATCGGTTTTGACAAGGAATCCTATGAGGCGGTGGTGACCCTGAACATCCAGAATGAATATGACAACATCCCCGCCGACACCAGCGCCAGCATTTTTACGGCGGGCCTGCTGGGTGAGCAGTACATCGGCCTGGAAGCCGGCGGCGCGGAAGAGGTGCTCACCGCCGGCAGCGAACTGGAACTGACACAATCCGCCATCGTCTTGGAACAGATCATCGGCCAGTTCCTGGTGAGCCAGGCGGACAAGGAATAACGATGTGATGCAATAGTATTCCGGTTTAAATATTCTCAATCAAATGATCCATAAACACGCGCGTCTTTATGGCAACGTAATCCCGGGAGGGATACGGCAACACGCCGCCCCATTGTAACCGGTGGCGGTGACCTCAAACTCATCAAGCAGCCGCACTAGCTGGCCGGACTGAACGGCATCACCGATAAGCCGGTCGTCGGGCAATGTAGGTCGAATCCTGTAGCGCACCCAGGCGCACCACAATCTCAATCCGGTCTTCGATGAGATCGGCGGCCACGTCTGTGGCCGATACCAGTTTGTCTAGAATGGGCTGGATGCTTTCGAAATACACGTTGCCGGTCTCGGTGGGTTCCAGCAGGCGCGTGCTGCACTGGAATAGCCCGATGCCGATCTCTTTTTCCAGCGAGGTAATCACCGCGACCCTGGGGAAGGGGCCAGATTGTGTGTGCGGGCAATGTCGGTAACGTTGTGATGCCGCGACGTCGAGAAAAATATCCAGAGCTTCATGTCTATTATTGCATACTACGCAATTGTGAATTGTCTTTCATGTTGTTTATTCATTTATTTTGCTGGAATAAGGTACGCCTGTCCCTGAAACAAATGGACGACTATCAAATGACAGGAGATAAAGAATATGTCGGATTCAACAACAGTCCCGTCTTACAAAGACGGCTTGAAGGACCTTGTTCAACAACTGGGTGGAATGATGCCCGAAGACAAGCTGGCCATTTTTAATCGTGATGCAGAACAGCTTGCCGAGGCGTATGCCTCTCCACTGATGATTAACAAGGGTGACAAGGCGCCGTCATTTTCACTGCCGAATGTGGATGGAAAAAGTGTCGCCCTTGAAGACCTTTTACAGCAAGGTCCTGTAGTTTTAACCTTTTATCGAGGTACGTGGTGTCCTTATTGCAATCTGGAGCTCAAAACGTACCAGCAGATATTGCCGCAAATCAAACAGGCCGGGGCCAGTTTTGTCGCGGTCTCATCCATGACACCTGACAACTCGCTGCAAATGAAAGATTCCAACGAACTGGAATTTGAGGTGCTGAGCGATGTGGGTAACAAGGTGGCGGGTCGATACACCACGGTGATTAAAAACCCGGACACCTCCATTCAGGCAATGGCCGATCTGGGTTACGACTTCCACAGTTTTTATGACGACAAGTCTGCAGAACTTCCGGTGCCGGCGATCTTCGTGATAGCCAAAAATGGAACGGTGCTGTTTGCCGGCTCTGCGGGTGGTGATTATCGGCAAAGAACCGAGCCTCGAGAAATTCTTGATGCGCTTGCCTGATTGCCTTCCCTGGGAGTGGTGAGAAATTTGCGCGTAGTATCACTGTAACGAAACAGCATGCAGCCTGGTCTGTTGGTGTGGCTGCATGCCTGTTTCGTATTATCAGAGTGATGCGATTTGTGAGTAAAAGGCGATAACTGAAATGACAAATATTGAGCAGTGGGTGGTCAAAGGACAGAACAGTTTTGCAGGATGTGGGTTGTCGGGGGTCCGCTTGTGATAGCGTGTAACGAGACGACGAAAAACACAAAATGTAGCGTCTATACCAGTTCGGTCATTGATGCCCCGGTCGACAAGGTGTGGCTGCTGACGCGTGATTTCGGTGGTTTTTCAACCTGGCATTCTGCGGTGAGCAGGAGTTTTATTGAGGGAGATGATCCGCCGGACAGGGTGGGTTGTATCAGGCGTTTTACGCTGGTGACGGGTGAGACAGTGCGAGAACGGCTGCTGGCATTATGCGATGTTGAGAGGGTCTTTCGATATGCCTTGCTTGATGGTCCCCTTCCCCTGCGTGATTATGTCGCAACGTTTCGGCTGAGGCCTGTTACCGAGGGTGATCGCACCTTCATTAGCTGGAAGGCCAAGTATTACACCCATGCAGATGCAGGTGTCTCCATCCGTAGCAGGATTGAAGACCTCTTTCAGCAGGGGTTTGACACCCTGAAACGGCAGTTGGCCTAAAGAACAAGATTGAAGGCGTCGAAGTGTAATTGTATTTGCCGGGTGTCAGGATGGGTAATACTGACTTTGCGCAGGTATGTGTTCAACGATAGACTACGTGAAAACGTTGAAAGCACGTTATTCTGCTGCTTATTTTCAACGTAATTTGCAGCTCTTTGCAGTTCAAGAAACTGACATCAGAATGGATGCCAGGCTTGATGGCCGGGCTTTAAAAAGATGCGCTCTTTAGCCATTAGCAGTTTTACAGGTATTTGCTTTCTGTTTGCACTGGGTACGGTGCAGGCCGGGACTGTGGTGCTGGATTTGTCGCAGTCCATCGAACGGGCGCTGAAAACCGATGCGCGTATCCAGGAAAAGGAAAAACTGGTGGAGGCGGCACGTGGTCTGCTGGCCGAGGCCCGGGGCGCCGATGACTGGATATTCAACGTCAACAGTTTTGTGGGCTTTTCACCCACCTTGCGCGGTGGCCTGTTCGAGACCACCGACAGTTCCGGCAAACGCACCGTGGGCATACCCGACAATGCCTTTGATATCGATGGTCTCTCACCCTGGTATTACGTGGATTTTTCCTTCATCAAGCCGCTGCGCACCTTCGGCAAGATTGAGCACTATTCCAAGGCAGCGGCGGGTAATATCCAGGTCAAGCAGGGGGACGTGGCCCTGCAACGCAACCAGACCCGTCTGGAAGTAACCCGTGCCTACAATGGCTACCTGGCGGCAAGGGACACGCGCTATTTGCTGGAGGACGCCGAGAAGAAGCTCCAGTCCGCCGTGGAGCTGGTGGAGGGCTGGTTGGAAGAAGGCGAGGGTGAGGCCAAGCAGTCGGACCTGTTCGCCCTGCAGACCGGCGTGGCACTTGTGCAGCGTTACATCGCAGAGGCCACCGGTTTTGAGAATATCGCCATGGCCGGCCTGCGCCTGCTCACGGGTGTGGCGCCCGATGATGAATTGAAGCTGGCCGACCAACGCCTGCGGCCGGTGAAATTGCCCGAGGGAGATCTCAAAACCCTGCAGGCCCAGGCCCTGGTGGAGCGACCGGAGATGCGCCAGCTGGCCGCAGGCCTGCAGGCCCGTCGAGAATGGATGCTGGCGAAAAAGAGCGAATCTCATCCCGATTTGTACACCGGCGTGGCGGGGGTGATCTCCTACAGCCCTCTGCGTGAGGACCTCACCAGTGTCAGCGCCTATGATCCGTTCAATAGCGCCGGCGCCACTCCCATCCTGGGTCTGAAGTGGGAATGGGCCAGTGGCCGCCAGCCGGCGCAGGTGTTGCAGGCGCGGGCGGAGATGGAGTCCACCATGGCCCTGGAGGCCTTTGCCCAACAGGGCATCCCCTTCCAGGTGGCCGAGCTGTACCATACTGTACACGCCCATCATGAAATGGTGCAGAAATTGTACGAAGGCAGCCGCAGCGGGCGACGTTGGATGATCAGCAGTTACGCGGATTTTGAGGCCGGGGTGGAGGAAGCCGATAAGGTGATCAGTGCCTTTCTGGGATATATTCAGGCCTACAGTGATTATCTGAAGACCGTCAACGACTACAATCTGCAAGTGGCGAAGCTACGCGTGGCAACAGGAGAATACAAGTGACACATTGGTTGAAAACATACGGCGTGTGGTTTTTGCTGCTCTGGCTGGTGGTTGCGCCGGCCATGGCGATGGTTGAGCCACAGGATCTGGTGCAGGAGACCACCGACAAGATCACCAGCGTGCTGCGCAATGAGCAGGATAAGATCAAGGAGAACCCGGATCACCTGCTGGAAGTGGTGGATAACATTGTTGCACCACACTTCGATTTCGAGCGCATGTCCAGCTGGGTATTGGGCAAGTACTGGCGCAAGGCTACGCCAGAGGAAAAGAAACGCTTTGCCAAAGAGTTTCGTACCCTGCTGGTACGCACCTACGCAAAGGCCCTCAACGATAACTACGACAAGCAGATCGACATGTTACCAGTGCGCAAGAAGAAGGGCGGCAAGCAGGTGATCGTGCGTACGGAGGTGCAGCAGTCCGCGGGTTTTCCAATTCCCATCAATTACAAGATGCATCTCAAGGATGGTAAATGGAAGGTCTACGACGTGAGTGTGGATGGTATCAGTCTGGTGGCTAATTATCGCACCTCTTTCGCCAAGGAAGTGCGTAAGGATGGCCTGCCGGCGCTGATTGACAAGCTGGCTGAGCGCAATAAAACCAAGGTTGCGGCTGTAACGGAAAAAACTACATCGGAAAAACAATGACCGAGGCCCAACTTGAAATAGATTCCCGGGGCCGGCTCAGGGTCAGTGGTGAGCTGAGCATGGCCACGGTGCCCGGGCTGGTGGATCAGGCGCAATGGGACAGGCTCAGCGGTGATCCCATCGAGGTGGATCTGCAGGGCGTTAATCGTGCCGACAGCGCCGGTGTGGCCCTGCTTATCGAGTGGCAGCGGGCCGCCGCCCAACGCCAGCAACGCTTGAGATTTGAGAACATCCCAGCACAAATGCGCTCCATCGCCCATCTCAGCGGCGTCGATGAGCTGCTGTCGATAAACTAAATGACCAACGCGCTCAGCATCCGGGGTGTGTTCAAGCACTTCGGCGATTTGCGTGCCCTCAGGGATGTGAGCATTTCCGTGCCCCGCGGCAGTTTTTTTGGCCTGTTGGGTCCCAATGGGGCGGGCAAGTCCACGTTGATCAACATAATGTCCGGCCTGATGCGCGCCGATGCCGGCACGGTGGCGGTGATGGGGCACGACGTGGTGAGTGCCTATCGCCAAGCCCGGCACGCCCTTGGGGTAGTGCCCCAGGAACTGGTCTACGATCCCTTTTTCACTGTGCGTGAAATGCTGCGCCTGCAGTCCGGCTATTTTGGCCACGGTCCGGAAAACCATGCCTGGATCGACGAACTCATCGAGACCCTGAGCCTGACCGACAAGGCCGACACCAACCTGCACGACCTTTCCGGCGGAATGAAGCGCCGGGTGCTCATCGCTCAGGCGCTGGTGCACAAGCCCGAGGTGGTGGTGCTGGACGAGCCTACCGCCGGGGTGGATGTGGAGCTGCGTCAGGCCCTGTGGCAGTTCACCCGGCGCCTGCATGCCGATGGTCGCACCATTCTCTTGACCACCCACTACCTGGAAGAGGCCGAGGCCCTGTGTGAAGAGATCGCCATTCTCAATCATGGCCAGGTGGTGGCCCAGGAGAGTAAACAGGCCCTGCTGGCGCGTTATCCCTACCGCAGCCTGCGACTGACTCTGGCAAAGGGTGACGCCCCGCTGCCTGAATCCCTGCGGGCCCTGGTGGTGGAGCAGCAGGAAAACTGCCTGTGCCTGCGCCTGCACAAGACCCGGGATCCCATTGTCAAAGTGCTGCAAACCCTGCACGCCGCTGGTATCGAAGTCACCGACCTGCGCACCGAGGAGGCGGGCCTGGAGGAAGTGTTTCTCGATCTCACCGGCGCACCGCCGGCGACGGGGATTCTGGCGTGAATGCTACCGGCCCCGGTTCCCGCCTGCGTGGTCTTTACACCCTTTTTGCCAAGGAAGTGTGGCGCTTCATGAAGGTGTTCGTGCAGACCATTCTCACGCCGGTGGTGACGGCGCTATTGTACCTGTTGGTGTTTGGTCAGGCCCTGGAAGGCAACGTGGAGATCTATGCAGGGGTGACGTACACGGCCTTTCTCATTCCGGGCTTGATGATGATGTCTATCATCCAGAACGCCTTCGCCAACAGTTCCTCGAGCCTGATCCAGTCGAAGATGATGGGCAATCTGGTGTTCGTGTTACTTTCGCCCATCTCCAGCCTGGAATTTTTCATCGCCTTTACCGCCGCGGCGGTTGTGCGCGGCGTGCTGGTGGCCCTGGCAGTGTACCTGGTGGCCATCCTGTTCGTGGATTTGCCCTTCGCCGCGCCCTGGGCAATTCTGGTATTTGCGGTGCTGGGCAGCGCCGCCCTGGGGGTGCTGGGGCTTATTGCCGGGGTATGGGCTGAGAAGTTCGATCAACTGGCGGGATTTCAGAATTTTTTCATTCTGCCCCTGTCGTTTCTCAGCGGGGTGTTTTATTCCATCCATTCCCTGCCGGGCATCTGGCAGACAGTGTCCCAGTTCAACCCGTTCTTTTATCTCATCGACGGCTTTCGCTTTGGCTTTTTTGGCCAGTCCGATGCCGACCCGCTGCTGAGCCTGGGGGTGACCCTGATATTCCTGGTGGCGCTCAGCGCGCTGGCCCTGCTGATGCTGCAAAAGGGTTACAAAATCCGCGGCTAGGCGGTATCCTACGCCCCTTATTTCTTCGGCTGCGTGGTATTGCCCGGTTCAGCGAGGTCATGATGGATACCAGCGAAGTTCAAGCCCTGATCGAGGCCGGTCTGCCCGACGCAGAAGTCACCGTTACCGGTGATGGCAGCCATTTCCAGGCCCTGGTGGTGAGCGATGCCTTTGAGGGCAAGTCCCTGGTGGCCAAGCAGAAAATGGTCTACGCCACAGTCAACGAGGCCATCACCAGCGGCGAGTTGCATGCCTTTACCATCAAGGCCTACACCCCGGCGGAGTGGGAAAAGGCCCGCAAGTTGCAGGTGGGCGCGGGTTAAGCGGATGCCGGACACGCGATCGATGGCCACCCAGATGCATCCCGGGTGGCTTTTTCGTTTTAGGCGGGATGCGAAAGCACTCAACACAGATTACACAACAGCGTGAAATAGCGGGGCTCATGGATAAATTAATCATTACCGGCGGCGCCACCCTGGATGGCACAATCCGTATTTCCGGGGCCAAGAATGCCGCCCTGCCGGTGCTCTGCGCCACCCTCATGGCCGATGGGCCCATGACCGTGGGTAATGTGCCCCACCTTCAGGATGTCACCACCACCATGGAGCTGTTGGGCGCCATGGGTGTGACCCTGGTGATCGATGAAAAACTGGCCATCGAGACAGACGCCTCCACTATCAAGCAATTCTCCGCCCCTTACGAACTGGTAAAGACCATGCGCGCCTCCATCCTGGTGTTGGGTCCCATGCTGGCGCGATACGGCGAGGCCGAGGTCTCCCTGCCCGGCGGTTGCGCCATTGGTGCGCGGCCGGTGAACCTGCACATCCAGGGCCTGGAGGCCATGGGCGCGCAGATCAGCGTGGAGAATGGTTACATCAAGGCGCACGCCTCGCGCCTCAAGGGCACCACCATCGTGCTGGATATCGTTACGGTAACTGGCACCGAAAACCTGATGATGGCCGCCACCCTGGCCGAGGGCACCACGGTGCTGGAAAATGCCGCGCGGGAGCCCGAGGTGGTGGATCTGGCCAATTGCCTGAACAGGATGGGGGCGAAGATCAGCGGCGCCGGCACCTCCACCATCACCATCGAGGGTGTGGAAACGCTCCATGGCGTGCGCTACGACGTGCTGCCCGATCGCATCGAGACCGGCACCTACCTGGTGGCGGCGGCCATCACCGGGGGCCGCGTGACCGTAAAGGACACCCGTCCGGAGACCCTGGACGCGGTGCTGGCCAAGCTGCGCGACGCCGGCGCCGGGATCGACACCGGCGAGGACTGGATCACCCTGGACATGCAGGGCAGGCGGCCCAGGGCCGTGGACGTGCACACCGCGCCGTACCCTGCCTTTCCTACGGACATGCAGGCCCAGTTCGCCGCCCTCAATGCCATCGCCCAGGGCACGGCCACCATCCGCGAGACGGTATTCGAGAATCGTTTCATGCACGTGCAGGAAATGCAGCGCATGGGGGCGGACATTCGCCTCGAGGGCAATACCGCCATCATCAACGGGATGGAGCACCTTACCGGAGCCCCGGTGATGGCCACGGATCTGCGCGCTTCGGCGAGCCTGGTGCTGGCCGGCCTGGTGGCCAAGGGCGATACCGAGGTGAATCGCATCTATCATATCGACCGCGGCTACGAGCGCATCGAGGAAAAACTGCAGCAGCTGGGTGCGACCATTCGGCGGGTGCCGAATTAACAGATAGGACTGAGGGCACAGGACTGAGGACTCAGTGTGTAGGGTGGGCACGTATTCTGTGCCCACCATGGATTCAAATCACGCGTGGGCACGGAACACGTGCCCACCCTACGGTGAAACGTGGCAGAAATGAGCGAAAACGACCGCCTGATCATCGCCCTCTCCAAGGGCCGTATCTTCAAAGAGACTCTGCCCTTGCTGAATCACGCGGGCATCGAACTGGTGGACGACCCGGACGCCTCCCGCAAGTTGATTCTCGACACCAACCACGCCGACGTGAAGGTGCTGATCCTGCGCGCCACCGATGTGCCGACTTATGTGCAATACGGCGCTGCGGACGTGGGCGTGGCGGGCAAGGACGTACTCATGGAGCACGGTGGCGAGGGCCTGTACGAGCCGGTGGACCTGAAGATCGCCCGCTGCAAGCTGATGACCGCCGGGCGCCAGGGCGAGCAGGACGTGCGGCCGGCCCAGCGCCTGCGCGTGGCCACCAAGTTCGTCAACAGCACCCGGCGCTTCTACGCCAGCCGCGGCGAGCAGGTGGAGATCATCAAGCTCTACGGCTCCATGGAACTGGCGCCGCTGGTGGGCCTGGCCGACCGCATCGTCGACGTGGTGGACACCGGCAACACCCTGCGCGCCAACGGCCTGGAGCCCTTCGAGCACATCGCCGACATCAGCTCGCGGCTGATCGTCAACAAGGCGGCGATGAAGATGAAACACGCGCGGGTGAAGGCGCTGATCGATCAAATCAGCGAGGCCGTGGGTTAACAAGATTTGCATTTACCACAGAGGTCACAGAGGTCACAGAGGTCACAGAGGTCACAGAGAGTACGCTGGGACTTAACGCCGTTTTTCTCTGTGACCTCTGTGGTGAAAAAGTATTTTTAGAAGGTGAGCAATGAACATCAAACGCCTCAACAGCAGTGACAGCAATTTCTGGGCCGACCTCGACGCCCTGCTGGCCTGGGAATCCGTCTCGGATCAGGCCGTGAACGACACCGTGACCGGCATCATCGCCGACATCCGCGCCCGCGGTGACGCGGCACTGCTGGACTACACCAACCGTTTCGATCGCATGTCGGCCAGTGATTTCAGTGAGCTGGAGGTGCCCGTGGCACGCCTGCAACAGGCCCTGGATGGCCTGCCTGCCGAGCAGCGCGAGGCCCTGCAGAGCGCCGCCGACCGCGTGCGCGCCTATCACGAGCATCAGAAACAGGCGTCCTGGGACTACACCGAGGCCGACGGCACCCTGCTGGGTCAACAGGTCACCGCGCTGGATCGCGTCGGCCTGTACGTGCCCGGCGGCAAGGCGGCCTATCCCTCGTCGGTGCTGATGAACGCCATCCCCGCCAAGGTAGCCGGCGTCGAAGAACTGATCATGGTGGTGCCGACGCCGGACGGCGAGATCAACGAGCTGGTATTCGCCGCCGCGGCGATCTGTGGCGTGGACCGGGTGTTCACCGTGGGCGGTGCGCAGGCCGTGGCCGCGCTGGCCTACGGCACCGAGTCCGTGCCCCAGGTGGACAAGATCGTCGGCCCCGGCAATATCTACGTGGCCACCGCCAAGCGCTACGTGTTCGGCGCCGTGGGCATCGACATGATTGCCGGGCCCTCGGAGATCCTCGTGGTCTGCGACGGTCAGACCGATCCGGACTGGATCGCCATGGACCTGTTCTCCCAGGCCGAGCACGACGAGGACGCGCAAGCCATCCTGCTCTGTCCCGATGCCGACTATCTCGACCGTGTTGCCGCCAGCATCGAAAAGCTGCTGCCGGACATGGAGCGTGCCGAGATCATCCGCACCTCGCTTAACGACCGCGGCGCGCTGATCCAGGTGAAAGACCTGGACGAGGCGGTGGCCGTGGCCAATTACATCGCCCCCGAACACCTCGAACTGTCCGTGGCAGACCCGCAGGCCATGGCGAAAAACATCAAGCACGCCGGCGCCATCTTCATGGGCCGCTACACCGCCGAGGCCCTGGGCGACTACTGCGCCGGGCCCAATCATGTGCTGCCCACCTCGCGCACCGCGCGCTATTCCTCGCCGCTGGGGGTCTATGATTTCCAGAAACGCTCCAGCCTGATCATGTGCTCGGCGGACGGTGCCTCGGAACTGGGCAAGGTGGCCTCCACCTTGGCCCGCGGTGAGGGGCTGGAGGCCCATGCGCGCTCGGCGGAATACCGGATTAAAAAATAGGCCACAGAGGGCACAGAGATCACAGAGTGGCCGGTATTTTTTCTCGGTGTCCTCTGTGAACTCTGTGGCTCATCACGATGACTGAGATTAGCAACGAAAAAATTTCTCGCTGGGTGCGCCCCCAAATCCGCGCGCTGTCCGCCTACCACGTACCGCCTGCGGCGGACTTTATCAAGCTGGATGCCATGGAAAATCCCTATCACTGGCCGGA
>DRKQ01000220.1 GCA_011051685.1 Gammaproteobacteria bacterium
GGCGTTCTCGACGATGGTCAGCAGGTTGTACTTGTTCTGGATACCGAGCCCGGAGCCGATGGGCGCGGCCAGTGGCATCACCGCGCAGCAGCCGATCTCTTCCAGGCGCTTGGCGAGGATGGGGTCGTCGCTGGTGTAGACCATCACGTCAAAACCATCTTTTACCAGTGTCTCGGCGGCCGCCAGGGTGGCAACCACATCGGGGTAGAGGGTCTTCTCGTCGCCGAGCACCTCCAGCTTCACCAGCTTATGGCCATCAAGCAGTTCGCGTGCCAGGCGGCAGGTGCGCACCGCGTCCTCGGCGGTGTAGCAGCCGGCGGTGTTGGGCAGGATGGTGTATTTGCTTGGCGGCACCACGTCGAGCAGGTTGGGTTCGCCCGGGTTCTGGCCGATGTTGGTGCGGCGGATGGCGACGGTGATGATCTCGGCGCCGCTGGCCTCGGTGGCGAGGCGGGTCTCTTCGAGATCCTTGTACTTGCCGCTACCCACCAGCAGGCGGGAATGATAGGTCTTGCCGGCGATGGTGAAGCCATCGTCGCGGGGATTCGTGTTCTCTGACATGGATTGCTTACCGATACTGGCGGCGCCGGGCGCCGGAAAATGTGGCGGCCATTATAACGACTGAGGATAATTTGCGCAGGTATGAATTGTTTCAATGCAAAGGCGCTTCATCCCCCGCCGATGGCGTGCACGATCTCTACCTGATCGCCGTCGTGCAGGACGTGTTCGGCATATTCGCTGCGCGGCACGATCTCGCGGTTGACCTCCATCGCCAGGCGCCGGCCACTCAGGCCCATGTCGCTGACCAACTGTTGCGCGGTGTAGCCTTCGGGCAATTCACGGGGCTCGCCATTCAATTGAATTTTCATGCGGCGGAAGCCTACCCAGCGTGTGCGGACGGGTCAATGGGCGGGCCTTTGGGCGGTGAAAAATCGCGCCTGTAAACCCATCCGGCGGCCCCTGCCCAGTACCGGCCAACATGCCAAAAGTGACACATTTTGCTGGTATTGTCCTGAAACGGGCGTTTATAATCCCCCGCTACAGATTAGGGGCATAGACCTCACCTCTGTCGCTAGTACTCTTTCAAGGTAATAAATTAGGATTCAGTTGGTCTGTCAGCGTTCAGGGCAAGGCGCTCCTCGCAGCGAATGGCCGTCGTCCTTTGCAAGAGGAGCAACGCAGCCATGGACGCTGACAGGCCAACCCTTCGGGCGTCCCTGTGGTGTTCCGCTGCGGCGTCGCCTAAAGCGCCTACTGTTGGTGCCGCGAAACACCACAGGGACGCTGAATCCTGATTTATTACCTTGAAAGAGTACCAGCCACCGAAACTGCAGCATCCTGCAGTGAACAAATCCCAATCCAGAGTCCGCATTCCATGAAGGCCAATATCCTTTTCCAAAACAATGAACACACAGTCCTCACCTTCACCGACCTGGTGAAGGGCGAAGGCATCCAGTCCAATCAGATGGCCATCATCCAGGAAGGCCACTCGGCCATCTTCGATCCCGGTGGCGACCTGACTTACATGCCGCTGTCCATGGCCATCACCAAGTACGTCAAGGTGAAGGACATCGACTACATCATTGCCACCCACCAGGACCCGGACATCATTTCCTCCCTGGACAAGTGGCTGATGTACAGTGACGCCAAGATCGTCATCTCCAGCCTGTGGGAACGCTTCGTGCCTCACCTGGTGCCCGGCTACATGAAAGAGAAGGCCGAGGGTCGCCTGGTGGCGATCCCCGATCAGGGCATGGACATCCCGCTGGCACATTCGGTGATCAAGGCCATCCCGGCGCACTTCCTGCATTCGGTGGGCAATTTCCAGTTCTACGATCCCATCAGCAAGATTCTGTTTTCCGGCGACGTGGGCGCCTCGCTGGTAGATACCGCGCCGGAACGCCCGGTGCGTGACTTCGACAAGCACGTTGGCAAGATGCTGGGCTTTCATCAGCGCTACATGGTGTCCAACAAGGTCTGCCGCCTGTGGGCCAACATGGTGCGCGAGATGGATATCGAGATTATCGTGCCGCAGCATGGCCGCCCCTTCGTCGGCAAGGCGATGATCGGCAAGTTCCTCGACTGGTTTGAAACCCTCGAGTGCGGCATCGACCTGCTGACCCAAAAGAACTACACCGCCCCCTGAGGCGCACATTCACGGTACCGGCGACAGAGATTCGACCCTGTTCCACATCCAGCCATTTCGCCTCCGATAGCCGCCCGTTTGACCCTCATTCAGCCTACGCTCATTTTGAGTTCAGGCTGCGCTCAGGCTACGTTCATCCTACGTTCATCTTTGGGGCGGTTTACTAGCGCCGCTGATTCGGGCCTCACACGCTAACTTCAAGCCTAACACTTGAAATACAGAATCATCACCGCGACTGATCCCTTACCGCCAGCACGGACATCGGGCCTTTGAATACCAGGGTTTATCCACCGGCGCAGGCATCAATGCCTGGAGAAGTTTTTTTATTGGCCGGACTCTGGAAAGGCCAGAAATTTGGTCTACGCTAGAAGGATCTCGCAGGCTCTATAACCAACCATTTTAATCCACCTTGGAGGAATACCATGTCCCTTAAAAAGACTGCCAAAACCATCGCCATGACTGCTGCCCTTGTTGCCCTTCCCATGACCGCCAGCACCGCTTTCGCCAGCAATGGTGAAGCCGTATACAACAAGACCTGCAAGATGTGCCACGCCCGCGGCATGGCCGGCGCCCCCAAGCTGGGTGACGCGGCAGCCTGGAAGGGTCGTATCGGCCAAGGCATGGACACCCTGTACACCCACGCCATCAAGGGCTTCAAGGGCAAAGGTATGATGCCGCCGAAGGGTGGCAACTCCAAGCTGTCTGACGATGACGTCAAGGCCGCTGTCGACTACATGGTTGAACACTCCAAGTAATCTCGTTCGAGATTGCTGTCGGAGACAGCCTTGCAAGAAAGCGGCCCCCGGGCCGCTTTCTTTTTGCCCCGCCACCACCTACCCTCCCCTGTAGCGCAGCCTGGCTGCACGCCAACGATGCTATCATTCCCGTAATACCCACTTCGCAGAGACACCGCCTTGTCTGAAATGAGCTTCATCAGCGTCATCGAGCGCTATCATCAAAACCGCGACGCCATTCACGACCTGATGGCCTCGATCCTGACCGGCATCA
>DRKQ01000221.1 GCA_011051685.1 Gammaproteobacteria bacterium
ACTTGGCATTGAGTACTTGGCGTTGTGTACACAGCGTTGTGCACGTGGCGATGATGCCCCTACCATCCTAAAACGAGCGCCATCTATTTAACACCCAAAGACCGACAGGGGGCAATGTCGGTTTTCCAGCACTTATTGATCGATTAAAAACCGCAAGCCCACACCCTCAGGCTCGATGCGCACCACCTCCATTTTTACCCGCGGCGCATCTTCCATTTCACCCTGTACTTGCCCCTCCACCACAGTGCCCACGGGCGGCAGAGGGGTTCCTTCGGTGACGACGAAGATTCCGCTTTCAGAAATATCCCGTGTCACCAGCACCACGGATTCCATGCTGTCATGACTGATCTTCACCTCCAGGGCCAAAGGGGTACGGGGGTGTTGCCGTTGCTCATTCATTTTTTATTGTTCTCCTGTTTCAGGTATCCGTTGCCGGAACCCAGATAAATTCCACCCGGATGCCACTGGGCTCAATGCATATCATGTGCATGATCGGACCCTCACGCAATGGTTCCGGGGCAAACTCAATGGGAACACCCGCCGCCGTCACCCGAGAAAACACCTCTTCCAGCGCCTCCCGGCTATCCACCGCGAAGGCCACATGATGCAAACCCACGGCATGCTGGTGATCGAAGGCGGTCTGTGGCTCCCGGGCCTGCCAGAGAGTCAGCATCACCTGCCCGTCACTGACGAACACCGCCGGATATTCCGGCACCCGGCGGATTTCCCGCCAACCCAGCACGCCGGTAAAAAATCCCGCCGACGCCTCCAGGTGATCCACGGTCAGGCCAAGGTGATGGATTCCCGATGTAATGGGTATGTGTTTATCCGGCATTTGCTTCTCCTTTAATTTCGGACAGTTTGAAGCGGATATCTGAAATATCCTGAAAACAGACAGGGAATTCGCTTGGCAAGCTCCCGCGGATAGCGTACCATCCATTTTACTGCAGTCCCGTTACGGCAGATCAGGCCGCTCTACTTAGCCTTGCTTGAATCACGAGTTAAACCTTGGGTTAATCCTTGAGTTGTATCTTAGCTTTAAAGCCCCGCTATAGCCCGACCCCGTCTACCACCACATCACTGTAGTAATTCAAGTAGTAATTCAACTTTTTAGATCAGCAAGACAGGACAAGATTATGGCTACAGGCACAGTAAAATGGTTTAACGAATCCAAGGGCTTCGGCTTCATTGCGCAGGACGACGGTGGCGAAGACGTCTTCGTTCACTTCAGCGCTATCCAGGGTGGTGGTTTCAAGACCCTGGCGGAAAACCAGAAAGTGACATTCGAATTGCAGCAAGGCCCCAAAGGGCCCCAGGCTGCCGAGGTGGTTCCTGAATAAGGACACTGCCGCTCAAGCCCTCTCCAGGGCTAGCAATAAAACCTCGCCCCGGCGGGGTTTTTTTTGTCCGTTTTCAGGGACTGAGAATGCCCAGAAAATGCCAAACAGCTGATTTCCCACCTAAAGTCCCGGCCCCAAGGCGCCGAAACCCTGTAGAGAACCCGCCACTTCCGTGCGGACAGCAAAGAAGACAGGACACTCCGTGAGCCGCAACGCCGCCATTTCCATTGACGAGCTGACCGCCCAGCCCTTGCCCATTTTCGCCCATTCGGCGCGTGCCTTTCGTAAGGTAGGCAACGCGGGCGGCAATACCTTCGAGGGTTACGGTGACATTATCCTCAAGGATCCGGGCCTGGCCCTGCACACCCTCAACCAGTTACAGGCCGCCTCCGGCAAGTCCCTGCGCACAGAGATTTCCAGCATGGCCCAGGCAGCGATGATGCTCGGCGAGGAGCGGGCCAGGCGCCTCCCTCTGGGTCATCCCCAACTGGAACGCAGCCTCAGCGGCTACGCCCGCACCGGTTACATCCGCACCGCCTGCCGCGCCTTCCATGCCGCCTTCCAGGCCTGGGACTGGGCGCACATCAAGAATGACCACGCCCCGCAAGAGATCCTCCTCGCCACCCTGCTGCACGACGTGGCGGAAATGGCTCTGTGGGTGGCC
The DNA here is from genome assembly GCA_011051685.1 of Gammaproteobacteria bacterium. Classification (GTDB taxonomy): domain Bacteria; phylum Pseudomonadota; class Gammaproteobacteria; order SZUA-152; family SZUA-152; genus SZUA-152. The sequence continues at coordinate 2,005 of DRKQ01000221.1, forward strand.
GCGCCGGAAAAGATGCACCAATTTCGCAAACTCCTACTCAAGGACGGCCTGCCCACCGACGAGGCCCAGTACATCGCCTTTGGCGAAAGCCTGGAACACTTCAGCCGGGAGATCGCCGCCCGCTGGCATCTGCCCGGCCTGGTGAACGAGGCCCTGCGACCCGAGAACGCCAAGCTGCCGCGGGTGCGCTGCGTGATGCTGGCGGTACAACTGGCGCGCAGCACGGAACGGGGCTGGTACTGGGAAAAGACCGAGCGGGTATTACCCGAGATCGCCGAATACCTGGCGCACCCGCTGGACGAAGTGATTACTCACATTCACAAAAACGCCGTGCGCGCCGCCCGCGAGGCGCCCTTCTATCCAGTACGCCACGCCGCCGCCCTGCTGCCCATGCTGCCCGGCGGCGAGGAGCTGATTATCGAGGACGAATTCCCCGAGGCGGAGGCGGAGATCGAGGCTGGGGTCCACAGCACAGAAAGACCTGCGACAACCCCCAAACCCCAGGCCTCACCACCCACTGAACCCAGTAAAGGCACTCCGCCAAGCCAGGCGCAGGTCAGCGAATCCCCCGCCGCCCAGGTCTGCCTCATGCCCCAGGAGAACATCTTCGCCCAGACCCTGCGTGAGCTGCACAGGGGCCTGGGCAAGATGACCCTCAGCGACGTGATGCGCAAGACCGTGCACGGCATGCACGATGGCATCGGCCTCAACCGCGTGGTGTTCTGCATGCTCACCCCCAAACGCGACCGGCTGGTCTCCCGCTACATGGTGGGTGCCGACAACGACCCGGTCTTCAGCCGCTTCGAAATCGCCCTGGACAAGCCCCACTTGTTCACCCGCCTGCTGGACAAGCAGGTCAGCCTCTGGGTCAACGATGACAATCGCAAGAAATTCTGGCCCCTGGTGCCCGCCGAGGTGCGCAGCCTGATCAAGACCAACAGCTTTTTCGCCATGTCCATCCATGTGCGGGGCAAGGCGGTGGGTCTGTTTTACGCCGACCGACGCAGTCAGGACTGCGCCCTGGACGAACAGGCCTACAAACAATTCCGTCAAATGTGCCAATTCGCCGCGAAAGGACTGGCCAACCTCGCAAAATGAGGTTTTTTTCAAAAATTAGCGCTATACTTCTCGCCGAGCAATGAAATGGTGACGCATCGTAGGATGCACTTCGCACCATACGATGCTTGAGAAGGACGTTCGAAGGACGTTTGAAATTTTGCAAGACAGAGAAAACAAAGGTAAATAGTTATGGCTACAGGCACAGTAAAATGGTTCAACGAAAGCAAAGGCTTCGGTTTCATCGCACCCGATGACGGTGGTGACGACTTGTTCGTCCACTTCAGCGCCATCCAGGGTTCCGGCTTCAAAACACTGGCAGAGGGTCAGAAGGTGAGCTTTGAAACCGAACAGGGCCCCAAGGGTCCCGCCGCAGGTAATGTTGTTCCCGAATAACGCCTGTCGCTTCAAATGACCCAAAAAACCCTGCCCTTACGGCGGGGTTTTTTGTGTCTGTCCAAGTGCAACATTTGTGACTATTCGTGGGTCCGTAAAACCATGTCGCTTGCAAGTATCTACCGCACTATTTTCTTGTTCTGCCTGATCCTGTCCGGCAGTGGCATGGCGCTGGCCAGCGAACAACGCAACCTCAGTACCGGCAACGGTGATGAGTTCAGCTTTGAGGTATTCAGCCCCGCCAGGCAACACGATAACCAACAACTCCAGTTACGCATCCTGTGGGTTGCGCCTTCCTTTGGTATTGATCCACGTATCCGGCAAACCGCACAGGCGCTCAGCCAACAGGGCGTGGAAGTTTGGTTGATCGACCTAGCCGACGCCTTGTTCCTGCCGCGCAGCGCCTCCACCCTGCGCGGGATTCCCAGCAAAACCGTGGCCGGCATCATCGACGCTATAAGCCAGCAGGGCGCGGACAATACCGACCTGCTCGTGGTCAGCAGCAGCTACGGCGCCATCCCCGCCCTGCGTGGGATTCGCGCCTGGCAGCAACAACAGACACGCCGTGCAAAACTGATCGGCGCGGTGCTGTTTTCCCCTTCTTTCTTTACCCATGTACCCGAGCTGGGAGTGGAACCCAGCTTCATCGCCGAACTGGCCGCCACCAACAGCCCGGTATACATTTTTCAGTCGGCCAGGAACGGCAATCGCTGGCACCTGCCGGCGGTATTGAAGGCATTGAAAAATGCGCCGGTCTACAGTGAGATACTCCGCGATGTGGTGTCGGTGTTTTACACCCGCGATACGGCGCCGGCCACCATGAAAGCCTTTGCCGAGGCGCCGCAGATGATCCTGCGCGCTGCCCGTATGCTCCGCCGACATCCCATGCCCACCACGGTATTGGCCGTAAACGATTCTTCGGCAACAACACCAGGCAGTGGCATCAATACACGCCTGCATCCCTACCGAGGCAGCGTGGTTCCCAGTGCCATTCGCTCACGCGACGCCAAAGGAAAAGCCTTCACTATCGACAACTACAAAGGCTACGTCACGCTCATAAACTTCTGGGCCAGCTGGTGCCCACCCTGCGTCAAGGAAATACCCTCGCTGAATCGCCTGATGGACAAGATGCGCGGCAAACCCTTTCGTTTGATCTCCGTGAATTACGCAGAAACACCAGAGACCATCCACGCCTTTCTCGCCAAGGTGAACGTGGATTTTCCGGTGCTGGTGGATCGCGACGGACGCATCACCCGCCGCTGGAAGGTGGTGGCCTTTCCCTCCACTTTTGTCATTGGGCCGGACGGCAGGATTCACTATGGTGTGAATGCGGGCATACACTGGGATACGGAGGAGGTGGAGCAACAACTCAATCTGTTGTTGCCAACAGGACAAGACAATTATTAAGGGTCTCAAAATTGGTTTCACAATCAACGGTGGGCATTCACTACCTTGGGAAGGTCTGAAGGTCCTGTGATTGAGCGCAAACTGCCCCATAGCGATTCATACAATAACAAACAATGTGGGAGCTCCTTTCCAGGGGCGGTTCGCGCCTGGAAAGGCACTCCCACACGGAGAAATAACCCTGTAGAAATTTTTTTGAGACGAATAATATGCCTATTGGTTTGGTAGTATGGGAAATGGATGCGCCTCCATTGGCATTGGCGCAAATCAAGGCAAGCCTGCGAAATAGATCAGAACGCACTATTCAACAAGCAGGCTAATGCTTGTCAGCGATGCCGGGCATTTCCTTGATGTACACATCCTGCTTGCTGTAGGGGATCTCGATGCCCTCGGCATTGAAGCGTTTATAGACGGCGGTGTTGAGGATATCCAGCACCCGGCCGCGCATCTCCGGATTCTCCACCCAACACAACAAATTCACATCCAGGCTGGAAGCGCCAAAGGCGCGAAAGCGTACTCGTGGTTCAGGCTCCTCACACACCTGGGGCTCGGACACTGCGATCTCCATCAAGACCTTTTTCACCTGATCAATGTCCGAGCCATAGGCTGCTCCCACGCTGACACGAATGCGGTATTTCTCATGCGGCCCACCGGATTCATTGACAATGCGTGAGTTGCCCATGATGGCGTTTGGAATGGTGATTTCCACATCATCGCGGGTCTGCAGTCGCGTACTGCGAATACCGATGCGCGTGACCTTGCCGCGCTCACCACTGTCCAGCACCACATAATCACCTATCTTGTACGGTGCATCGGCAAGAATAAACACCCCGGAAAACAGATTGGCCAGGGTATCCTTGGCGGCAAAACCCACGGCAATACCGACAATCCCTGCCGAGGCCAGCCAGGCTGTCATGTCCACGTTCCAGGATCGGAAGACCATGTACACCGCCACCGCAAGGATCAACAGGAAAGCGAGATTCTCGAATAACGGGCGGGTCTGCGGCCGCACCAGCGAGCCAGTACCATCGCTCATGGCCCGCAACATGATGCGTACCAGACGCATAAAAAAATTGGCCCAGATAATGATCAGCAGGGTAATGATCAGGGAGTGCACCACTCCTTTCGCCAGCGCCGGAATTTCCAGGGGCAGCATGGCAAGCAAGACACCGACACACAACACCGTCCAAAACAAGGGACGGTGAATAATCCTCACCACCTGATCGTCCCAGCGAATGCGAGTGCGACTGGCCAAATATCCCACTACCCGCGTCACCAGCAAAGCCAGTAAATTGGCCAACAGCAAGGCTGCAACCAGAATCAGTAAAGAGAAAACCAGTGGATAATTTTGTAGGTAGGCCAGGGCAGGCTCAAATATGGTGAACAGATCTTTCATTGCGGTTTCCGGCATTGCAGATTCCGGTCAATAAGTCCAGCAGTACTAACACGGCACGATGCTGAACTCATACACCTCCTCCATCCCCACAAGGCTTTGCGCCAGTCGGCGGAAGTCCTTTTGATTCTTTGAACGAATAGTCATTTCATATTCGAAATGTTTGCCTTCATTGTCCAGCTTGTAACTGGCCTCGAATGCACGAATATGATGTTGCGCGATCAGTTTGCGCAACGCCTCTTCATCCACACTGTGTCTGGCGCGAATAAACCTGACCGTGAACTTGGCGTACATCTGCGAAGGCAGACGGCTTTCAATCCACCGGAACAGGGACAAAATAACCACCGTCATGCCGGTCGCCAGAAAAGCCGGATAATACAAGCCCATGCCGATTACAATACCAATGGAAGCAGTGATCCAGATGGAGGCGGCCGTGGTCAGGCCACGCACCGTAAGCCCCTCCTTGATGATCACCCCCGCACCCAGAAAACCTATGCCGGTCATGATCCCTTGCGCCATACGCGAGGGATCTGCACGTACCGTTTCCAGAAACCGCGCAGGCACTAACTCCCATTGATACACCATCAATATCATCAACAGGCTGGATGCCACGCATACCAGCGCATGGGTACGAAACCCCGCCTCTCGCCCATGTAATGCGCGCTCCATACCAATTACACCACCCGCCAAAAAGGCCAGCAACAGACGCGCACTCATCTGAACGTAGTCCAACTCCATCGAACAATCTCCCGCTTGGAAACTATTGCTTGTTTTTCATGTGACGCCGGAACTGCTCGCAAGGATCCGGGCGATCCGCTCGGGGGGTAAACCAGACAAAATCGAACGGCAGGCTATCCGCCCCCCAATGTCCCGCGTAGATGTCTGGTTCGTTTTCACCTTCCTGCACTTCAACCCAGGCAATAGCCGTCAATTTTCCGTTATGGCCGCGCAAAAAGAAGGGCACCCCACGATCTTTTCGCACATGCCCCGAACCGGCAATCAATACCCGCTTCTTTATCCCTGGTCGTTTGTCTATAGCCAGGGCCATTCCAGCATCTTTGGCTCTCTGCACCAGCATCATGGTGTTGGTCATTTTCTCGTTAATCATGCCGCAGTGCGAGCCTTCAATTTCTTTGCGGGATCCCGCAATCTGTTCGTCAGAAAAAGGATTCGCCGCCATCAACGTCTTGACCTCTGATGGCAGCGCCGATTCCCCCTTGCCTGCAATGGCCATAATCTCCTGCCGATCAAAGCTGGCCGGCAACAAGGCGTAACCTGCCTTCAGTGCAGCATCAAATACGGGCCGGTACTGTTGATCGTAATCCCAACGGGGGTTGATGTGATTCAGCGCATCGATCAGTGCCTGCACAGAATCATATTGCTTCTCTGTGATCATCTTGCCTTGTTGAAGAGAGATCATCTCAAAGGCCACGGCGCCCGAGCCCTGCCGTGCACCCAGCCGGCTAATCACCCAGGCCTGCCCCTGATGATGCCGCGGATTGTCATGGGTTTCCCCCAACAACAAGTAGTCGCTCTCCAGGATTCCTTCTGCCAACTGATCCTGGCTGATAAACTTCCCCGCCGACACATTCCAAATTCTGCCGGCCAGCGGGTGGTCGGCCAGCAACAGGCTGGAGCCTGAAGCATCTTTTTCTGTCGCGACCAATGCCGAAGAAGTCTTGGAAGCCGGGGAAGTGCCGTGAGGCTG
>DRKQ01000222.1 GCA_011051685.1 Gammaproteobacteria bacterium
GAAGCAGAATACAAACACCAGACCGGAAACCCCAAGGTGTTCGCCGGCGGCGACATGGTGCGCGGCTCCGACCTGGTGGTCACCGCCGTCTACGAAGGCCGCCAGGCCGCCGAGGGCATTTTGGATTTTTTAAACATTTGAGGAGATAACGCAAAGGACGCAAAGGCGCAGAGAACGCAAAGAAAAGTAAATACGGTATTATCATAGATTCCGGCATGCCGGAATGACGAAAACAACAAAATTACTTAAAAAAACCTTTGCGCACTTTGCGCCTTTGCGCACTTTGCGTTTACTACACAACACATGACAAAACTACAAAACGACCGTTTCCTGCGTGCCCTGAACCGTGAACCCGTTGACGTCACCCCGGTGTGGATGATGCGCCAGGCGGGCCGCTATCTGCCCGAGTACCGCGCCACCCGCGAGAAGGCCGGCAGCTTCATGGACCTGTGCCGCAACGCCGAGCTGGCCTGCGAGGTGACCATCCAGCCGCTGGATCGCTACCCGCTGGATGCCGCCATCCTGTTCTCTGACATCCTCACCATCCCCGACGCCATGGGCCTGGGCTTGAGTTTCAACACCGGCCACGGCCCCAAATTCGACCGCCCGGTACGCACGGCGGCGGACGTGCAGAACCTGCCCCTGCCCGATCCCGAAGGCGAACTGCAATACGTGATGAATGCCGTGCGCACCATTCGCAAGGAACTCGACGGCCGCGTGCCATTGATCGGTTTCTCCGGCAGCCCCTGGACCCTGGCCACCTACATGGTGGAAGGCGGTGGCACCAAGGAATTCGGCAAGGTCAAGGGCATGATGTTCAGCGAACCCGCGCTCATGCACCAGTTACTGGACAAGCTGGCGCAATCCGTCACCACCTACCTCAACGGGCAGATCGCCGCCGGCGCCCAGGCGGTGATGATCTTCGACACCTGGGGCGGCGTGCTCACCCCGCGTGACTACCAGGCGTTCTCCCTCAAGTACATGCAACAGATCGTCGATGGCCTGACCCGCGAAAACGAGGGCCGCAAGGTGCCGGTGATCCTCTACACCAAGGGCGGCGGACAATGGCTGGACAAGATGGCAGCCACCGGAGCCGACTGCCTGGGCGTGGACTGGACTATCGACCTGGCCGATGCGCGGCGCATTACCGGCGACAAGATCGCCCTGCAGGGCAATATGGACCCGTGCATTCTTTACTCCACCCCACAGCGCATCCGCGAGGAAGTGGGCAACGTGCTGGCCAGCTACGGCAAGGGCGAAGGCCACGTCTTCAACCTGGGCCACGGCATCCACCCTGGCATCGACCCGGAGAATGTCGCCGCGTTTATCGATGCGGTGCATGCATTGAGCGGGCAGTATCACGCATAGCCCGATGCAGGCATACATGAAGGTTTTTTCTTGCGCGACCTGCTTACAAAAAATCAGCAGAGGCAACCGGTCTCGCTGTCAGAACCCATAAACATGGCAAACCGACATACTCAGGGGGCATCGCGCACCAGGCGCAATGACGATGTCCACGTTGCGATATACGCCTGAAGCGTTCCATCCCCAAAAGAGATATTCCAAGCGAAAGAGCCATCTGCAGATGTTGAAGTCCAAGTATTGAGATTGACACCAACAGTATCAAAAAAGATATTACTGTTGATTGCAGGCTTGCAGCCACGATCAACCAGCGACCCCAACTCATTGCGGTTAGGTACTCGCCAATCCGTGTGTCCCGCATAACCGCCTGAGCTGTTTACCAGACTTGCCTGCTCCAGTGCCGCCTTCCAGGTAAACAGGTACGCTGACCCATCCTGAACACAGAACCCACCACTCTCCGAGGTTCCTTCTGGGCATTGTTTCCACATCAAGCCAGTCACCATATCGGTTACCGTACCGTCCCCATTTTCAATATAGTTACTGTCATGTTTTCGACCGGGCACATTGCTCTTGCATTCAGCAAAGACGGCAAAAGGTAAGCCCACAAAAATCGTTACGACAATTATTCTGCTTGCCAACAAACAAAGCAAATCTTTCCTATCCACCTTTTCTATCTCCCAAGCATTTAATATTGCCGCCATACACAACATACCATGCAGCTATACTGAATAGCAGGCGGCCACCTAGAGCGGTCTTGTTTATGTTAACGATATTTTTTATTGTTACGCGCCAAAAGACCAAGACCGAACAGACCAATTGCCACTAGAAATATCGCACTTGGCTCAGGAACAGAAATTGCCCTTTCATACTCAACTATGTATCCGGTTGATCGCGTTCTCCCACCAGGAACATCGTTCCAGGCCATCAATTGATTCCTGCTACGAAATTCGGCAATCTCTAAACGGTCCCCATTGCCGAACGGCTCAAAAGGTCCCCAATCGGCGAATGAAAAGTCCTCTCCAGTCACCCATTGCCAATCATTCGCTGAACTCGAGGAAGAAAAGCCACCCAACCATATTCCTTCACATACTTCGCCAACCAGGTTACTGCTCAGGCAACTTGCCTCAAAATAAGGCGCCCCCGGATTCAACAGACTTTGGATGAATTGGTTCTCATTTTCTGACGTCACCGTTGCCAGATGCCACCCATCACCCATGCCACTTGCCGCAGAATTCGCTTGCCCCCAAGTTAGGCCTGGCTGAAGTATGAGCTCATATAAATTACCATTTCCGCCTGAAGCCATGTCCCATTTCACAGGGGAAGCCAAGGTCAAAGAAGTCGGCAAACCAATCGCTAGAGAAATAATCAAAGTTGACAGTTTCATGATCAAACCCCATTCAAATCAAGCTCCTTTCAAATTAAACATACAACATTTCTCTCGACTTATGCGTACACACCTCTAGTCTCGAACAAGCCGAACATGTCGCGCATTTGACATGTCGGCCTCCCAGATATCAAAGCTTGCTGTAGGTGAAAAATCCACTTGCCATGCGATGTTACCGAGGATGTTTAATGATGGCGACCCCGACCAGTAATCCGGACTTTTCTGAGTATTTGGAAAATAACGGCTATCGATGCTCGGATTAGGGCTAAGGACACTAATATCAATAAGCGATGAAAGTTCCTCAGCCGTAGGCATTCGCCAGTCATTGAAACCACATAGTCCAATTGCATTTATTGCTTGCACGTATGACTGTGTATCACACGCACTACCACTGCATACCCCTCCATCAGCGACACCAGAAAAACCTCCATTCGTGGCAGTGTCCGTGTTATACCAAGTATAAGTATGAGTTGCATCGCGCAATCCACCATCAAGGGTTTTAACTTCCCAGGTCAGCCCGGTAACTTCATCACGCACACATTCCCAACTCGTTGCCGATGCAGACAACGGAGTACCGTTATTATCCAGCTTGGTATAACTAAACCCTGCATGACCATCACTGTCATCATTCGCCACAACATCGCGGCCATACTCGGCATCCTGTCCAGGAAATGCATCTGTACCCGATGAAACATCATTACAAGGCAAACCCGCGCTAGAAATATATGTATCGGTAAAGCAACTAACTTGTCCAGTGTCATTCAATCTACGCACGCTTGCTTCATCATTAAGAATTGTCCCTGTTGCGGTATCTGTTACCAGGTTCGAGCCTATTGGATTGGTCAGCTCCAATGTGAATGTTTCATTGGTTTCGACCATGGTGTCACCAATCACACTGACTGTCACAGTCCCTGATGTACTGCCTGCAGGAATTATCAACGTTCCACTCGCCGCTATATAATCACTCCCTGCCGTGGCACTCCCTGACGCAGGACTAGTATCACTGGTAGCATAATCCACACTCACACTTGTTGTGGATGGTGCGCTTAAAGACACTGTAAAAATGAGACTGACTGTACCATTATCCCCTTCACTAATGCTTGCGTCGGCAATACTCATTGAAGGCAATTGACCCGCCACCCCTTCATCCACCTGACCATCACAGTTGTTGTCCACCCCATCGGCAACCTCGGTGGCAGCGGGATGAATGGCCGCATCGGTATCGTCGCAGTCGGTGTTGTCGGTGACATAGCCGCCGGGCTGGGATGTGGCCGTCTGTGCACCGGCAGGATCGCCGTAGCCATCACCATCGGCATCGCGATAATAGGTCGTATTGCTGCCGCTGCCCGAGTTACCACCACCCCCACCACCGCACCCGATCAGGCTACCGATGGCGAGAAACAGAGAAAGCATCATAAAGGCTGGCCGCCGGTCAAGTCCCCGTGCGTTTTCCATCAGCAAACCTCCAAACATATTTATTGCCCGGAAGGCATCAATCATTCGCTTGCCCGATGCGTATGGCTACAGCATGCGCATGGACAGGGCAGCGTCTCTACCCCTCTCCCCCGGCTGTCAAAAACAACTATTTTATGTTTTTCTTGTCCCAAGCAAATTCAATACCAGCACAAGGCCTATGCTTGTTTTTCAAAAACTTAACGATTCTCGAGTATTCCACCCGGGAAAGATGTGTAAAAAATTCCGACGGCCTGGATGGACATTGCTTTCCTTCTGCCCACCCGTTGGCGACTGCAGTCTGTCCCCGTCATGCCAGGCCGGGCGAGTCCACCCCGGGCCATCCCTGGCCATATTAGTTGTGCAGGACATTGCTCTTTTTGAGAAATTTGCCCTGCGATTCTTTTTAGTGGATATTCTATCCGTAAGCATGAATGACCTTTCGATAACAGGGATGAAACATCAAGGATAAAAACCATGATCATTTCCAATCTCGAGCTGATCCCCGGCAAGCGCGTTTCCAAACATCTGGGGCTGGTACAGGGCAGCACGGTACGCTCGAAGCACGTGGGGCGCGACCTCATGGCCGGGCTGAAAAACATCTTCGGCGGGGAACTCAAGGGTTACACGGAACTGTTACAGGACGCCCGCGAGGAAGCCGTCGCCCGCATGGTGGAACAGGCCCAGTCCGTGGGCGCCAACGCGGTGCTCAATGTGCGCTTTTCCACGTCCTCCATTACCGCCGGCGCCGCCGAGCTGTTTGCCTACGGCAGCGCCGTCACCCTGGAGTAGGCCATGGCGGATCTCATCAGCTTTCTGGTGCTGCTGGCCCTGGGCTACGGCTTCGGCCAGTATTTTGAGCGCCGCCACTACCGTTCCATTCGCCGGCGCGAGAAAGAATTGCAGGACATCCTGATCCTTCAGTCAAAAATCCTTCCCGCGACCCTGCAAAATCACCATGAGCAATTCCTGGTCAATGGCAATGTGGTCATCTCCGTGGATTATTTCAAACGCTTCGTGGCCGGACTGCGCAATCTGGTGGGCGGCCGGGTCACGTCCTACGAGACACTGATCGACCGGGCGCGCCGCGAGGCCATCCTGCGCATGAAGGAAGAGGCCCTGGCCTCCGGCGCGAAGATGATCCTCAACGTCAAATACGAGATGTGTTCCATCTACAAGGGCCGGGGCAGGCAGATCGGCTCGGTGGAGGCGCTGGCCTATGGCACCGCCTTCAACCCCACGCCCGCCACACCGGCCACGGCGCCGGGTGGCGCAGAACACGGGGCCTGATCCTGGACATTCGCAATCCTCTGCCCGATGACGCGGTCAATGTCACCCGGGTGCACCCGCTGAAGGATTTCTTCCTGCTCAGTGGCGGCGTGCTGGCTATTCTCGTCATTGGCATCGCCCTGTTGAGTCTCGCCGCCGACCGGCTCGTGCAAACCATTCCCTTTTCCGTGGAGCACCGCCTGGCCAACAAATTTCCGCTGGACACCGGCGCCATTACCACCGGCCCGACCGCGAAATACCTGCAAGACCTGGCGCAGGTGTTCAGTAAGACAATGGCCCTGCCCAAGGAGATGAAGATCCGCGTCTCGCTCATCGATAGCGACGTGGTCAATGCCTTCGCCACCCTCGACGGCAACATCGTTTTCTTCACCGGCCTGCTCAGGCGCATGCCCAACGAAAACGCCCTGGCCATGGTGATGGCCCACGAGATCGCCCATGTCAAACTGCGCCATCCCCTGCGTTCACTGGGACGGGGCGTAGTGGTGGGTCTCGCGGTGGCCACCGTGGCCGGCGTCTCAGCCAACGGCATGGTGGAAAAACTCCTCGGCAACACCGGCGCACTCACGGTGCTCAGTTTTACCCGCGACCAGGAGAGCGCCGCGGACCGGCTCGCCGTGGCGGCGCTGGTCAAACACTATGGCCATGCGGCCAGCGCCAGACAACTGTTTGAAATCCTCAATGCCAGCAAAGGTGGAAAGGGTTCGGTAGTGCCGGAATTTTTCGCCTCCCATCCGCTGGACGAAAATCGTATCGCCGCCCTGCGGGCACAGATACGCCAGCAGGGCTGGCAGGAAGAAGGGAATCCGCAGGACATTCCCCTGGCCGTGCAAAAAGAGATCACGCGCCTGGGTAACATAAAGAAAAAGCCAAAGACAACACCGGGAAAACGCCAAAATCACTGACGCCAAAACCCGCTCTATCGACTGCCTCTTTCGGTCCAGTTGCTTTATACCTCAGAAATAACGGGGGATCATTCCTCACACCGCTGCATCTGTCAGCCCGTTGTGGATTTGTTACAATGCATTTCATTTAACGGAAGTGCCCGCCCATGCTGATCGTCATCTCCCCCGCCAAGACCCTGGACTACGACAC
>DRKQ01000223.1 GCA_011051685.1 Gammaproteobacteria bacterium
ACACTGAGTCGATGGCGATGGTGCCATCGTGGCATGAGAGGCAGGTTAGTGACGTTGGGCCGGGTGTACTGACAGCGCGCATCAGTGTTGTTGGCTTGTCGTAGAGCTGGTAGGTGCCGGCATTTATGGTGCGGTTCCATAGCGGTGCCTGGATCTGGCTATTGGCGCCATGAGGCGTGTGGCAGTAGACACAAATGGCGCCGTAGTCGTTGCGATAGCCGTTCATATTAAAGCCGACATCAGGCCCACCCGCACTAGTGTAATCCATGGTCATATTGTGGCGGGTGTTGGCAATGCTGCCTATGGCGCCGGCACCTGAGCTGGGATCCCAGCCGTCTGCAGATGCAATGCCTGCTGAGATCATCATGCCGAGTCCGGCAACAAGCCGTGTGGTTTTCGTGATGTCCATCGTTTTACTAGCCCCCTAGTTCGGGCCGTACTCCTTGGCCCTGTTTCCCGAATCCATACCCCGACCGAAGAATAGCTAATCAGTTCGGGTTATAGAGTATTGCCAAATATTATAATGAGTTGCAGGGGGATCGCAATGGCCTTCGCCATCCATTTGTTATTTTTGTGAGGCTATTAGCCCTTTTTCTTCGGCTTGACGTAGTGCTCTCCCCCCAAAAATCCTTCGTTTTCCTTGATGGTGGCGGGGCGGAAAATGTCCACTTTTCTGAAGAACTGGTCGACCATGTAGACCCGGCCATCCTCATCGACGGCGATGCCGGCGGGTAGCATGTAACGGCCGGGGCCGGGGGTCTGGCTGCGGTCGCCGATGAACATCAGCAAGCGGCCCTTGGGGTCGAAGATCTGGAAATTGCCAAAGGCGGCATCGACGACATAGATATTGCCGTCGGGATCGGAGGCGATGCCCTTGGGGCGGGCGAATTGCCCGCTTTTTCTGCCGACGCTGCCGAAGGCCAGCTTGAAGTTGCCATCGCGGTCAAAGGCCTCTACGCGGAAATTGCCGCTGTCGGTGACATAGACCGTGCCGTCCGGCGTGGTGGTTGCCTGCAGGGCGAGGTTGAAGTTGCCTTCCTCTCTGCCGCGGGTGCCGATGGTTTGCAGGTGCTCGCCGGTCTGGGCGTCGAAGATGAGCATGTGGTGCTCTTGGGTTTCGATGCCGCCGGTATCGATGACGTAGGCGCGTGTTTCGTCCGGGCTGATGGCGATGCCGGAGGGACGGCTCATCAGGCTTCGGTTGCCGAAGGCGCGCAAAAAGTTGCCGTCTCTGTCAAACACGACAACACGCTTTGCCGAGTTGTCGGCAACGTAGATATTGCCGCTTTTGCTGACGGCGATGCCAATGGGCTTGCGCAGTCTGCCCGGCCCGTCTTCTGTGCCGATGAGTTTGTAATTCTTTCCGGGGACGTCGAACATGACGATGGCGCGCTTTACGGTGTCCGTGACGTAGACGCGTCCCTGGTGGACCGCGACGCCATAGGGCTTTCCGAGTCCGTCGGCGCTGCCCATGGTGCCGGTAGCGAATTGCCGCAGGGAATCGGCCGCGGTGATTTCCTTGACGTCGAAGCTCGAGGTGAGGGTGCGCTCGTAATAGAAGCGAGGCTCATCGGGTGGGTAGCCCAGTTCGAAGGTTTGCTTGCGAATTTCGTCGCCAGCGCAGCCGCTCAGTAGTGCGATGAACAGAAATGCCAGAAGGTGGTACGTGTTTGATCTCATCATTTTGTGTGACAGGTGAAACATAGAACCTCTGCGTTGGCTCGAAGCAAGAGTGGGCGGGAGGGGTCGTGCACGTTATGGCAGGTCATGCATTCTACATTTCCGTTATAGAGTTTTACACCGTTAATGAAGCCGTCCGGGGTGTCCGGCGGACGAAAATCCACGTCCTTGAAGCCAATGCCGGCGTACTTCATTGAGATCGGATGGTCATTGCGCAGGTCGGTGCCCAGCATTTTTATGGTGATGTCGTGCCCGACCTGGCCGTTGTGGCATTTGCCGCAGCTCTCGATATCGTCGTTCGGGTTAATGCGCATGTGCATGGAGTTGTCTTGAGTGGGGTCGAAGGTTACCGGTTTGAAGACAACCATGTCGACCGCCATGGTGCCGTCGTGGCAGGACAGGCAGAGCATGCTGATGGGGTTAGGGGTCTTGGTCTTGTGGTCGAGGGTGGGGCTGTCGAACAGCTGGTAGCTGCTCAGTGTGGGTACGTAGCGGTTCCAGCCATCGATGCCGCCAAAATTGGCGGGGTTTGTGCCTGCTTCTTCCGGTGGGATGTGGCAGTAGACGCAGGAGTAGCCGTAGTCAGAGAAAGCGACACCCGCCATGGCCGCCACGCCAGCGCGTTCGTTCAGGCCGGTAAAATCGTGTTTTGAGCCGAGGATAGGATCGCTGGCACCCAGCACCGGGTCGCCAACAATCGCTGCCGCGAAGGTGTAAGTCCCCCAAACGGCGCCCGCCAGCAGGGGCAGGATCAGTGCGAATTTTGTACGTCTAGCAGACCTGTTGGATATTGGCGCCATAATCATTGCCCGAAACTGCCGTTGGTTTTATTCACCCTATGTCGGCCGGTCATGGGTAGAGTTTTAGTTGGCCGCTAATTAGTTATTGTTATAAGGGTATTAAAGATAGCGGTAGTCGCCGTACGCGCTCGCCGGTAGAGTAGCGTAATTTTTTTTTTTACGCCACAATCTGCGGGCTGCGGCGGGTGGTCTCCGCCCGGCATCCTGTGTCGTGAATATATATTGAGGGTAGCATGAAAAGATTAGTCCTGTGGTCTGGATTGGCGCTGTGCGGTCTGTTGGCCTCGTCTGTCCAGGCGGAAGCGATCGATGCGGGAAAGCTTTACCGTGAAAACTGCGCCATTTGTCACGGCGATGCCGGCGACGGCAAGACCGCGACACAAAGTGGCCTGACTCCTAGCCCCAGGGACTTTACCAGCGCGGAGGCGGCGAAGGAGTTGACGCGTGAACGCATGATTTATGCCGTCACCAACGGTCGGCGTGGCACGGCGATGATGTCCCACAAGGGGCGCTTCACACCGGCGGAGATCGAGGCGGTGGTGGACTATGTGCGCGAAACCTTCATGCGTGAGCCGGCGGAAAAAGTGGTGGGTGAGCCTCCCCTGTTGAGTCTGGGTGAGGCGGTTTACACTCAGAATTGCTCCGTTTGTCACGGCGATCAGGGCAATACTGCGTACTGGGCCAGAAACGGCCTCAATCCCGCACCGCGTGACTTTACCGGTGACGAGGCGAAATCCATTCTGACCCGCCAGCGGATGATTACATCGGTGACCCACGGCAGGCCGGGCACCGGCATGCAGCCGTTCAAGAGCCGCCTGTCGGACCAGGAAATCGAGGCCGTTGTCAGTTATATCCGCTATAAATTCATGGGGGTTGCGCCGGATCAGGACACGGGGCTGGTGCCCAGCATGCAGCACAGCGATTCGATGCCGGCCACTGCAGCGCCAGCGGCCGTGCAAGACCAGCATGAACCAGCACCGGCCGCCGCCGAGGCCCCTGCCACGGCACAGGCCCCCGCCCACGCCGCACCTCACGCCCGCCGCTCTTCCCCCCATGCGGGTGGTAGCATGCCCACCATGGGCGCCGCTTCACGCGGCGGACAGCAAGAAGCCTCAGACATGAGTCTGCCGATGCCGAAGGGCTTGACGGGCGACCCGCTCAAGGGGCGCGACTTTTTCATGAAGAACTGCTTCACCTGTCACGGCATCAAGGGCGCCGGTAATGGTCCGCGCGCCTATTTCAATATCCCGCGCCCGCGTGACTTCACCAGCCCGGAGTCACGGCGGGTGCTCAACCGGCCGCGCATCTTTAACAGTATTACCCATGGTCGCCTGGGGACCGTGATGCCGGCCTGGGGCAAGGTGCTGGATGATCAGCAGATTGCCGACATCACCGAGTTCGTGTTCCGCGCCTTCATCGAAGACGTCAAGGCCGGCGGCGTGGCGGCGACGCCCGAGGCGGAGGAGACGCTGGCACCGGCGGCGGGTGAGCAGAGGGTGGATGAAGGCGAAGAGGTCAAAAAAAAAGTCCCCTGAGCCCTGAGGCGAAAACGGCCGCCCATGAGCGCGGCCGCGCCATCTACAACTTCCGCTGTTACTACTGCCACGGCTACTCCGGCGATGCCAAGACCCTGGCGGCGACCTTCCTGAAGCCCCGTCCACGCGACTTCAGCACCACCTCCCCGGCGACCCTGAGCCGCAAGACCATGCTCATGACCGTCACCCACGGCAGCGACGGCACGGCCATGAAGGCCTTCGAAAACACCCTGACGGCGGAAGAGATCGCGCTGGTGGTGGACTTCGTGCGCACGGAATTCATGGAGCGCAAGGCGGAAAATACGCGTTACCACACGCCGGAAAACGGCTGGCCCGATCATGAAAAGCAATATGCGCCGGCCTTTCCCTTCGCGCGCGGCAAGATCCCCATCGACACCCCCTGGGAATCGCTGACGCCGGAGCAGCGCCTGGGCAAGCGCGTCTTCATGCAGAGTTGTATCAGCTGCCACGATCGGGCGAAGGTACTGGATGAAGGGGTGATCTGGGATCCGCGGCCGGTATCGTATCCGCGCAACAGCTACTCCCACCGCGCCGATGGCCGGGCCGACACGGTGACCGGCGCGACGCCCTATGCCGAACACGACGTGACGCTGAAGATCGCCGATCTCACGCCGCTGGAAAAGCAGGGCGAGACCCTGTGGCTGGGCAACTGCGCCTTCTGCCACGCCGCCGATGGTACGGGGAA
>DRKQ01000224.1 GCA_011051685.1 Gammaproteobacteria bacterium
CCCACGGAATCCACTTCCTGAAAGGCGTCGTTACCGATGAGATGGGTGGGCACCTGGCCGGTGATCACCACCATGGGAATGGAATCCATGTAGGCGGTGGCAATGCCGGTCACCGCGTTGGTGGCGCCGGGACCGGAGGTGACAAGTACTACGCCGGGCTTGCCGGTGGAGCGGGCGTAGCCGTCGGCGGCATGGGTAGCCGCCTGTTCGTGGCGCACCAGTATGTGCTTGATGCGATCCTGCCGGTCCAGGGCATCATAGATGTGCAATACTGCCCCGCCGGGGTAGCCGAAAAGGAATTCGACACCTTCGTCTGCGAGGAAGTGGGTCAGTATTTCTGCGCCGGTCAGTTTCACGTCCAGAATCTCTATTTTTTGCCAGTTTTTCCCGTACTTCGCACCAATGCTGCGGTCTGCGCCAAGACCTTTCCCCACAGATAAAAAATGCCCGTGAAAACGGGCGGTTTTTTGCTGGAAGCAGCCAGGCGCTCGTGCGGGATAATTTTAAAAGAGTCCCGGCGCGAAGGACAGGCTAAATTACTGGTAAGCGCCCATCAGGTCAAGGGCAACGGCGGCTTTCCCGCCGATTAGACCGCACATATGACATTCACGCACCCATTTCCTGATCGCGCCCGATGCTGCTCAGGTATTTACCCGCCAATGGCCAATCATTTCTCGTCATACGGACTTAATTTTCTCTGCTGTTGAACCAAGTTCTGCGTTATACTGTCCATCAGATTGCTGCCAGTCTAAATGAATGAACTACCAATGGGTTACGCTGCAGGCAACAGGCAGAGATCGACAGGTTTAACGGCCCGCGAGCAACGGACAGCCATTTTCAACGACGTACGCATCCAGCACTAAAAACGTGAAAAAAATCATCATCGAAGGCCAAACCCACGCCGGGCGGAAATTCCGTCCCAGTGACTGGGCGGAGCGCATGAGCGGCGCCCTGTCCACCTTTGGCCGCGACCATCGCATTCGTTACTCCCCCCTGCTGCAACCGCTCACCATCAACGGCGTCAAATGCGTGGCCATCGACCCCAAGATGAAGGAAAAATGCCCCGAGATGTTCAGCTACATCATGGGCTGGGCCAACAACAATGACCTGGTGATCTCGGAGGCCGACATCCCGTCCCATTCCGACAATTCCAGCGGCACCCACGCAGTACAGACGAATGCGGATGGTGCGCAAAACACCGTGCAAGGCTGAGATCCAACACCCGCGTCCATGCCCTATCTGAAGATCCAAACCAACCAGCCCCTGGACGAGAGCAGCCAACGTGAACTGCTGAAAAAAGCCTCGGCCCTGGTGGCCGAACAACTGGGCAAGCCCGAAAATTACGTCATGGTGACTGTCCAGCCAGCCCAAGCCATGCTCTTCGCAGGCACCGACAGCCCCCTGGCCTACCTGGAGTTGAAAAGTATCGGGCTGCCCGCCGCCGCCACTCCGGCCCTTTCCCAGAGCCTGTGCACCCTCATGGCCCAAGAACTGGGCATTGACCAAAACCGCACCTACATCGAATTCTCCGATGCTCCGCGAGCCATGTGGGGCTGGAACGGCGGCACCTTTTGACCACAGACCCACGCTGCTGACCCTGCCCCTCGACATGATGATCATGATCCGCATTCTCATCGTCGTGTTGCTGGTGGTGGTGGGCGCCGCCGCCCTCAGCGACCTGAATCCCGCCGCGGAACAAAGCGTGAATCCCATCGTCAAGGGCCTGGCCACCATTCAATCCTGGTTCCGCAGCAACCCCCTGCCCACCACAGCGGGCAACAAGGAAAATGAAACCGTGGTCTACAAATGGAAAGACACCTCAGGGGAATGGCATTTCAGCAATCAACCTCCGCCGGAAGGCACCGCCAGCAGTGTGAAAATCTATCGCAGCGACACCAACGTGACCCAGGCCCCTGCCAGCACCTCACCACCGTCAATCCCCGCCACACAAACCCCGCCCATTCCCCAGACCCCCGCACCGCTGCTGCCCATTACCGACCCACAACGGGTCAAGCAACTGGTCGAAGACGCAAAGAACGTGCAGGGTCTGATGGACAAGCGGCAACAAACCCTGGAACAACACAGCGGGCAATAGGGCTCACAGCCTGCGCAACACCGCCAGCGGCGGGCTGTTCAGCACCTGCCGCGTACCCAGAAGTCCCGCCAGCCCCACCCCCAGCCCTCCCGCCAACAGGCCCACCAGCCACAGCCAGGGATTGAACACATATTCCATCTCCAACACCTGGCGGGCCACCATCTCCCCCAGACCATTGGCGAACAGCGCCGCCACCACGCCGGCCAGCGCCCCCAGGGAAACGAATTCCACCATCAGACTCTGCCTCAGACGCCGGCGCCGCGCCCCCAGCGCACGCAATACCGCGTTCTCATGGTGACGCACGTCCAGCGTAGACTGAATGGCAGCAGCCATCACCAACAGCCCCGCCGCCAGGGTGAACAAAAACACAAACTCCACCGCCAGCGAGACCCGCGCAATAATCTGCCTCACCTGTTGCATGATGGCGTCGATATCGATCACCGTGAGATTGGGAAACGCCTTGAGTAATCGATTCAGCAATTCAGCCTTCCCCTGCGGCAGAAAAAAGCTGGTGATGTAACTCACCGGGTAGCCGTCCAGCGCCCCGGGCGGCGCAAGCACAAAAAAATTGGCACGAAAGCTGTCCCATTGCACACTGCGCAGACTGCTTACCGTGGCGCTGAAGGTTTCGCCGGCAATACGAAAGGTGAGCCGGTCGCCCAGTGCAATGCCCAGGGTCTTGGCAAGCCCCTCCTCCACTGAAAGCTCATGTATAGCCCCGGCGTCTTTTCCCCACCACCGGCCCTGCACGATACGGTTATCGGCCTGCAACCTATCCGCCCAGGAAAGATTGAACTCCCGGCGCACCAATCCCTGGGCACGGGGATTGTCAAACTGCTGTGGCGACACCGCCGTTCCGTTGATGGCCGTGAGCCGGCCGCGCACCATGGGAAACAATGACACCCCCGTCATTCCCTGCCGGGTAAAAAAATCCTGCACCGATAACAACTGCGCCGGTTGAATATTCGTCACGAAACGATTTGGGGCATCGGCGGGCAGGCGTTGCGCCCAGGTCTGCAACAGATCACCGCGCACAATACCCAGCAACAACAACACCATCAGGCCAACCCCAAAGGCCATCACCTGCAACGTGGTGGCGCGCCGGTTACGGGTGAGATTCACCAGACCCAGATGCCACACCGACACCCGCCCGCGCAAAGATCGCCGGGAAACAACCCGAAGCAAGTTGTGCAAGCCAAAGGTGAAACCCGCCGCCACCCCCCACAGCAACATCAAGGCCATGAGCACCCCCGCCAGCAGAATCCCGCCGAGGACAAGCTCCCCGGCCTGATGCACCACCAGGCCGACAATCATTGCCGCACCGCAAAAATAAGCCAATAACGCCGCCGCCTGCAGGCCTCGCCCCGGGATAGCCTGCATGGGTACCCGGCGCAAGACCCGCAGCGCCGGCACATCGCGCAGCTGCAACAGGGGTGGCAGGGCAAAACCCAGCATACCCCCCAGCGCCACCAGCAGACCAACCCCCGCCGGGGTCCAGGATGGCCATGGCAATTGCCGGACAATCAAGTCCCCGAGCAACACCACCAGGCCCTGCTGGGCAAGAAAACCGCCGGCAATACCCAACAGACCCGCCAGCAGACTCAGGGCCAGTGACTGTATAAAAAACAACTGGGAAATGCGCCGTTGGCTGGCACCAAAACAGCGCAACAGGGCACAGGTGTCTAAATGTCGTCGGGCATAACGGCGTGCCGCCAGGGCGATGGCTACACAGGCCAGCAACACCGCCACCACCGAAGCAAGACCAAGAAATTGTTGGGCACGTTGCAAGGCGACACGGACCTCGGGGCGGGCATCGCTGGCGCCTTCGACGCGCTCACCTCGCTGCAATAGCGGCGTCAGATCCCGCCGGAGCCTCGCCAGCTTCTTCGCTTCTCCCGCCACCAACAAATGATAACGGACATGACTGCCTTCCTGGATCAATCCGCTGGCAGGCAGGTCTGCCAGGGTCATCAGCAGGCGCGGCGCAATACTGAACATGTTGCCACTGCGATCCGGCTCATAGGTGAGCACCGCGGAAATACGCAGTCGGGAAAAACCTACCTGTAAATAGTCCCCCACTTTCGCGTCCAGGGCCTGCAGCAATTGCGGATCAACCCACACCTCACCAACTGCTGGCAGCGCTTGCGTGAGCCGTTCCCTGGCAAAGGGTTGCGGGGCAATGCGCAAAACCCCACGCAGGGGATAGCTTGCAGACACCGCTTTTATCTCCGCCAGACGCGCCGTGTCAGCGGCCTGAATCATGCTGCGAAAGGAGCGGGTCTGCGCCACATGCAAGCCAAGCCGCTCAGCCTTCTGGTCATATTCCACGGGCAAGGGATGATCCGCCACCACACGCAGATCCGCACCGAGTAATTCACCGGTTTGTTGCATCAGGGCTTGGGCTATACGGTCGGTGAAAAAGCCCACCGAACTGACACAGGAAACAGCCAACACGATAGCGGCGAACAACACCCGCAACTCCCCTGCGCGCCAGTCACGACCAAGCATGCGCAGGGACAGTCTTATCGCGGCAAAGGAAAAAGAAGTGGATGACCGGCCTGTCATTGCAATGTTTGAACCCGGCCATCCTGCAACGTCAAGACCCGTTCACAACGGGCGGCAAGTTGATGGTCATGGGTCACTAGCACCAGTGTGGTATCACGTTCATGGTTGAGCGCAAACATGAAATCGATGACCTGCTGGCTGGTTCGTGCATCAAGATTACCGGTGGGCTCATCGGCAAACAATAGCGCGGGCTGGGTGACAAAGGCGCGGGCAATGGCTACCCGTTGTTGCTCACCACCGGACAGTTGGCTGGGATAGTGATGCATGCGGGCGGTCAGTCCTACCTGACCCAGCAATTGTTCCGCCGCCCGACGGGCGTCCCGGCCTGGCTCTGCACGCTCCTGCAATTCCAGTGGCAGCATGACATTCTCCAGCGCAGTAAAGGATGGCAACAACTGAAAGGACTGAAAGACAAAACCGATTTTTTCCCCGCGCAACGCCGCACGGTCATCCTCGCTGAGGGAGAACATATCCTCGCCATCCAGGATAACTTTTCCGGCACTGGGCACATCCAGCCCGGCCAGCAATCCCAGCAGGGTGGATTTTCCTGCACCCGAAGGCCCCACAATGGCCAGCGATTCGCCACGCTGAATACTCAACCCAATGTCATCGAGTATGTGCAACGCATTCTCATCACCCGTATTATCACCCACTGAATCGCCAACCCGGGATACTGCCTTGCTCAAACCCTCGACAAGCAGCACGGGCTGTTTCAGACTCTCATTCATGACACATGGATTCCCACATTCCACCCTGGTGTTTTTCGTTGCATTGTTCACCTTCGGCCTCAGTGTAACCTGCTCACAGGCAAATGCCGACACTACACCACCAACTATCCTCGTCATGGGTGACAGCCTGAGCGCCGCATATCGACTACCTGAAAAAAAAGGCTGGATTGCACTTTTGCAACAACGTCTGCGCGAAGAATATCTGCCCCAGCGCATCGTCAATGCCAGCATCAGTGGTGAAACCAGTAGCGGCGGCCTGAGCCGCCTGGCCGCTGCACTGGACAGACATAAGCCGGAGATAGTCATCATTGAATTGGGCGCCAATGACGGACTGCGGGGTTTGCCCCTGCGTCTGCTACGCAACAATCTGCAGGACATGATCAAGCTCGCACAACACCACCGTGCCAGGGTGTTGTTGCTGGGCATGCGCCTACCGCCCAATTACGGGCCGGCTTACACAAAAGGCTTCGCGCAGATTTATGAAAATCTCGCCCGGCAATACCACATTGCTCTGGTGCCGTTTCTATTGGAAGGTGTGGCGACGCGGGCCGAGATGATGCAAGACGACGGCCTGCACCCCAATGCCCTGGGACAACAGCGAATAGTGGATACGGTTTGGCCGCGCTTGTTGCCCTTGCTGTCCGCCGCATCAGCAAAAAGAAAACCCTGATCTGTTTTATGGCCCGCTGGAAAACCCGCACACCGGTGCAGGGTTGCCGGACTGTCATAGGCTTTTTTGCCGCGTATCTTTGCCGTGTATCAAAGGGGCAGCATTTTTAACACAGGCTCGTTACGCGCCGGGTCAGGATGAAAGCCGGAAACAAATAACACGTTATGGCCGGGCCGGGTCAGTTCGCAGTCCGCGGCAATACGCCGACACATGTCGCGCCAATCCTGGTGATCCGGCGTTTTCAGATAAACAGGCAATACGCCCCAGTGCAGACAGAGACGCCGGCAAATAGCCTGTCGGGAACTCACTCCCAGCATGGGAGCAGTGGCACGATGTGCCGCCAGCACGTGGGCGGTGGTGCCCGACAAGGTGGGCACAATGATCGCCTCTAACTTCAAGTCGCGGGCCAGTTCCACCGCCGCATGGGCCATGGCCTCGCGCACTGAAAAATCCGACTTGCGTCGATCGGCAAACACCTGGCTGCCGTAACGCCCGTCACGCCATTGATGACGCTCAATTTCACGCACGATTCGGACCATGGTCTGCACCGCCTCCACGGGATATTTTCCGCTGGCGGTTTCACCGGAGAGCATCACCGCATCGGCACTGGAATGAGCGGCACTGGCCACATCGCCCACCTCAGCGCGGGTGGGACGGGAATGGGTGATCATGGATTCGAGCATCTGTGTGGCCACAATCACGGGCACGTAGGCGCGGCGCGCCCGCTTGATGAGATCCCGCTGAATCATCGGTACCTGTTCCGCCGGCAACTCGATACCCAGGTCCCCGCGCGCCACCATGATGCCGTAGGACACGGCAAGAATCTCATCGATGTTGGTAACAGCCTCGGGACGCTCGATCTTGCTGATTACCGGGATCGCTTCGCCGTGGCGCTCCATGAAGCGCGTCAGACGGGTCACATCCCTGGCATTGCGCACGAAACTCAGGGCCACAAAATCGGCGCCCAGCTCCATGGCCAACAAGGCGTCCTTTTTATCCTTTTCGGTAAAGGCCGGAGTGGAGAGCGCGGAATCCGGCAGATTCATGCCCTTGTGATCCTTCAATATCCCACCGTCCACCACGCGGCACCTGACTTCCGTACCCTTTACCGAAAGCACGCATAACTCCAGGTTGCCATCATCCAGCAAGATACGCTCGCCCTTTTTGACATCCTTGTGAAGCTTGCGGTACTGGGAGGGAATCAGGCCGGTATCGCCGATAATATTGCGGCTGGTCACGGTGACCACCTGATTTTCCTCCAGGACAATCTGCCCTTCACGAAACCTGCCCACACGGATCTTGGGCCCACACAAGTCCATGAGAATGGCCACATTGGTCTTTTGCTTGCGCGCCGCAGCCCGCACCCGCTTGAACAATTGCCGATGCCCCTGGTGATCGCCATGAGACATGTTCAAACGCACCACATTCACACCCGCCTCGATCAGGCGATTGATCATGCGTGGAGAATCTGCGGCCGGCCCCAGGGTGGCGATGACCTTGGTGCGCCGCCATTGCAGGGCCAGGATTTCATGGTTGCTTTTCACCATGCGTTTGTCTTCCTGACAGCCTGTTGAAAAAACATCCTGATTTTTTTCTCTCACAAGCGTCAACCCCCCATTCACCATTGTTGAATGCGATACCCCTTGGCGCGTAGCGCAGCCAGTACGCCTTCCTCCCCTACCAGGTGCAAGGCACCCACCAACACCAGCTCTGTACCCGGATCATGCAGCATAGCATCGATCTTGGGCACCCAGTTACGGTTACGCTGTACCAACAGCTGTTGATAAATTGCCGGAAAATCCTTGCGCATGGTATCCATCCCCAGCGCTGCAAGGGCATCCGGCTTGCCATCGCGCCAGGCGGATTTCATGTCACGCATGACCTGCGCCAGCTTGCGCAAATCCCTGAGGCTGTACGAGACGAAATCATTTTCCCGGCCTCGCCCCATGTTCACCAGAAAATCCAGTTGTTCCGCAGTGGTTTCCAGCATCCCCAGTGACTTCTTATCCGCCTGGGCCTTGTGAAAATAATAACTGTCCACACCGGCGCCCGCCATGCCCATGCGTTGCAGCTCCATGAAGGTGAGCGTTAAAACGGCCAGCGGCGGACGCATCCGTTCCAACATCTGCATAGGTAGGCCACGTTCGGCACCAAATGCCTGTAGCTGTTGATACACATCGGCACGCAGAACCGTCTTCAGGCTGTTGCCATCCGTGAACATCATGCGCTGCATCATGGCCTGGGCAAAGGCGGGATCCTGGCTGGCGCCCACGTCTGTCTCAAAAACCAGTTTCCCGGACTGCGCATAGGCCTTGTCAAAGGCGGCAGGCAGGGGATAATCGTCTTTACTCAGCACATGGATCGTGCCGCCGAGAAACAGTACATTTGCACCATCACTGACACGCCACAACGACGTCTCTGCAAACACCTGGCTGGCATACAATGCCAGGATCACAATAAACCAGCGCATATCCTCATCTCCTTACCGAGTTATTAGGGGTCTCAAAATTGGTTTAACAGACATCGGTGAGCATTAGTCACATTGGGCGTTCCTGAAACGTCAGTGAGTGAAGGCAAGTTATCACATGGCGCGCTTGTACAATGTCAAATTCGGTGGAAGCGCCTTTCCAGGCGTGATTCGCACCTGGAAAGGCGCTCCCACACAAGGAAATAACCCTGTAGAAATTATTTTGAGACGATTAATAACAGGCCCTTTGATCATGCCTCAGCCATGGCCAAAAAAATGGCGAGAACCCGGAGATTCTCGCCATGTATTACGCCCCATGAGGGTCAAACATTAGTTACCTGCCACCGCCAGCTTGCATTCTTTCACACCGGCCTGACCCGTGGCCTCATCCACCAGCTGTAATTTCGAGCCGGCCATGAAGGCGCCCATTTTGACTTCCTGCCAGACATAATAGTTTTTGCCGGCTTCGGCATTCACCGTCAGCACCTTGTCTTTTTCACCCTGGGACATGATTTCATGTGGCCCTGGATTCACCTCGAAGACAAAATAGGTCTTCGCCGCGGTTTTACCCATCACCTTGCCATCCAGCGCCACCACCATGGGAATCGCTGCACCCAACATCTCGTTGCGATAGACATAGATCCTTGCCTTATCAGGAGACACCTTGAACTGCTTGGCCATGGCGTCATCGGCTTTCGTAGCCATGGGCACCGAGGCGCAACCCGATAACAGGGCCAGGGCCCCCAGCAACAACAGACTCAGCAATCTTTTGTACAATGTCATTCATCCTCTCCTTAGTCGAATTCATTCATCAAGCCCGGCCCATGATACAAGGCCATACGGAATTAGCGGCAGCCGTCTCCTCGGACTTAACAGCAATTTAACGCTACTGGTTCACAATTTGATCCAATGAATTGATATCGCGTAAACGGGATCAGGAAAGAAAGAATTCGGCCAGGGCCAGATCCCCGGGACGGGTGATCTTGATATTGTCCTCGTGGCCCTCCACCAGCAACGGGGCCTGGCCGGCCCATTCCAGGGCCGAGGCCTCGTCGGTCAGTGACACCCCCGCCGCCCGTGCCCGGGACAACACATCGTGCAGGACACCCAGGCGGAACATCTGCGGAGTTTGCGCGTGCCACAGGTGTGAGCGGTCGATGGTGGTGGCGATGGTAGTAGTAGCGATAGTGGAACTGATGGCAGTGTCTTCTCTCGACTCGGCGGCCTGTTTCAGGGTGTCCCTGGCCGCTACGGCAAGAATGCCGCCCACGGGGTGTTGCGTACAGCGGGCGATGAGCTGGCTGATGTCGGTCTCGCGCACACAGGGCCGTGCAGCATCGTGCACCAGCACCCAGTCGTCCGCCTGCGCGGTTTCCAGCAATACCCGCAGGGCATTGCGCACCGAGTCACAGCGCTCGGCGCCGCCGGGAGCGACCCGCAAGGGCTTGGCGTGCCGGTACTCCAGTCCCGCCCAATACTCATCATCGCCTGAAATGGCCACCACGGCGCCGCTGATCAGCGGATGATTCAGCAGGCGATCCAGGCTGTGTTCCAGCACCGTTCGTCCGGCCAGGGGAAGATATTGCTTGGGACGGTCCGCGGCCATGCGCGTCCCCACGCCGGCGGCGGGAATCACGGCCCAGTATTTGGGCGAGTCAGGCATCTGACTATTTAAGGTTGGACTGCTCACATTCAATCGACGATCTGGTAGAAGGTCTCGTCTTGCTTGATCATACCCAGATCGTAGCGGGCCCGCTCCTCGATGGCCTCCAGCCCCTGTTTCAGATCCGTGACCTCTGCCGCCAGGGTCTGATTGCGCTCCTTGAGCCTTTCGTTCTCCGCAGCCTGGGCGGCGATGGCCTTGTCCAGGCGCCAGATAGCCTGCATGCCACCCTCGCCGAACCAGAGCCTGAACTGCAAGAGCACAAACAGGATGGCGAGGGTGATGATAATGGCTTTCACGGCAGCGCGGCCTTCATGGTCGGTTCACCTCAGGCGCGCCTGAAGGCCGCCATGCCGGGATAACTCGCCTTATCGCCCAGTTCCTCGGCGATGCGCAGCAGCTGGTTGTACTTGGCGATGCGGTCGGAACGTGACAGGGAGCCGGTCTTGATCTGCCCGGTGCCGGTGGCCACGGCCAGGTCGGCGATGGTGGCATCCTCGGTCTCGCCGGAGCGATGCGACATCACCGAGCTGTAACCGGCGGCCTTGGCCATGTCGATGGCGGCGAAGGTCTCGGTGAGGGTGCCGATCTGATTGACCTTGATGAGGATGGAATTGGCGATGTTATTGTCGATGCCGCGTTTGAGGATTTTGGTGTTGGTGACGAACAGGTCATCGCCCACCAACTGGATTTTGTCACCCAGCCTTTCGGTCATGATCGCCCAACCGTCCCAGTCACTCTCGTCCAGACCATCTTCGATGGAGAGGATCGGGTACTTGTCCACCCAGCTTGCCAGCACGTCGACAAACTCCGCGGCGCTGAGCGACTTGCCTTCGGAGGCCAGTTCGTATTTTCCGTTTTTGTAAAATTCTGAGGCGGCGGCGTCGATGGCGATACACACATCCTTGCCCGGCGTGTAGCCGGCCGCTTCGATGGCCTCGATGATGATCTCGATGGCCGCCTCGTTGGACGGCAGGTCCGGGGCGAAGCCGCCCTCGTCGCCCACGGCGGTATTCAGACCGCGATCATGCAGCACCTTTTTCAAGGCGTGAAACACCTCGGCGCCGTAACGGATGGCCTCGGCGATGTTCGGCGCGCCCACGGGCTGGATCATGAATTCCTGCAGATCCACACTGTTGTCGGCATGGGAACCGCCATTGATGATGTTCATCATGGGCACTGGCATGATGGTGGCGACTTCGCCACCGATATAACGATACAGGGAAACCCCCGCTTCAGCGGCAGCCGCCTTGGCCGCAGCCATGGACACGCCGAGGATGGCGTTGGCGCCCAGGC
>DRKQ01000225.1 GCA_011051685.1 Gammaproteobacteria bacterium
AGCCGCCGATGGTGAGGTCGATGGAGCGTGAGCGGTTTTCCAGCCAGCGCGACTCCATGGCATAGGCCACGCTGGCGTTGAGGATGTCCATCAGCCACAGCATGGCGATCAGCGCCAGTACCCAGGTGATGAGCTGGTCGCCGTCCAGCCCGGCATAGACCGTTTGCAGGGTGTTGACGCTGGAGGGCGCCACCTGTTCCACCATTACCGGCAGGAAGTAGGCGCGCATCAACAGGTTGAGGAAGACCTTGCGATTGTACGGGCGCCGCAGCACGCGCAGCAGCGGTGTGCGGTCGTCGCCGTAACGCAGCCGCCGCCACAGCTGGCGGCCGATCTGGCGCAGCACATGCAGCATGCGGATGGCGGGGTCGTAGAAGTCCTCGCGTCGCGAGGCCTTGAAGGTGAGGGTGAGGGCGAAATAGGGGATGCCGGCCCACAGGTAGATGTGCAGGAAATCGCCGAACAGCTGTTGGGTGGTCTGGTGCTGCCAGTTGTTGTACCAGGGGGTGAAGAGATAGAACTGGTAGCCGCCATAGAGCACCACCAGCCACACCACATAGCGGGCGATGGCGCGGCGCAGCAATTGGCCCGGCTCGATGTCGCCGTCGATGTGATAGATACCGCCACTGCGGCACTGGCGGATGAAATAGGCCAGGGCGTACAGCGCTGCCAATGCCAGCACCGGCAGGAAAATGGCGCTCTGTTGCAGGTCGAACAGGTGAGACAGGGCCAGGGAACCTGCTGTCACCAGCAGGGTGGCGGAAACATAGAAATGGGGAGGGAGGGCCTGTTTCATGCCGAGGCGGGC
The DNA here is from genome assembly GCA_011051685.1 of Gammaproteobacteria bacterium. Lineage (GTDB taxonomy): Bacteria > Pseudomonadota > Gammaproteobacteria > SZUA-152 > SZUA-152 > SZUA-152. The sequence goes on from DRKQ01000225.1 coordinate 809, forward strand.
TTCGATCGGTGGGTGGGACAGCGGCCTAATCTAGCACAAGTCTCGAATTTGACCGGCGTGTAATCAGATGTGTGCGCATTGCGGTTATTCAGAAAAACCTATAGTCGTAGGTTTTTTTATCCCCGAATAGAATATCGTTATTAATTATTATCAATAATTTTACCGATCTGTAACATATGTGTTGCTCCTATCTTTCATTCTTCGCTGGATATTAAAAAGTGTTGCCGTCATATTTGTTCCCTCCGCCAAAAACGGTTTTTATCGCATCATTGCGTGCGCAGTGCTTTCGCATTTTTCCAGCCTTCAAGTGCTTGTCTGCGATATCGCTGTCCGCCTTGTTTTTTGGGTTACAGGGCATAAGCGTTGCCGGCAGTTTGCCGAGTAATCGCGTTTCAGATATTCAAAATACCCGACATAATTTTTCTGCAGCAATTGTTCCTCAGCTTCCCGGTGGACAAACTCGGCGTGTAGAGGCAGATACAGAATCGGAGGTTTGCGTATTCTGTCATACGCCCCATGCCGCTGAACAGGATGTTTCGCCCCTCTGGAACCGTAAATTGTCGGGGGCAACGTATTCGCCGTATAACTCGAGTTCGATGGATTCTCTACCCGATCAACCAAATGGCTCATCCAAGTTATGCCTTTCATGCCATGACGGGGTTCTGGCCATCGGCGCGGTGAATGTGCTGAACGCCACGTTGACCGACCAGGACCCGGCCACAGCGGATATCGGCATGACTATTCAGGGGGGCGGAAACACCATGCCCCCCGGTGCAGGCGTTACCAGTGGTTATACCCGAAACCTGGGAACAGATCTGACCAATGACCACCCGATATCTTTTACGTTTGATACCAGTCTGGCCCAGGCTGATGGGGAGTTGCGTGATCCGCAAAATGAGCCGCATCTGGGTACCCGCTCTGCCGGCGTTCAACCCGTGGTGCCGCTGGAACAGGGGCAGGCTCAATGTATCAGCTGCCACGATCCGCACATTCGCAGCACCAATACGAATGAAAACATCAAGTTCCTGCGTCTCAATCGCTTGCAGAAGGTATCCCCGGTTGTAACGGCATTTGATGCGTCAAACGACATCATTTGCCTGGCCTGTCACGACAAGGCGGGCTGGGTGGGTTCGGCGCATGCGGATGACCAGGTGGCCAATGAGCAGTACACCGATAATGCGGCAACCCTGCGGGAGTTTCCGCTGGGCACACAGGTATGGGAATCGGCCTGTCTGGCCTGTCACGACACGCATGCCGTGCAGGGCTCGCGAAGGTTGCTGCGGGAAGGCACCGATGGTCCGAACGCGGCCAATGGGGCGAAGCAGGGCGGGAGTCCTGCCGTTGAAGAAACTTGCTATGCCTGTCATTCCAGCGATGGCGGCACACTGGTGACTCAGGGGTTCAATACTGAAGTGCCGGATATCAAGAGTGATTTTTCACTCGCAACGCACATGCCTATTACAAGTCTGGATCAGGCGGGGGGTACAGAAGTTCACGATATCGGCTCCAGTAGCTTGCCCGAAAGCGGCAAGGATTTTCTGGAATCGAATCTCAAGCTGGGCAAAGGTAATTTGCTCAATCGTCACGTTGAGTGCACCGACTGTCACAATCCCCATCGTGTGATTAAAAATCGTCGTTTCAATGACGACCCTTTCACGCCGGCCGTGGCAGGTACGCACGATCACACGGCTCCACACAGCAATATTGCCTCCGGGGTACTGCGTGGCGCCTGGGGGGTTGAGCCGATCTATCTGGCCACCGAGTTCGGGAGTGAACCGTTTGATTTTCAGGTGAAGCGGGGGAATCCGCCGGTCTATGCGCCGACCGATGTGAATCAGTCCTATGTGACACGGGAGTATCAGGTCTGTCTTAAGTGTCATTCTAACTATGCTTTTGACACGCCGCCCATGTTGGGGTCATCGGGAGGCAATACGCTGTATGGCGCCAATGGCCTGACCCGCTATACCAATCAGGCGATGGAATTTCAGGCGCCGCTGCTGCACAAGGGAGAGGTCACTGCGACAGGGAGCGGGTCCGCGGTCGGCAACTATACCTGCACCTTTCCAAATAATATCGGCGGTACAAAAACAGAAACCTGCAATGCGGAGCCCAATAATCACCGTGGCTGGCACCCGGTGATGGACAATACCGGGCGTACTGCGGCCATTCGCAATATGAGTGCCAGCAATTTTCTGGATCCCTTCAACGACACCAGCGGCGCGAATGTGGGCAATCAGACCATGTATTGTTCCGACTGCCATGGTTCAGGTACGGCTGCGGGAACGGTGGTTCCCGCTGGCGGAGAGAATGGTAATCCTTGGGGGCCACATGGCTCGAATAACAATTTCCTTCTCAAAGGGCCGTGGGACACCAATACTGGTGATGGCAATCCGGATCACCTGTGCTTCAAGTGCCATGACTACGACAATTATGCTTGGCGTAACAATCCTTCCCCCGGCCTGAGTGGCTTCCGAACGGCCATCGGTTACACGGAACCCAATGGGTGTCTTATTTCACATAAACCCGTGAACCTGCATATTGGTCATGCGCAGAAGATTGGTTCCAGCCGTTTCAGGTGTGTCTGGTGTCATACCGCGGTGCCGCATGGCTGGAAGAACAAGGCTCTGCTGGTGAACCTCAATGATGTGGGGCCTGAAGCTGGGCAGGTTGCGGGAACCCAGGTTTCGTCGCCCTATACCCGGGAACCCTACTACCTGAATTCTATGCTGCGTATCGTCAATTTCGCACAAAGTGGAAATTGGAAAGCCAGCGACTGTGGCGGCGGTGGCGGGCCCACACAGGGGTGGATGGCAGGGAATTGTTCGAATCCGCCGTGAGCCTGCCGCTCGTATCGCTGCCCTGTGATCTGACGGTGGGGAAGTTGGGGCCATGCGTTGTTAGTTTTGGGCGCCTGTGAGTGCTTTCCCTCCAGTTCTTTCACTAACGGTTTGATCGGGGTTCCTTTGCGGCGGGAGCACTTGCCCGGTTTTGTATCTGTACCAAGTCGTGTCAGACAAGGACGCGGTATACTCCCCGATCCCGTATCTGAATGGCGTCGTGAAAGGCCTTATGTTGCAGCTGTTAAGTGTGTTGGCATCCCTGAAACTAACCTTGCTCGGCATGGCTTTGCTGGGTATCGGCGCGGCGCTGAGTTATGGCAACCCGGTGGACACCTCCGTCTGGGTGCTGGTGGCGCCGTTGGCCCTGCTGGCCGCCAATCTCGCCGCCGCGATTGTTACCAATCCGCGCATCAATCGCCAGCCCGGCCTGCTGGTGTTTCACGTCGGCCTGCTGGGGCTGGTGTTGCTGGCGGGCATCGGCCGCCTGACCCATCTCGACGCCCATCTGGAGATTGCCGAGGGGCAAACCTTCACTCCCGAGCTGTTGATGGATGTGCGCAAGGGGCCGTGGCATACGGGGGCGCTGGACAAGGTGGTC
>DRKQ01000226.1 GCA_011051685.1 Gammaproteobacteria bacterium
AGATTTGCCAAACCGCCCACCAGCACCTGCGGGGGCCAGGCTGGTTACTGCTGGAGCACGGCTATGATCAGGGCGCCGCGGTTCCCGCCCTTCTGCGAGAGGCAGGCTACCGGGACATTCTTACCGTACAAGATTTTGCAGGCCAGGAGCGGGTCAGCCTCGGTGCCTGGCGCCCGTAAAATCTCCACCATAAACGTGGAATTTCCCCTTTTTCCGGGCTAGGATCTGTGTATGGATACGCCCAACAGCGACTTTATCAAAACCCGCGAAATCCATTTTCGCAATGTGGATCCAGCCAGCAATGATGCCCGCGAGGCCATGCGTCTGTTGATGGGGGTCGATGGCATCAAGAAGATACGCGCCCTTAGTGAGAGCTGCATCCAGGTAAGCTATGACTTGCGCACACTCACCCTGCAAACCCTCGAGACCGCACTCGCCGAGGTAGGCTTTCACCTCGACAACAACCTGCTGGTAAAGATGAAACGCGCCCTGTTCTATTACACCGAAGAAACCCAGCTGCTCAATCTGGGATACCGGCATGACCAGGCCAGTTCAACCCTGGATATCTTCGTCAACTGCTACCAGCAGCGTGAACATGGCTGCCGTGACGAGCGCCCGGAATACCTGCGGCATTATCTGTAGTCTGTAACGGCAGGTTGCCATATCCCCGTCTCTCGATTCATCCTATAGCCACAAGCCCTAACGACAACGGCCGTCCGGGGCACTTTACACCCTCATCAGGTCAAACCACACTGGCACACCCGTCATTGAATGTTAAAGTTAGCCTCCCTGCATATCAACGATGACACACAACGCCCATGAATGACGAACAACTCCTCCGTTACAGCCGCCAGATCATGCTGCCGCAAATGGATATCCACGGCCAGCAACGTCTACTGCAATCTCACGTGCTGATCATCGGTCTCGGGGGCCTGGGCTCTCCCGTAGCCATGTACCTGGCCGCCGCGGGCGTGGGCCGGCTCACCCTGGTGGATGACGACGCCGTGGATCTTACCAACCTGCAACGCCAGATCGCTCACCACCAAGAGGACATCGGCCGACCCAAGGTGGCCTCCGCGACAGACAGACTACGTGCGCTGAACCCTGAAACCCACATCACCCCCCGCCAGGAAAGACTGGACGCCGAAGCGCTGCGCACCGCAGCACAGGACGCCGATCTGCTCATCGACGCCAGCGACAACTTCGCCACCCGCTTCGCCATCAACCAGGCTTGCGTAGAAACAGGCACACCCCTGGTGTCCGGCGCCGCCATGGGCCTGGAAGGACAGGTAACGGTATTCCCCAATCAGGGCGACACCCCCTGTTACCGTTGCCTCTATGACGACATTCCCGAAGCCGAGACCCGCTGCAGTGAAACCGGCGTCCTCGCCCCCCTGGTGGGCATCATTGGCAGCATCCAGGCCACCGAAGCCATCAAACTGCTCAGCGGTTTTGGTGAAAACCTCAGCGGCCGCCTGCTGACCCTGGATGCCAGCACAATGGAATTCCGCACTATCCGCCTGCGTCGCGATCCACACTGCCCAGTCTGCGGCGTCACTCATCAGGCATCTGCGGGCCATTTCTGAGAAAATCCTGACAACGGCCGGTTTTGTTATCATTTGTCCAACTAAGCCATTGAGAATAAAGCAATTGACCCACCGAGACTTTCAATAAATACTGCAGCCAAGCGACGTTTGTCCGATAACCCAGGAAGAGGCCGAGAAGTGATTCCTCTGCTACGCCCGGGCGACGGCTCTAGCTGTAAAATCCATGAAAAACATAGCGGTAGCGTGAATCCATACCCGGCCGGGTTTAATGGGGGCTTGAAATGAAATTGGTTCAGCGCGCCGCAAGCATCAGCCTTGTGGCACTGTTTATACTTGCACCAGGCCCAGGGGCGGCGGCGAACAACCACGCACTGGACAACGACAACGTCCTCATGGGCGCCGGCGCCCATTTTGCCTGGATTCTGTTCGACGCCATCAAGGCAGACCTGGAGGCCAAAACCGGGCGCAAGACCATCCTCTTCGGACAAAACTCCATGCTCGGCGTCGGCTGCAATGCCGGCATCAAGGCCGCCAAGCAGGGCACCAAAAGCCGCGAGACCTTTGGCTTCGTCTGTTGCCCACTGAGTGATGAGGAAATCGAAAAGGAACAGCTCATCGTTTACCCCCTCGCCAAGGAACCCATCCTCATCCTCACTCACAAAGACAACCCGCTGGACAACCTAAGCGCCGACGATGTGCGCGCCATTTTCCGAGGCGACAAACTCAACTGGAATGAGTTGGGAGGCGCCGACAAGCCCATCGTGGTGGTCACTCGTCTGCACTGCAAAAAACGCCCCGGCCACTGGAAGACCATCCTCCCAGACGCCAAGGCATTCCGCCAGGAACGCCTCAATGTAAAAAGTGCTGCCGCCATGGTACAACGGGTGAGCGACTTCACCAGCGCCATCGGCCACACCGGCGCCACCTGGAAATTCAAGGCTGGGGACAATGTGAAAATTCTCACTGTGGATGGCTACAAGCCCACCGCGGAAAACCTGCGCAGTGGCAAGTATCCTTTTTACCGGCAGCTTTCGGCTATCACCAACCACAACCCGACACCGGACGTGGTTAAACTGATCAAGCAGGCGCAAACCGGCGCGGCCTTTCGTAAGGTGGCGCAACAATATGAACTGCTACCACTGAATCCACTGCAATAATACACCGACAGTACATCGACACATCCCGCAAGCCGGCACATCATGAAGCTAAACCGTTTATGTTAAGTACCTACCGCGCAAGACTGATCTTTTACACCAGCCTGCTTACTTTGTTTTTGCTGGCAACGCTGGCGTACACCTATGTCTACTCCCGCAACGCCATTCTGGAACAGGCCGAAAACAACATCACCAACACCGCGCGGCTGCTCACCGGCAATATCGAAATGGAGGAAAATGAGTTGTTGCATTACGCCGAAGTCATTCGTGATGACCCGCGCATCCAGGAATACATGTTCATGGTCACCAAGGTGGGCGCTGAACAAAATGCCCTGAGAAGGCTGTTCGAACGCAACTTCGGCTGGCTGCCTATCGAACGCTTTGTGTTTGTTGACCTCAATGGACAGGCCCAACTGGATACCCAAAACGCTGATCTCGCCAACGCCGTGCAGGAGCACCTCAAGTATTCCGAAAATGAAATCTTTTACACCCAGGGCTCACAGGGCCTGGAACTGGTGGCCTGGGCGCCCATTGCCTACCAGGGTACGCCGTTGGGTACCGTAGCCGTCACCCACATCCTCAACAGTGGCTGGCTCAGCCAACATCAGAATTACAGCGGCGGCCATTTGTTCATCGAAAAAAACAACGTCGTGCAATTGAGTACACTCCCGCAAAGCGAAGGCAAAACCTTCCTGCCTCGTGACAACACCCTGGTCATCGACGACGACATCTACCAGGTACGCGCAATTCCTCTTTCCGGAGAAGGCATGAGCAGCCCTCACCTGTGGCACGGCCTGTCGGAGCAGGAAATGCTCAATCAACTCACACGCCACAGCCAGCTCATTCTTGCCCTGGCTATCCTGGGAGGCCTCGCCGTGCTGACCATGGGACTGATGATTGCACGCAATTTCAATCGGCCGCTGAGCCAACTCATGCACATCACCAAGGCCGTCACTCAGGGTGCCCTGCCCACCATGGGTCGCGCAGCGGAGACCAACGAGATCAACACCCTCGCCAATCGTTTTTCAGAAATGTTGCAAAGTCTGCGGGAAAAACAGGAAGAAATAGACCGCGTACACAAAAGGCTCGAGGAATCGGCGATTACCGATTCTCTCACCGGCCTGCACAACCGCCGCTACCTGAAGCAGATATTCCCCAAACTTTTTGCCCAGGCCCAGCGCGAACTCCATTGCCTCAGTGGTCTGATGCTCGATCTCGATTATTTCAAACGTATCAACGATCGCCACGGTCATCTTGCCGGCGACCTGTGCCTTGCCCACATGGGACAGATACTCAAGGAATCATGCCGCGCCAGCGATTATGTTTTTCGCATGGGGGGGGAAGAATTTCTCATTCTCAGCATGAGTGACTCCACACTGGGAGGCGAGCTGCTGGCGGAAAAAATCCGCTCCGCCCTGCGCAAAAACCCCGTGACCTACAAACAGACCCGAATCTGCATGACCACCAGCATCGGCGTCAGCGTGGCGGATAACAATCTAGATGCAGAGGCGGCTCTGACCAATCTGCTGTTCCAGGCCGACAAGGCCTTGTACGCGGCGAAAAACAAAGGCCGCAACCGGGTGATTATCTACAATCACAGCCTGTATTCCACGTCCACCACACAGGACGCCATGTCCTGAGTTACAAACGTCACATGAGGTTCAGGAATTCAGCTTTTGCCTGAGCAGTTCGTTGACCTGCTGCGGATTGGCCTTGCCCTGGGTGGCCTTCATCACCTGCCCCACAAAGAAGCCGAAGAGCTTGTCCTTGCCACCGCGGTATTGTTCCACCTGCCCCGGATTGTTGGCGATGATCTCGTCGATAATGGGCTCGATGGCGCCGGCGTCGGTGATCTGTTTCAGGCCGCGCGCCTCGATCACCGCATCGGCGTCGCCCTCGCCATTCCACATGGCCTCGAACACCTCCTTGGCGATCTTGCCGGAGATGGTGTTGTCGACGATGCGCTTGAGCATGCCGCCGAGCATCTGCGCGCTCACCGGACTTTCACCAATATCATGCCCGGCCTTGTTCAGCGCACCCAGCAGTTCGCCGGTCACCCAGTTGGCCGCCAGCTTGGCCTCGCCACCGGCCTCATGCACCGCTAACTCGAAATAGTTGGCCAGTTCACGGCTCGCGGTTAGCACCTCGGCATCGTAACTGCTCAACGAGAGCTCTTCCACAAAGCGCCGCTTCTTTTCCCCGGGCAGCTCCGGCAGAGTGGCCTTTACCTCATCGAGAAAGGCCTCCTCGATAACCACCGGCAACAGATCGGGATCAGGGAAATAACGATAATCGTTGGCCTCTTCCTTGCTGCGCATGGAGCGGGTTTCATTCTTGTCGGAATCATAGAGGCGTGTTTCCTGCACCACCTTGCCACCCGCTTCGATCACATCGATCTGCCTCTCAACCTCAATCTCTATGGCCTTTTCCACGAAACGGAAGGAGTTGATATTTTTCAGCTCCGTGCGGGTACCGAATTCTTTCTGGCCCTTGGGGCGCACAGAAACATTGGCATCGCAACGAAAGCTGCCTTCCTGCATGTTGCCGTCGCAGATCTCCAGATACTGCACCAGAGAATGGATCTTTTTCATGTAGGCCACCGCCTCCTTGGCGGAGCGCATGTCCGGCTCGGAAACGATCTCCAGCAGGGGGGTGCCGGCACGGTTGAGATCGATACCGGTCATGCCATGAAAATCCCCGTGCATGGACTTGCCCGCATCCTCTTCCAGGTGGGCGCGGGTGATGCCAATAGTCTTTGTTGAGCCGTCTTCCAGTTCGATCTCCAAATGCCCCGCCTCTACGATGGGCAGGTCCATCTGACTGATCTGGTAGCCCTTGGGCAGATCGGGATAAAAATAATTCTTGCGCGCAAACACCGAGCGCCGCGATACCCTGGCGCCAATGGCCAGGCCAAACTTGGCCGCCATGCGCACCGCCTCCTTGTTCAACACCGGCAACACCCCGGGCAGGCCCAGATCCACCGCACAGGCCTGCGTGTTTGGCTCCGCGCCATAGGCGGTGGAGGCGCCGGAAAATATCTTGCTTTTGGTGGCGAGTTGGGCGTGGATTTCCAACCCGATGACGACTTCCCAATTCATATTATTTAGTCTCTAGTTACGAGTATCGAGTCGCGAGATTCTGCTGGCGTGTGATGCATTCCTAGTTCCTAGTCTCGTAGGGTGGGCACGTCTTTTGTGCCCACGCATTCTCCCATGCTCTTGCAATTACCGCGTGGGCACATAAAACGTGCCCACCCTACCTGACT
>DRKQ01000227.1 GCA_011051685.1 Gammaproteobacteria bacterium
CCTGCTCACGAACCAGCTCTTCCACCGAATAGCCCGTATGCATTTTGATTCCAGGCGCCTGGGCCAGGGTTGTGACCAGGGTGCTCATGCCACCCTGAAAGGAAAAGGTATCCGTGGCGCAGGCCGACCGCCGACGCAGCAGGCGATTCACCAGTACCCCCGCCGTAATACTGCCATAGCGCCGCTCCAGCGCCACAAGACGAGGCAGTGCCGCCGCCGCACTGGTTGCTAGCGGATCCGAGGCCAACGTGCCGGCGATAAATGGCTCAATGGCTTTTTCCAACACCTCGCGCCCCAGTCGGCGGGTGATAAATTCACTGACCGATTCATCTTCAAGGCCCCCACTGGAAATGAAGGGCTCAGCCAACAGGCGCAATTTTCCGCGTAGACTCCACAGGGGTGATACCAACATGGGGCCCAGTCGCATGGGCAGTGCCGATAAACGACCGTGACGCACCAAATAACGACGCGCCTCGGCGAGACGCTGGCGAGGGGTCTTTACACTTTCCAGCCCGCTATCGCGTACAAGCTCCACCACCTCGGGACGGAAATTCATCAACATGGCGGCCGCACGCTCCGTAAGATAGCCACCCTCTTGCGTACTCTGGATCTTGCCACCAGGCCGACTGGCCGCCTCCCAGATCTCGACGGACACACCCTGCTGGGTCAGCCACCACGCGGCCGACAGCCCGGAAATGCCACCACCGACGATCAGTACATCGATATCATTCACGAATCGTTGCCCATTACATTAGTTACAACCAGATAGCCACTTTTCTCATTGCTTCCCACCCAGAGTTCCTGTGCCTCGCATACAGCCGAAAGCCTTCAGGAATTTTTTACCATTCATCACCACCAATTTGGCAGCCACACTCGCACTCCCGGACAATTGTTCTTGCACGTTTTTTACTGGAGGCAGCGCACGGTGGTTTTCTTACGACTGGGAACATGGGTGCGCTAGATCTCACATTGGGCGATACCACAGCAGCTGGATTACAGCCAGGGAAACGCCATTTGCTAAGCCACAAATAAGTAGTGAGGTATACCCTCCCAGCATCACTGGTGGGTATACCTCACTCGGATCATAATTAACAAGAAACAAGGTGTGTACAACAACTTATTTCTAAGTCAAACAACAGATATATTAGTATCCCTTTTTGACTTTGTTGGCCACGTCTTGGGGTTTTTTCCTCAAGCCACCTTCAACATAACCACCACCCTGCAAGTTACCACCGCGCCCCGCAAGCTCTGCCTCTATCAGCTCCTGGGCTTCGACGAAGTCCTCATTATCCGCTGCATTCAAAGGATTTACGTCACCCGCAATCGGCTTGAAGGTAGATTTGGGGTTCATGTATTCATCCAGATCTCTGGGGCTCTTTACATCCTGCATGGCACGAATCCAGGCAACGATATTCCAGATATCCTGGTCCTGCAGGTAATTGCCCCATGATGGCATGGACGAAGAGAGCGACACGGCTTCACCACCACCCTTGATGACGGTAAACAGCTCAAGGTTGCTCTTCTTGTTCATATATCTACCCGCGACCAGAGTCCTTGGACGTGGATCCAGGTCGATGGCCACAGGTCCGTCACCCTGCAACATCCAGCCATGACAGGCGATGCAGTACACGTAATACCACTGCTTTCCTTCATTCGGATCGGCGCCGGGAACGAGGGTTTCCGTAAAGGTAGGAGACCAGTTATTGGTCCACTGATTATAAATCGCCTCGCCTGTAGCTGGCGCCTTCACCCGGTCCCAAAGCTCAGTCTTGCCGGTACCGCCACCGACCGAACCACCATAGCCACTCTCACCTTCCGTCAGCGTGGTCTTCTCGGTTCGCTTGCCCACGCCCGTCAGATAGTCGAATGGCGCAATGCCATAGGTGCTACCCGCCTTGCCATGCGCCATATCCATTGCTTCCTTTTCATAGGATTCCGCGGCCTTCTCCAAGGCATCATCACTCTGTGTCGGACACTCAACCTTCACGCCCTGAGCGGTACACCGCTTCTTTCCCGCAGCAGAGGCAGACGAACCTGCCCACACAGCGACTAGACTTGCCATTGCGATCACGCATATTTTCAGATTCTGCTTCTTCATCTCTAATTTCCTCGCTGCTGAAAAAGGCCTTATCTCACCCCGATTACGGCATATATTGGATAAGACGCTTTTTCCTCCCTAGGGGCTAGGGCCAACCCCCTGCTTGAGGGGGGCTGGCTCAGCTATTCATTAAATATTCACATTGCATAAAGAGGGAGTTATAGGCTCTTTACACGCTCTGCTATCGTTAGCTGGCCTTCTTCCACCAAGCCTGGGAGTGTTTGTGCCTCTTCATAATCACCGACAGCCAGGTTCGATGCGTCTTTAGTGGGATCATCCACGAAGAACGACCCTCTCATCTCCAGATGCAAAGGTCCGCAGAAGTGCTGGCAGAAGATGGCATATTCCCCAGCGATATCCGCCACAAACTCGGTGACCGCCGTCACACCACGCGGGGCGGACAGGTTCGTCCTCAAGCCGTAGGGACCGTAGATGGTGAAGCCCATGGTGACATCCGGGTTCTTGGTGATACCTGCGGCCTTATCGATATTGGTCACGAACAGGCGCACCTTGTCACCCTTGTTCACCCGAATCTGGCGAGGGATATAACCGTAACTGAAGGCCTTGATGTGGATCTCCTTGACGCCGTTGACGGTCCTGATTCCCGGCCGCTCATTGGACTTGGGCATAAAGAATCGTTTCGACTTGGCCATATGATGAGGATGGATGACCGGCGTCAAACCGGCCTTGAGCAGGCCGCCCTTCTCTGCCTGACCCATGGTCCAATCCTTGATCTGATAGGCATAGATGGTCTTGGCATTATGCGGCTCGCCATCCACGGGGATGATCTTCAAGGTCTTGCCATAGGTGGGGCTGTCCTCGCGGGCATCCCACATCTCGAAGTTGACCGGATAGACAACACCCGTGGGGCTGAACAGGCCCGTTGAGAACTTGTTCAAGGCAATAACATATTTGTTGTCTGCACTGATGGCGATATGCCCGGTCCGATAATGAGTCGGGATCTCATCGACCACTTCGAGTTTCTTGAGGTCTATCTTGACGTTGGCATCTGCAACAAAGCAGCTCTCATAGGCGTATTTGGATGTCAGGCCTTCAGGGCTGTCCTTCCCTGGCTCATAGGTGCCTCCGTCCTTGTCATAGACGTCCATCACGGTATGGAGAGGGCCTGCACAGGTCGGCAGGACCTTTTTCACCGCCAACTTGTCGACATCAATGACCGACATGGTCGCCGACAGCTTGTCACTTACCAGAACCAAGTTGCCCTCAGGTATTACATCGACGCCATGAGGGTTTTTACCGACCGGTATCTCTTTGATGAACTTGAAGGGGTTGGCGGAAAACACGCCCACGGTGGAATGATAGTAGTTGCCGGCAAAGACATACTTGCCCTTCTTACCGACATCCAGGTAATCCGGTGCACTGGGTGCCGGACCCCAGTCGATGATTTGCGTCTTGCCGGTGGCGATCTCGGTCTTGGACATCTTGCCGGTATATTCACCAGTACCGAACAGATACTTACCATCGGCGCTCAACGCAATATGGTGGACACCAAAAGGAAAGGGCAGAGCAATCAATCGCTCCAGCATACCGGTCTGCAGGTTGATCTCACCGATGGTGTTGGCGCCCTTGTCATTGACATAGAGGTACTTGCCATCCGGCGTGCCGTTCTTGTTACC
>DRKQ01000228.1 GCA_011051685.1 Gammaproteobacteria bacterium
AGGACTCTGCGCGCGCATTTCATCGAGGCCAGGAGCACAAGCTCCACCAACAGGCCGGATATACGGAAGCAACCCTGTCCCTGTCATCAGAAACACAAAGTCTTGCAATAGGGGAGGTGGCCATATACGGAATGATGGAATAAAGAGCAACAATATTCATGTCTCAGATTTCGCCAATCTCTGCTCCCCAATGACTTCACCAACCCAATTAAAACAAAATGGAGGTTAGTGGGACAGCAGTGCCAAGACCTCGTTAATTATCCGTAAAATATTTATTGAGGATCCAGCCACGCTCACCTGCTTTGGCGCCAGATATTACCTCCACCTTCATCCAGCTATGCCCCTTTCGGATAATTTTAATCTTTGTATCTTTCGCCAAAGTACGATTATATCTCGGCCTGCCAGGATCAGCCTCAAAATATACCCGATCAGTATTCACAATTCCTTTCAGTGATTCAGGATGCTGCACTACCATCGTTGTTGTCTTGGCGCCCAATGCATTCACATTTGAAGAAGCTTCTGCCCATGACTGCCCCTTGGAATGAGGGCCATACATATCAAAATAATATTTTACGCCAGAACTCGCATAATCCTCGAGAGTAATATAATCATGCCCGGAAGCCAGCAAATTCAGAGCAAAGTGAAAATTATAACCCGTGCCAGCGCCACTGGCCGCCACACCTCCACCCGGCATATCACGCTCACTACCTATTGTTATGCCCTGACCTACTCTTGGAACAGCATAGGCATTAATTCCATATTTCTTACTAAGGGCGTTCTTTTTTGCCGAACTCAGCTTATCCCATTCCTTAACAGCATTTATCCGGCTGAGCGACTTGCCAAACTCACGCTTGAAAATACGAATGTAAATTTCACCTGACAGTTTTTCCGTTGTCGAGACAGTGCCGCCAGGTGCGTTGTCATCACCATGATATGTTGAGGCGGAGGTAAACTCTTCTGTGGTGCCACGCAAATTCCTCGCCACAAATGACATATACCCAGCCGCATTCGCGCCCAACATTACCTGACACGCACTGCCGCAATCATCAGGCAACTGCGCCTCGTTTCCACTCGCCCATTCACGCATGCGAAATTTTTTTAGCGTAACAGAAGCACCACCTCCCGGAGGTGCCAGCGTAATAGAGCCGGTGGACAATTCCTCAATTTCTGCTACTGCTTTGATTCTTTTGAGGACCTTATTTGATGCCGCAATATTGCTACTCTCGGCCCAGGCATTCCTCGTGTGATCTCTGACAGCCAGCTTCCTATCATCCGCCAGCTTATTATACGGCTCGCCCGTAACCGTCGTGTACATTTGTACCGAATGATTCCTTGAGCGCGAAATATTGCCGCCTGACACTGGAGGTGATAACAAGTTACCCGATACCGCTTTTCTGCTTACCACCATATCAGCAACGGCATCTGCCTGCCTTTCATACGCATCTCCAGCGCGACCAACGCCACCAGATGGCCGAGCCCCGTGCATTTGCTGAAAAACATGAGTTGCCTCGTGAGCGGCAAGCCAAAGACTTGGTCGCCTTGCAAAGACAACCTGTTCGCCGACGGTATATGCTTCTGCCGACAAATGCCTGGCGGATGCCTCTGCTGCACTGCCGCCAACATATGTCTTTACACGGCTCAAATCATAGGCATCACCGAACACCTCCTGAATTTCAGATTGATACGGGAAAGGTGAAGCGCTTCCAGATGCTCCCCTCAGCGCTAAATCCTGAATAGGAACCCAAGATAAATCGTCACCATGGCAGGCCCGGGCTTCCCAATCTGGTACTACTCCAGTCTCTTGATGCATCTGAAGTGCGGTATTTTTTATATTTTCAGATATAGCGCCACGACCCGCAAAAATACATCTATTTTGTTTATCTGCTCTGGTCTTCTTTGCGCCAAATGCCATATATTCATGCATATCAACACCTTTCCCATCACCCGCTCATTGAAATACTAGCTTATTTTTTATGAATAACAATTCGCAAAATACCGGTGCTGATACCAAATACGTTAGTGTTATTTTGATTTATCCATAACCTTGATTCATCATGGCTCGGACCGTGTAAACCGATGAATCAAGCGCCGCGAACGCTTGGTGGGACGACCTTCTCCATGAGGCCGTTGTGCCGAGGCAAGCTGACGCAGTTCTTTTTCTTTTTCACGCCTGGCCACACTTTCATCTGTTTCACGATAAAGCTGCTGCGCCACTATTGCCGGGCCGCGCTTGTCGGAAAGTGCCAGCACCACCACGGTCTTTTCATCAAAGCCCTGACGCAGGTTCAAGGTATCACCCACCTCCACTTCGCGACTGGGTTTGACGCGATGTCCATTGACATGCACCTTGCCTCCCTTGATAGCTTCACTGGCAAGCGAACGGGTTTTGTAAAAACGCGCGGCCCACAGCCATTTGTCGATGCGTGTCTTTTGCGGCCCGACTGGTTGCCGAGGCGTTTTTTTATCGCTGGATTTTCGAGACATGTCTGCGATTTCTCATCCAGATCGCTTGGCGGATTTCTGGATTCCGGCATGCCGCCGGAATAACGGTATTAAATCAACTGACCGGACATCAGACAGATACTTCCACCAGGCACCGATTTCGCCCGGCCTGCTTGGCCCGGTACATGGCCTCATCGGCACGCTTGAACAGACTTTCCACGCTGTCCTCCTTGCGCAGCTGGGCGAGGCCGGCGGAGACGGTGATATCGACCTGTTTGTTCTGATAGTGGAACTGGCATAGCTCAACGGCACTGCGTAATTTTTCCGCGGCGATCACCGCGGCATCAAGATCGGTCTCCGGCATCAGCACCACGAATTCCTCGCCGCCGAAGCGGGCGAGAAAATCGCTTTCCCGCAGGTGATTGCGCAACTGGTCGGCAATGAGCACCAGGGCCTTGTCACCAGCCTTGTGGCCATAGGTGTCATTGACCTTTTTAAAATGATCCACATCGATCATCATCAATACCATGGACTTGCCGTAACGTTTCCAGCGTGCGAATTCCTGGACGATGCGCTCATCGTAGGCGAGCCGGTTGTATAATCCGGTAAGGGGGTCACGCACGGCCTGTTCGTGTTTTTCCTGCAGACGGCGGCGCAGTTTTTCACTCTCGCTTTCCATGCCGTGCACACGATTGTTGAGCTGCGCCAGCTGAGCCTCTAATTGCTGTTGGCGTGTTTCCTCGGTTTCACGAAACTGATCGAGGTGGGTGCGAATGGCATCCAGGCGGCTTTGGATCTGTTGCTTGAGGGCCTCGGATTCCGGGGCGGCGTCCACGGTGCTTTGGATATCCTGCACATGGGCATGCACGGCGGCATCCAGCTTGCGACTGTGATGCAACGACTCTTTGTGAGAATCCTGTGCACCGGAGAGATTCTGGTCGATTTCCTTGAGGTTGTCGCCCAGTTGCAGAAGAAATGATTGCAGCTCCTTGTTCTCTTCTTCCATTTGGCGACGCATGGCGGAAATGAGATTGGCAATGGCGGTCAACGCCGGGGCGACTGAATAATCGGAAACCCCCTCGCCCAGCTTGTCTTTGAGGCTTTCCACCTCATCGTTGAGCTCTGCGGGCAGGCTCAGGGTATCCAGCAATTGAATACAGAAATCACTGATCTGAGGTGCTGTTGTTTTCCCGATGCTGTCTTGTGAGGTTTGCTCTGTCGCGGTTTTGGTTTCCTCGTCACTGCCAAACAGACGCCTGAAGAAGCCACCTCCCGTGGCGCCGCTTGGCGCTTTTTGGTCAACGTGCTGCAAGGTCTCATTGATCAGTTGCGCCAACTCACGCAGGGGGGCTTCCATTTCTTCCAGGCTCCGGGTGTTGGCTATCTGTTTTCGCAGGGCATGGATGCGCGCATTGAGGGATTTAGGAAAGGACAAGCTGTCCAGCCAGTGACCGAGCAGTTCCTGGGGACTATGTACGGCAGCGCCTTCACTGCGCGCCTCGTCCAGGCGTTTGACGGATTGACTCAGATCATTGACCACGCCTTCCAGCTGATTGAGATCCACGTCCTTACGCAGGATCTTGCGCAACAGGGCAAGATCGTCATCAAGGGCACCGTCCTGGCCTTCCGCGGCGAGGGCAACACGGGTCAGGCCCTGCTTGAGCAATGCCTCCGTGGCCTGCCAACGTTTTTCCTGATGCTCGAGTTTGTCCAGACTGGCGAGATATTTTTGTTTCCAGTTTTCTTCAGCCATGGCGTGAGTGTAGGCCTTCAGGCAGCGATGTGAAACTCGTCCGGCAGGCTGATTTCCATGGCGATGGGCAGGTGATCGGAATGCAGGTGCTGCATAACATGCACGTCGTGCACCTGCAGGCTCGATGAGGTCAGGATATGATCCAGGGTGCGGGCCGGGCGCCAGCTGGGATAGGTCTTGAGGCCGTGGCAGGGCTCGCACAGGTCGGTGGCAGAAAGCAGGAATTGCATCTCGCGACTGTCCGGCTGACAGTTGAGGTCGCCCATGACGATAACGTGCTCGTAGCGGTTGACGATGCGCGCGACATATTCGAACTGGCGCTGCCGGGCGCGCTTGCCCAGGGCCATGTGCATGATCAGCAACACCAGCGGATTGTCCTTGTGACCGTAGCGCACCACCATCACGCCGCGACCGGGCAGCAGTCCGGGTAGCTTGTGTTCGTGGATCTCCGTGGGCCGGTAACGGCTGAGCAGGCCGTTGCTGTGGCGGGCGATCTTGCCCAGCTTGCGATTGGTCTGGTGGTGCCAGAAGGGAAAACCGGCGCGGTGGGCCAGGTATTCGGTCTGGTTGATGAAGCTGGAGCGCAGGCTGCCGGCGTCCACTTCCTGCAGAGCAACGATGTCGAAGTCGCTGATGGCGCGGGCGATACGTCCGAGGTTGTCGTAGATCTGCGCATGGGGAAGCACGTGCTTCCAGCTCTCGGTGACGTAGTCACGGAAACGCGAGGCGCCGATGCCCACCTGGATGTTGTAACTGAGCAGGCGCAGCCGGGTGCCCGGGTTGGGGGCGTCGAAGGGATCGGGAATGGGTACGGTTTGCATGGTGTTTCTGGGTCGTCCGTTACGGTTGATGTTTCAAAGGTCTCACAATTTAAAGATGAATGATCATCTCGCCCAGGGTTTCGGTCAGCCGCAGGTTTTCACTGTAATCCACAGGGCAGTCGATGATGCTCACCGCATCATCGGCCAGGGCCTGCCTGAGGGCGGGCAACAACTGCCCGGCCTCTTCGATGCGGTAGCCCCTGGCACCGAAGGATTCGGCCAGCCCCACGAAATCCGGGTTACCAAACGCCACGTGGGAGGGACGGCCGAACTGATTCATTTGTTTCCATTCGATGAGCCCGTAACCCGAGTCGTTCCAGATTAACACCACCATGGCCATTTTTAAGCGGACGGCGGTCTCGATTTCTTGAACGTTCATCAAAAAACCGCCGTCGCCGGTGACCGCCACTACCTTGCGCTCGGGCTGGGCGAGCCGCGCGGCCAGCGCCCCGGGCACGGCGATGCCCATGCTGGCGAAGCCGTTGGAGATGAGGCAGGTATTGGGGTATTCGCAACGGAACATGCGCGCCATCCACATCTTGTGCGCGCCCACGTCGCAGATCACCGTGTCCTCCAGGTCCAGCGCGGTGCGCAGATCCCAGATGATCTTTTGCGGCTTGAGCGGGAAAGCCGTGTCATCGCGGTGCTGGTTCATTTCCTTGATCAGCGCCTCGCGCAGGGGCCGCAGGGCGTGACCCTGGTGGGGCGTGGCCTGCTCGGCGATGCGCTTGAGCGAATGGCGGATGTCCCCCACCACGCCCACGCAGACGGGATAGTGAGCGTCCACTTCGGCGGGCGAGCTGTCGATGTGCACGATGGTACGGTCCCGCGTGGGATGCCACAGGCGCGGATGATACTCCACCAGGTCGTAGCCGATGCAGATGATGGCGTCGGCGTGTTCGAAACCGAAGTTCACGTAGTCCTGCGACTGCAGCCCGGCGCTGCCCAGGGCCATGGGATGGCGGAACGGCAGCACCCCCTTGGCCATGAAGGTGTTGGTGACGGGGATGTTGAGCTTTTCCGCAAAGTCCGCCAGCTCCGCACAGGCCCCGGCGCGCACCACGCCGTTGCCGGCGAGGATGATGGGCTCGCGGGCGTTGGAGATCACCTCGGCGGCATAGGCCACACGGTCCGCCGGCGGCTCGGGCATGGAGGCATGCTTGACCCGCAGCGGCGTGTCGTCGATGTGCATGCCGGCGATATTTTCCGGGAACTCGATGAAGCACGCGCCGGTTTTTTCCGTCTGCGCCACCTTGAAGGCCTTGCGCGTCACCTCGGTGATGATGTCCGGCGCGAGGATGCGCGAGCTGTACTTGGTGAAGCTGCGAAACAACTGCTCCAGATCCAGCACCTGGTGGGATTCCTTGTGCAGGCGGTGGGTGTCGGCCTGGCCGGCGATGGCCACCAGGGGCGCATGGTCCATATTGGCGTCGGCCACGCCGGTGATCAGGTTGGTGGCACCAGGGCCCAGGGTGGCCATGCACACCCCGGCGCGGCCGGTGAGCCGGCCGTAGACATCGGCCATGAAGGCCGCGCCCTGCTCGTGGCGGGTGGCGATGAACTGGATCCTGGAATCCAGCAGGGCATCCATCACATCGAGATTTTCCTCGCCGGGGATGCCGAAGATGTACTCGACACCCTCGTTTTCCAGGCAACGGACGAAGAGTTCGGCGGCTTTCATGGCGCGGGCGGCGGGTCGGGTGATGCTCGCGCCATCACCGCGACGCGGCGGCTAGCTCTCTTTCTTCACCAATTGGTTGACCACCTTGAAGACCCGGGCGTTGCCGCCGGCCTCCTGGGCACCGGTGCGGTACTTGCCATTGACG
>DRKQ01000229.1 GCA_011051685.1 Gammaproteobacteria bacterium
CACATCCTGCCCATTCACCACCGGGCCGATTTCCTGGCCATTACGGCGGAGGAGCTGACGGATCTCGCAGGCCTGATGCAGCACACCATGGCCCGCCTGGACGCCGTGCTGGGTGGCGTGCAATACAATTATTTCCTGCACAGCAAGCCCCATCATGCCGACGAATCCCTGGAGAAAAGCTACCACTGGCATCTGGAGATCTGTCCGCGCACCAGTATTCCCACGGGCTTCGAGCTGGGTTCGGGGCTGAGTGTGAATACCATCAGCCCCGAACTGGCGGCGCGCAAACTGCGGGATGTCGAGTGGTAAGGTTGTGCCACTGGACGGAACATAAATCCTTCGCGTAACGTTCCCCCCTGGATTGGGTCTTTCCAATCCATGCCTATGCGCGCCTCATGCGCCTGGCAATAATCATAAATAACAAACCTAGAAGGGGGATGGACATGTTAAATCTGAAACGGATGTTTAAATGGCATATCGCCGGCCTCGGCCTGCTGGCGGCGATTCTGGCGGGCCCTGGTCAGGCACATGGTAAAAAGCTTGCCGTGGACAAGGTGGAGGGCGCATTGTCGGTGATGGTGCTGGGCTCGGGTGGGCCGGTGGCCACTCCAGAAGGTCGCGCCAGTGCGGGCTATCTTATCTTTACCGATGGCAAGCCGCGGATTTTGATGGATGCGGGCGGCGGTACGTTCAAGAGCCTGGCGAAGAGTGGCGTGAATGTGAAGGATCTGGACCTGGTGTTGCTCAGCCACCTGCACATCGACCACACAAGTGACCTGTCGGCGATCATCAAGACCATCTATTTTCACAATGCCGGTGCCGGCGTGTTGCGTGATGCGCCCATTCACATCTGGGGTCCGGTGGCCAATGGGGTACCCTTTCCCAATACCACCATTGCCCAGTATCCCAGCACTACGGAATACATCGACGGGCATTACGCCATGCCCAGTGGTGTGGAGCGTTACCTGAATATCTTCACCAAGGCCATCAAGGCCGGCACCTTCAGCTACCTGGCCCATGACCTGGGCTCCAACTGGCCGGCGGCCCAGGAGGAGACGGTGCTCATGCAGGACGGCCTGAAGATTATTTCTATGCCGGTAAAGCACGGTCCGGTGCCGGCCGTGGCCTATCGCATCGAATACAAGGGCAATAGCATCGTCTATTCCGGGGACACCAACTCGGAAGGCCCGAACATGGCAATGATCGCCAAGGGTGCCGATATATTGATCTATGACACGGCCATCATGGACACCCATCCCAACCCGGTAATGTTCCAGTTGCACACTACGCCCTCGCGCATGGGTGAAGTGGCCGCGGCGGCCATGCCTAAAAAGCTGGTGCTGTCGCACATCACGCCCAATACCGCGTCCAACCTGGATGAGGTGAAGGCATTGATTCGCGCCCAGGGTTATACGGGCAAGATCAAGGCGGCGAAGGATCTGAAGGTGTTCAACCTCGGTGACTGAGTGATGCCTGCTGCCGGAAAGTGAAAAGGGGCCGTTGGCCCCTTTTCTTATGACGTGGGTTTATGACTTGGAACAACGTATGCCGGGTGTTACCGGTTGCGGCTGTCCCGGACCAGGATGTCCATGGCCGCATTGATGGCCTGCAGGCGTTGTTCGTCCCCGCCGCGGTCGGGGTGGTGTTGCATGGCCAGACGCCGGTGCTGGGTCTTGATGGTGGCCCAGTCCACGGGGTCGCTCAGCTCCAGTTCGGCCAGGGCGTTTTGCCGCTCGTCATCGCGCACGAAGCGTGACCAGAAGCGCCCCAGCAGACGATCCACTTCATTGGCATCGGTGTTTTTCAGGTTGTTGATGTCGAGATAATACTCGCGCAGCGGGGCATGTTCGGCCAGTTCGTTGCCGGGCCGATCGCTAACGGGAAGTAGTTGTATGCACAGCGGGCTGATGCTGAGGTAGGCCTCGCCCTTTCGCCACAGGTGATCGTGCAGTACGTAGAGATGGTGAAACAAAAAGAAATGGGTCTGAAACAGGGACAGACTGTCACGCAGGCAGTTACGATCGAAACCTGATTCGCCATCGGTGTCCAGCGTGCGAATCAGCTCGTATTCGCTGATCCCCGCCGGATGGGCACGCAACACGTCCAACAGTCGCCGGGAGAAGGCAAGCTGTCGTGAGGAAATGTCGGCGCCCATGCCGGCAGGGGTGGATCAGTTGACCTTGAGCAGTTCGATTTCGAAGATCAGGGTCTCGTTGGGGCCGATGGCATTGCCGGAGCCACGTTCGCCGTAGGCCAGTTCGGCGGGAATGAATACCTGCCACTTGTCCCCCTCGTGCATCAACGGCAGCACTTCTTTCCAGCCGGCAATCACCTGGCCGACATTAAAGGTGGCGGGCTGGTTGCGGCGATAGGAGCTGTCGAATTCCTGGCCGTTGATGAGCGTGCCCTTGTAATGGGCGGTGATGTTGGAATCGGCCTTGGGCTGCTTGCCCTTGCCCACGGTGATGACCTTGTATTGTAGGCCGCTCTTGGTGGTGATCACGCCCTTTTTCTTTTTGTTGGCGGCGAGGAAGGCCTTGCCGGCGGCCTTGGCCTTTTCACCTTCGGCGGCGCGGGCGGCGAGTAATTTCTTTTGTGCGGTTTCCATGGCCGCACGCATTTCATCGATGCTCAGTTGCGGCGCCTTGTCGGCAAGCGCGTCATTGATGGCCTGTGACATGGTTTTGGTATCGATTTCCAGATTGTCGCGCTTGAAGCCCTGGCCGATCTGATAGCCGATGGCATAGCTGAATTTTTCCTTGTCGCTGGCAGGCTTGGCGGCATAGGCGCTGCTGCTGACGGCGATGAGTGCGGCGAGGCCGCCAACGAAGAGAGAGTTTTTCACAATGGTTTCCTTAGTGAGGGTGGATAAAAAATGTGGGGCTTGAGACAGCGCGGACCGCATCAAGTTGCCATTATTTCAGTAATGGTTTCACAACTGCGGCAAAGTGCCAAGTTTTACCTGTGTCAGAGGTACTGTCCCCAGTCGTAATCCGGGTCGCCAATCACCAGGAAATGGGGATTGAGCAGGTCGTCCTTGGTGTTGTAGCGCAGCGGGGTCATGTCGGTCTTGGTGATGCGCCCGCCGGCCTCTTCCACCACGCATTGCGCGGCGGCGGTGTCCCATTCCGAGGTGGGGCCCAGGCGTGGGTAGATGTCGGCGCGCCCCTCGGCCACCAGGCAGGATTTCAGGGAGCTGCCCATGCTGATGATTTCGTAGTCGCCGATCTTTTTCAGAAAGGCCTCCAGCGAGTCGCCGCGGTGGGAACGGCTGCCGGCAACAATGGTGCTGTCCGCGGGTTTGCGCCGGGTGTGAATGGGGGTCGCCGCTTCTCCCGGGGTGATCTTGAAGGCGCCCATGCCGCGAGCGGCGTAATAGGTGACGCCGGTGACCGGGGCGTAGACCACGCCGAGCACGGGCTCGTGGTTGTCGATGAGGGCGATGTTGACGGTGAACTCGCCATTGCGCTTGACGAATTCGCGGGTGCCGTCCAGGGGATCCACCAGCCAGTAGCGCTGCCACTGGCGGCGCTGGGCAAAGGGGATGCTGGCGGATTCCTCGGAGAGAATGGGTATCTCCGGGGTCAGGCGTTGCAGGCCGTCGACAATGGCGTGGTGGGCGGCCATGTCGGCCTCGGTGAGTGGAGTGTTGTCGGACTTGTGTTCCACTCCGAAGTTGGTGTCATAGACGGCCATGATGCGATGCCCCGCCTCGATGGACAGTTTGATGATGTCGTCAATGTATTCACTGCTCACGATGTATTCTTCCTCTGCTGCAGCCAGTGTGTGCCTGTTACGGATTGTGAGCCGTCAGGTGCGCCTGCACCATGAACAGCGCGGCGATACTGCGTGCCTCCGTGCACTCTTCCTGTTTCAACAGGTCTTCCAGCGCATCCAGCCGCCAGGGTATGACTTCGATATTCTCGGGTTCATCGCCGGCATGGCGCTCGGCGTAAAGATCCTCCGCCAGCACCACGTGGGTCTCGTGGCTGAGATAGCCTGGGGCCACGGTGAGGCTGGTGAAGTGCTGCAGCCGGCGTGCGCCGTATCCCACTTCTTCCATGATTTCTCGATTGGCCGCTTCCAGCAGGGGTTCGCCGGGCTCAATGCGTCCTTTGGGCAGGGCCAGTTCGTAACGATCCACGCCGGTGGCATATTCGCGGATCAACAATACGGTATTGTCATCAAGCATGGGCACGATGAGTACAGCGCCATTGTCGGAACCCACCAGACGTTCATGAGTTACCTCCACGCCATTGGCGAAGCGCAGGTCGCGGCGTTCCACACGGAAAATATTGGTGCGCGCGATGATTTCTGAGTGCAGGACCTCAGGTGGGGTGCGCGGGGTTTTGTCTTGGCTTGGGTTGTCACTCATGGTGAGCCCTGTGCGTTGTTCATGTCTGTTTGGCTTTTCAGGCCGTGTGGGAAAAGTGGTCTAATTCAGCTTTGTACAACCATAGTAGCCGGAGAAGGGGCGGATAGCACGAAAAAAATCCGCAAAATGCTTTTTATGGCGTTGCTTAAAAAGTCAAAAGAGTCTATAAAACAAGGCAAATCGATGAAGGTCGGTTTGTCAGCAGTAGGTATGTTTGTCTTATGCAAACCGGAATCTGCACAGTACATATTGTCGTACAATCAGCAATACATTATTGAACCTCAAAACGAACACCCCATTGGGAGAGCACAAATGGTAAAAAAGAAAGCTGCAAAGAAAAAAACCGCTAAGAAGAAAGCCGCGAAAAAGGCCGCACCAGCCAAACGCATCACCGCGATCAAGGAACCCATGACCAAGACCGCGCTGTATGCCAGCATTGCGGAAACCACCGAACTCTCCAAGAAGGACGTGGCCAAGGTGTTCGACGCCCTGGCCGACGTGATCAACGGTCACATCAAGAAGAATGCCGCCGGTACCTTTACCCTGCCGGGGTTGCTCAAGGTGAAGACCGTGCGCAAGCCGGCCACCAAGAAACGCAAGGGCATCAATCCTTTCACCGGCGAGGAGACCATCTTCAAGGCCAAGCCGGCGCGTACCGTGGTGAAGATCCTGCCACTGAAGAAGATGAAGGACATGACGGGCTAAGCCTGGTCATCAACAAAACGAAAACGGGAGTCACTGGCTCCCGTTTTTTTTGCCCGTTTTTTGGATCAGGCCGGGCTCAATTCATCGAGGGGCCAGCGTGGTCGGGCGCCAAATGCCGGCCCCTGGTGTTGTCCGGCGGCCAGGCGCAGGGAACCGGCGAAGGCGATCATCGCTCCGTTGTCGGTGCAGAAGGCGGGGCGGGGATAAAAGAGCTCGAAACCTTCTTTGCTGGCGAGCTGACCAAGGCGCTCGCGCAGGCGGCGGTTGGCGCTGACCCCACCGGCGATCACCAGCCGGGTCATGCCGGTGTGCTGCAGGGCGCGTTTGCACTTGATGGCGAAGGTGTCGGCCACAGCGTCTTCGAAGGCGCGGGCGATGTCGGCGCGGGTTTGTTGCGTGTCACCATCGTTTGCTTCGCGTAGGGTGGTGATGGCGAAGGTCTTGAGGCCGCTGAAGCTGAAATCGAGTCCGGCACGGTTGGTCATGGGCCGGGGAAAGTGAAAGCGTTGGGGATCACCCTGTTGCGCGAGTTTGGCCAGGGCCGGGCCGCCGGGGTAATCCAGGCCCAGCAGCTTGGCGGTCTTGTCGAAGGCCTCGCCGGCGGCATCGTCCAGGGTTTCGCCAAGAATGGAGTAGCGGCCGATGCCCTCCACCTTCACCAACATCGTGTGCCCGCCGGAGACCAGTAGGGCGACGAAGGGAAAGCCCGGTGGGTTTTCCTCCAGCAGTGGTGCCAGCAGATGGCCTTCCATGTGGTGCACGGCCACCGCCGGCACCCCCCAGCTCCAGGCCAGGCTGCGGCCGATGCTGGTGCCGACGAGCAGGGCGCCCACCAGCCCCGGCCCGGCGGTGTAGGCGACGCCGCTGATGTCCTGTTTTCGGCAACCGGCCTGATCCAGTACCTGCCGGATCAGCGGCAGTGTCTTGCGCACGTGGTCGCGGGAGGCCAGCTCAGGCACCACGCCGCCGTAATCGGCATGCAGCTCGATCTGGCTGTACAGGGCGTCGCCCAGCAGGCCGTGCTCGCTGTGATAGAGGGCGATGCCGGTTTCGTCGCAGGAGGTTTCGATACCGAGGGTCAGGGAGGGGCTTGGGGATGACATGAGGTTGGCTCTCTGGGACGTTCTTTGCCCCTGTTTTATGCCAAGAGTCTTTGCATTTGTGCGCCACAATGACTAGAATTCTCGGCTCGCTGCGCTGGCCAGGTTTTTGGGGCCGCAATCAAGGCCTGGCGAGGCAAAGAATGTATCGCAAAGATTGTTTACTGTAAAAGGATTGGAAAACCAATGCCGAATGTTCGTGTAAGAGAAAATGAGCCTTTTGACATCGCCCTGCGCCGCTTCAAGCGCTCCTGCGAAAAGGCCGGGGTGCTCACCGAAGTGCGTCGTCGTGAATTCTACGAAAAGCCCACCCAGGCCCGTCAACGCAAGATGGCTGCCGCCGTCAAACGTCAGATGAAAAAGACCTCCCGGGATATCACACGCCGCAAGCGCATGTATTGATTCCCGCTTCGATGCTTTGTCCCTGCCAGCAGGGGCAAGACATTCCTTCTTTTCCGTTTTTTGATTGATCAGGTGATCTCATGGCCGATTCAGCACTCAAGCAACGATTGACTGAGGACATGAAGGCCGCCATGCGCAGCAAAGACAAGTCACGCCTGGGCGTGATCCGTCTGGTGCTGGCTGCCATCAAGCAGCGCGAGGTGGACGAGCGCATCGAGCTGGATGACAGCCAGGTGCTGGCGGTGCTGGACAAGATGGTCAAGCAGCGCCGCGATTCGGTCAAACAATACGAAGACGCCGGCCGCCAGGAACTGGCCGATCAGGAAAACTACGAAATCAGCGTGTTGCAGGAATACCTGCCCGCCGCACTCAGCGACGCAGAGATCGACGCCCTCATCAAAGACGCCATCGCCAGTACCGGCGCCGAGTCCATGAAAGACATGGGCAAGGTCATGGGCGTGCTCAAGCCCCAGGTGCAGGGGCGAGCCGATATGGGCGCGGTGAGCCAACGGATTAAATCACAACTGGGCGCATAGCCCATCTTCCCTTTCTTAATACCCAAGAGCTGGACCGCGCGCCCAGGGAAAAGAGAAAAGATGCAAGAGTAAAGGTCGCATCCGTGACACTACAGCTTTTTGTCTTTCCTCTTTTATCTGATCTCTTGTATCTTTAAATTCATGTCCGGCCGTATCCCCACTGCCTTCATAGATGAATTGCTCGCTCGAGTGGACATTGTCGATGTCATCGACAGCCGCGTGCAACTGAAAAAGACCGGCCGCGAATACCAGGCATGTTGCCCCTTTCACAACGAAAAGACCCCCTCCTTCACGGTGAGTCCCGACAAGCAGTTCTATCATTGCTTTGGTTGCGGTGCCCATGGTTCGGCGCTGGGCTTTCTCATGGAATACGAACACCTGGGTTTCGTGGAGGCGGTGGAGGAGCTGGCCGCCGGCGCGGGCATGGAGGTGCCGCGGGAGGCGGGCCATGCGCCGCAGGAGCAGGGGCATCAGGCGCTGTACGCGGTGATGGAACAGGCCAGCCAATTTTATCGTCAGCAATTGAAGCAGCACCCGCAGGCGGCGCGGGCCAGGGATTATCTCAAGGGGCGCGGCCTCACGGGTGAAGTGGCCGCGGCTTTCGAACTGGGCTTCGCGCCGCCGGGCTGGGACAACCTCGGGGCTTATCTGCTCAAGCAGGGGGCGACAGAGGCCCAGCTGGTGCAGGCCGGGCTGGTGGTGAAAAAAGACAATGGCGGGCATTACGACCGCTTTCGCGAGCGCATCATGTTCCCCATCCGCGACCGTCGCGGCCGGGTGGTGGCCTTCGGCGGCCGGCTGCTGGGTAAAGACGAGGGGCCGAAGTATCTCAACTCCGCCGAGACACCCATCTTCCACAAGGGCCGCGAACTCTACGGCCTGTACCAGGCGCGTAAGGCGGAGCGCAAGCTGGAGCGCCTGCTGGTGGTGGAGGGTTACATGGACGTGGTGGCCCTGGCCCAGTTCGGGGTGCGCAACGCCGTGGCCACCCTGGGCACGGCCACCACGCGGGAGCATCTCGAACGCCTGTTCCGGGTGGTGCCGCAGATCGTGTTCTGCTTCGACGGTGACCGCGCCGGGCGCCAGGCGGCTTGGCGGGCGCTGGAAAACGCCCTGCCCATTCTCGGCGAGGGGCGGGAGTTGCGCTTCATGTTCCTGCCCGAGGGCGAGGATCCGGACAGTCTGGTGCGCAAGGAAGATAAGGTCGGATTCGAGGCACGAGTCACGGCAGCCCAGTCATTTTCCGACTATTTCTTTGGCGAACTTTGCCAAGCGGTCGATATGGGGAGCATCGATGGTCGTGCGCGGTTGGTGGAACGCACCCGACCCCTGCTGGAGAAACTTCCAGAAGGGGTATTTAGACACATGATGGCGACACGTTTGGCGGAGATCGCCAAGGTTGACCCGGCGGCACTGGGCGGTCTGATTACCCGGGGCAGACACCGGACTCAGCCGCCCCGGCGGCCGGTGACTGTGAAGGGGGCGCCGTCCACCATGCGCCAGGCGATCCAGCTGCTGCTGCATCGCCCGCAACTGGTGGCCTGTATCGACGACTGGTCGCTGCTGCAGGGCCTGGAGCAACCAGGGGCTGCGCTGTTACTGGAGCTGGTTGAATTATTGCAACAACGCCCACAACTTAGTTGCGGCGCCATTGTCGAACACTGGCGAACACAGGAAAAACTCCAGGAGGCGGGGCATCTCGCCAAGCTGGCGAGTCAGCCGCTGATGTTGCCCGATAACGGCCTGGAAACCGAATTTGTGGCCGTGGTGGCCAAGCTGGCTGCACTGCGCGATGAGCAACGCTGGGAGCACCTGCAATCCAAGGTGCAACTGGGTACGGCCACCGAGGCCGAAAAGCACGAATATTCCGTGCTGAGTGCCAGTGGGCAGCGACGCTGACCCTGGGGTTTTCCGCGGAAACATTGAATTGTTAAGGGTCTGAACATTGGTTTAACAGACATCGCTAGGCATTTGCCACCTTGGGAATACCCATTGTAGCAGTGAGTGAAAGCAAATTATCCCATAGCGCATTGATACAATGCGATCGACTGTGGGAGCGCCTTTTCAGGCGCGAATCATGCCTGAAAAGGCGCTCCCACCCGGAGAAATAACCCTGTAGCAATTATTTTGAGACGATAAATTATTGCGGCCAAAACAGGTCGCCAAGTCCCCGAAGGTTCGGTTATAATGCCCGGCTATTTTGGGGTCGGTTTTGAGGGCTGGTCAACGACATGTCTATGAATGCAGAGCAACAATCGCAGTTAAAACTGCTCATCGCCAAGGGTAAGGAACAGGGCTACCTGACATATCGGGAAGTCAACGACCACCTGCCCACAGGAATTGTGGAGGCGGATCAGATCGAAGACATCGTGCGCATGATCAACGACATGGGCATCGTGGTGCACGAAGTGGCGCCGGACAAGGACAGCATTGTGCTTTCCGAGGAAGGTGTGTCTGCGGACGAAGACGCCGCCGAAGAGGCCGCCGCGGCCCTGGCCACGGTGGACAGCGACTTTGGTCGCACCACGGATCCTGTGCGCATGTACATGCGTGAAATGGGCACCGTGGAACTGCTCACCCGCGAGGGCGAAATCGTCATCGCCAAGCGCATCGAAGATGGCATCAACCAGGTGATGAATGCGCTGGCGCATTATCCTGGGACCATTCGTACGGTGCTGGACATCTACGACAAGGTGGAGGCGGGTGAGGCCCGTCTCACCGATTTGCTGTCCGGCTTCATCAGCGAAGACGATGAGATCCCCGTACCGGCGCCTGCACCGGCGGCGAAAGCCGAAAAACCCACCGAAGATGCCAAGGCCGGAGACACTGCCGAGGATGACTCCGAGGCGGAGGCCGTGGATACCGGCCCCGATCCGGAAGAGGCCAGAGCCCGCTTTGCCTCCATCAAGAAACTCTTCATGCGTCATCAAAAGACGGCGGAAAAGCATGGCCGTGACGACACGCGCTGCGAAAAAATCTACACCCAGATGGTGGACGAGCTGGCCGAGATCAAGCTTGTGGCCAAGGTTTCGGAAATGCTGGTGTCTAATATCCGTGAGATTGTCAATGAGGTGCGCGCCCACGAGCGGGTGATTATGGACATCTGCGTGAGCAAAGCGCGTATGCCACGCAAGGAATTCATAACCTCTTTCCCTGATAACGAAACCGATTTGGACTGGTTGCAGCGGCAGATCGACGCCGGGGAAAGTTACTCCGCCGTACTCGCCGAATATGCAGACGAGATCAAGCGCGCGCAAAGCAAGCTGGTGGCCCTGCAGGAAGAGGCGGGTATTTCCATCGGCGAGATCAAGGAGATCAACCGCAAGATGTCCATCGGCGAGGCCAAGGCCCGCCGCGCCAAGAAGGAAATGGTGGAGGCTAACCTGCGCCTGGTGATCTCCATCGCCAAGAAATACACCAACCGTGGTCTGCAATTCCTCGACCTGATCCAGGAAGGAAACATCGGCCTGATGAAGGCGGTGGACAAGTTCGAATACCGCCGTGGTTACAAGTTCTCCACCTACGCCACGTGGTGGATTCGCCAGGCCATCACCCGTTCCATCGCCGACCAGGCGCGCACCATTCGCATCCCCGTGCACATGATCGAGACCATCAACAAGCTCAATCGTATCGCCCGGCAGATGCTGCAGGAAATGGGGCGCGAGCCCACCCCGGAAGAATTGTCGGAACGCATGGACATGCCCGAAGACAAGGTGCGCAAGGTGCTGAAGATCGCCAAGGAACCCATCTCCATGGAGACCCCCATCGGCGACGACGAAGACTCGCGGCTGGGTGATTTCATCGAAGACGCCAACATGCTCTCGCCGGTGAACTCCGCCACCTTCGAAGGTCTGCGCGAGGCCACCCTGGACGTGCTGGACGGCCTTACCGCCCGCGAGGCCAAGGTGCTGCGCATGCGCTTCGGCATCGACATGAACACCGACCACACCCTCGAGGAAGTGGGCAAGCAGTTCGATGTCACCCGTGAGCGCATTCGCCAGATCGAGGCCAAGGCCCTGCGCAAACTGCGTCACCCCAGCCGCTCCGACAGTCTGCGCAGTTTCATCGACGCGGAAACTCCGGAGCAATCGTCCTCGGGATCGTCCTAAACGGCAGCCAGCGTTTCCAGCATTTTTCTTGATTGCGGGAAACGGTGGTAACATCCCCTGCGTTTTGGGCCTGTAGCTCAGTTGGTTAGAGCAGGGGACTCATAATCCCTTGGTCCTCCGTTCAAGTCGGAGCAGGCCCACCATTTTTTTACGGCAATTCCTTGGTTGAATCAGCCTCCTGCAGCGCCCGCTGATTGGCAAGTTCGCGCCGTTTGTTCTCCAGGTATTCCTCCCGGGTGAATTCCAGCAGTTGTCGCGGATGTTGTTGCACGTGCGCGAACCAGCGCACCAGGCCGGCGGTGGGCCGGTATTCTGGTGCTGATTTTCTTGCCTCGAGCACGGCCTGAATGGCGAACAGGTAACGCATCACGTTGCGTTCCACCACGCCCTGCAGGCCCTTGACGTAGATGGGCTGTCCCTGTTTGTCGAACCCGGTGATGGTGAAGCCCACCTTGTTGCGGCCCAGGGTGGCGAGGTAGGTCTGCATGGCGAGCCTGGCCATGAGGCCGAAGCGGTAGCGGTAGTGGAAGTGGATGAAGCTGTGTTGCGGGTCGATGGCGATGGCATGCAGACGGATGAGATAGTCCGAGGTGCCGAGGGGGCCCTGTTCGGCGCTGAGTTGGACGTGCAGCTGTTGTTGGTCGTTGGCCAGCTGTTGAAAGCGGTATTGCAGCGCGTAGGCCTTGTCGGGGGGTTGGTAATATTTGCGGCCGACGTAAAAGGTCAACTGGTTCTGGCGATGGACGCAGGTCTTGACGTTGACGTGGAGGATGGCCAGCTCGCACCACTGGGCGGGTTGCGAAAGGGCGGCGCGCAGGGCATCGAAGGGGGTGTCCAGCAGGGCATACACCTCGCCCTGTGCCTGTTCATCGCCGACGTTGCTGGTCAGCAGGATGGGCTCACCAAAGATGCTTTGCGCCAGTGCCGGTTGCAGTTGGCGGTATTTTTCCAGCAGTGTGGTGTGGCCGGCGGGCCCGGCGCTGGCAGCGCCGGCAAAGGCGCCGCAGAACATAACGATGAGTAGCGCTCTCAGCAGCAACGGGTCGGTGCTGTGAGGCTGGCAGGAAATCGAATTCAGGCCTGGGGCATGCTGCGTTTGCTGCGCAGCCATTTGAGCAGGGGTTCCCATTGTTCGACGTCGTGGGCGACCAGGGAGGGCGCCAGTTCGAAGATGCCCAGGCCGCGTTCCTCGGCGCGAATGTAGTTTTGCGTGTCGCGCAGGGTGGCGACGAAGGGGATCTTCAGGCTCTTGAGGAATTTTTCCAGCTTATGAAATACCAGGGTGTTTTCCCGCACCCGGTTGGCCACCACGGCGATCTTGGTCTGTTTGCGCGAGACCTTGCCCACCAGCAACAGGTCGCGGATGAAGTGCGAGGCGGCACGGATGTCGATGGGCGAGGGCAGCACGGGGATGATGATGGTCTGCGCGCGTTTCACCATGGCGGTGAGGTCCTTGCCGCTGATGCCGGCGGGCACGTCGTAGATTACCACGTCGAGGTTGCGGGGGATTTTCAGCTCCTTGACGGTGCCGTCGATGCCGAGGATCTCCCAGTCGTCCGCGGAGCGCACCGCCAGCCATTCCAGGCTGGACTTTTGTGGGTCGAAGTCCACCAGGGCGACCTTTTTGCCTTCCGCCGCGTAGTAGCTGGCGAGGTTGCTGGCCAGGGTGCTCTTGCCGCATCCGCCCTTGGCGTTCAATAACATGATGCTGCGCATAATGGCTCCTTTTTGCCGTTTGGGTTCCCGCCCTGCTGGCTCGGTTGGGAGCATTATAATGGCAGTTTGTGGAAAAAGTCCTGCCGCGGGGTAGGGTGATGTTTCGGCCTTAGGGGGTATCGGCCTGTTTTTCCGGAATGTTTAATGTCTTTGATAGGGGATCTGTAAATCCCACGCCTTTAGGCGGCATCATTGCTTTTACACCCTCTCCCAGTCTTGGGAGAGGGGACAATCGGCCGTACGGCCGATCAATCCGGCTTTTAGCCGTAACCCGAAGCCACCGGCTTTAGCCGGTGGAGTATTCACTGCCTGGGGGACGCTGCTGGGGCGTGGACTTGTGGTGGTGAGGCTTTTATCCTGTGATTCCATGAAGGGGGCGCGATGATTTCCCCATTTTCTCCAAGCAGGCGACGATTTATGCAAGTGCTGTCCCAACTGGTCGCGGCCATTTCCCTGGGCGAGGCCGCCCCAGCTACGGCCGCAGGTGGTGAAAGCCCCGGCAAAGACCAGCCCCGCATCGGTCTGGCCCTGGGGGGTGGAGGTGCCAAGGGCCTGGC
>DRKQ01000230.1 GCA_011051685.1 Gammaproteobacteria bacterium
ATAACCGAAAGAAACAGAATCTTATAGCGGATCTTGATATCGAGAATCCATTTCATACATTTAGCCTCAGCTTCTTTTCTGTAAAATACCGGTTCAGCCGAAACACCAAACTGCGAAACAATATTACCCGGCTCCAATGCCGGGTAATATTGGTTCAAAGTGCAAATAAAGTGTCATCGGCCGGATTATTTTAAATCAAGCACCTTAACGCTGGTATCGACCTTACTGCGCAATATATACCCCATAGCGCGAGGCTGTTCAGCAACCCATTTTCTGACAACATCGTCATGCCCAATCACTTTGGGAGGCGTTCCCTTACCTGTAAAAATCATCCGTGACCAGTACGATTTCAGCTTGGACTCGGTCTTGCCAATAATCCCACCATAAAAGAATTTACGGCTTTCAGAACCTTTTGGCTGGTCGCCTGGAATAACCTTCACATCACTATTTGGGAAAAACTTTTTCTTGCCGAGATAGATTTTTTTCACATCATCTACGGATATCTCCGTCAACGCATTGGATGGATTGACAATGACGACCACTTCATCAGCGTAAACAGCCGCTGAGGCCAGCCACAATACCGCCAGAATGGCGAATCTGCATACGATAGTTTTCATTGTTATCATCTCCTAGAACACCATTTCAATGGCAACACCAACAAGGGTGACGTCTTTTTCGGTTGGCACATCGGTAAACAAGCCGACTCCACCCGTCATAGGGCCACCACTACCTGGTTTCTGTACAGGTTCCGGCGTCACCTGGCGCACTTCAAACTTGAGGGCTGAATTGGTCGTCAACTCTTTACGCAAGCCAACACCGATAACCTCCTGTCCCCAGCCTGCGTCGACATCCCACTGCTCCCAGGTGATATGCGGCATGTATTCACCCATGCGATAGCCCATCATCACGTATCCCGAGGTGGTATCCATAGGACGTTTACCATTGATCTCTATGCCCATTTCGGCCACACCAAATTCGGAAGAAAGAATGAAGTTGGTAAGATCTACAACAACACCGGCCGTATAAGTGGTATGACGTTCATCGTTCATCATTGCAAAGCGAGGGCTGCCTGGCTCAATTTCCATCACGCCGGTGTTGGCTGCCAACTCAAAGCGGAAGGTATCTTCCATATTGATACTGAACTTAGCGCCAATCAGTTTATTGACATGGCCATCAGGTACATCCACGACACCACCAAACAGATCAAATCCCAGCTCGGTTTCGCCAGTGAAGGTTTTAAAATTGGCCCCAAGACCATTGTAGGAAACACGGGTCAGATTAGGCCCCACCGCATCCTGGTTATAAAAACCTTCCGGAGGACGAATCCAAGGATAGGTATAACCCACATCGATATATTCATTGTACATACCTATGGGATATTTGATTTTTCCGAAACGCAATGTTGCGTTTTCACTAAGATCGTAATTGGCAAAGGCCCAATCGAGTTCCATTAAAAAATCGTTGGTGCCCTTAGCCTTGATTTGTGCCGCAAAGCCCAGGCTCTCATCAACCTGAGTCGACACTGTCAGACCCATGCGCGTGTCCTTCGCACCACCATCATTTGAAACATCACCAGTGTAATTTCCATCAGAACTTGTCATTAGCGATGATGTCAGGTAGCCGTGCCATTGAATATCTCCAATCTCCCCGGCCATCAAGGACACAGGCAAAGTCATGCTCGCCACGGCCAAACAACAAACTGACCCAATATTGCTTTTCTTCATCCTGCTCATAAGAGGACTCCTTTTTTCTTCATAATCTTCATGGTTGAACGCCTGCTTAAAACCCGGCATTAAGCACACGTCAATTTGTCTTCAAGGTAAATCTCGGGATGATTAACGGCTCGAAAGCAAAGACCTTTAGCCAGGAAAAGAATTTTTTCAGAGAAAATGTTTACGAACTTTTGCTAAAATTTCCTTTTATTAATAAGGGCTTGTAAAACCCATAAAAAACTAAAGTCCTGCAACACACGGCCGCTAGTAGTTAGTAGCACAGCCATTACCACACATTTATAGTGGTTGTTGTCACGTTCCACCTTTGAGCAGTCGTAAAGCAGGAAACCGGGGTTAATCGGCATGAAAATCATCATCGCTGTTCTTTTGGTTGTCACCTTGGCGCCACTTTCAGGGCATGCAGGCAACCTGCAGGAGCTCAAGCAGGCAGCGGAAGCAGGAAAACCACGTGCCCAGTACGATTTGGCTATGATGTACCTGAAAGGCGATGGCGTTGAAAAAGACAGCGCAAGCGCAATCAAGTGGCTGCAAAGAGCAGCAGAGCAGGACTTCTCGGCCGCACAATATAAACTGGGTATGCTGTACCGTGAGGGCCGAAAAACTACGGCAGACATAGAAAAGGCTATTGAATACCTCACCATGGCGGCAGACCAGGGCAACCCATCTGCACAGTACATGCTGGGCGAGATTTACCTGCAAGGTGACGATGTCGCGCAAGACCTTGATGAAGCACAGGAATGGCTTGAATTAGCCATGGAACATGGTTACTCGAAGGCACGGGAAGCCCTGGAAACCCTGGCAAAAATCAGGGAAGATAACGAGGTTTCCCTGGTGGTAGCAGCCCCAACAGCGAAGGCTTCTACTGCAATAAAGGCACCTGCAGATACGAAACCGGAGGATAAAGACACTACTGCACAAGCAGCACATGCCCAAGGCATGAAATACCTTCGTGGTTCTGGGGTCTCAAGAGATTATAAAGAAGCCGCAAAATGGTTTACCCGGGCTGCTGAACTGGGTTACGCCGAGTCACAATATCAATTAGGTGAGTTATTTAAAAAAGGTAAGGGCGTAAAAAGGAATAAAAAGCTTGCCAACAAATGGTATCGCGCTGCAGCCAAACAGGGACACATCAAGGCTAAGAATCGCCTGGATGGCTGTGGTTTTTGTTAGGGCCTGTTATAACGCTAGTCACAATGCCACGAAGGTATCATTAGTGTTAACAGGCAACAGGACATTGTAATTCATCATAATCGGCAGGAAATAAATATGAAGGCTCTTTTTTTTGGCGCATTACTCTTCAACGTATTGTTATTCTCGGCCCAGGTTAGCCAGGCCGAAATGTTTCGCTGGGTTGATGACTCCGGAAAAGTCCATATCGGCATCAAACCGCCTTCTGAACCTGTCAAAACGGAAAAAGATGACAGCAATGCAAATAAAAATACCGATGAAAAGACAAATGAAACCCCCATGGCTGTAAAAAACCCTGCGCCACCAAAACCCGCTATGGAGCATAAAACAACGATTGCCAAGCCTGTTGAAACACCTAATGCAATACCCGCCAATGCAACACCCGCCAAGACGCCAGCAACCCAAGTCACACAACCCACTCCTGCACCAGTTGTTGCTGCACCAAAAGTCTCAACACCTCCCAAGGCAGCCGTCTCGAAGAAATCTCCAAAGCCAAAGGTTGTCCAGCAAGCACCTGCAAAGCAACCGATAGCAGCCAAGAAAAAGGCGCAGATCAAAAAAACGATACGCAAAAAGGCTATTGCCAAGAAAAAGCCCAAAAAATCTGTAAAGGCTAAAAAGGTGGCAAAATCGAAAAAGTCACCACCTGCAAAAACAAAGGTGAAAAAATCAGCCGATCAACGTAATGAAGAAATGTGCGGCGTGTTTACCGCCTATGTAAGTGATTACAAGGAAAAGGTCAGTAACTGCTCGCCGAGCGTTTGTGATATCTACAAGAGGTCACTGGCGCGTTATCAGAAAAAACAGAAGGCCTACTGCGGATAACATACGTGGGTTGATGATCAGCCAGCTGGCGCCTTGCTGCGCGCCAGTGCCAGTTCACGGTTGAAGGCTGTTATACGATCCTGATAATAGGTTTTGGTCTGCGAGGTAAACGGGTTTCGTTTGTCATCGCACATATGGCCATGCAAACGCACCGCAATGCCACGCCCCTTGTCCAACATCAATTCCAGGACCCTTTCCCCTACCAGCGGACCCGGCAATTGACAGAACAACATCACCCCGGGTGTTTGCATCTCTCCCATTTTATCCAGTTCAAAAATGCCGGGTTCCAGCACGTTGGCAACGCTGAAGACAGCATCACCTTCTTCGGCAGCACCGGTTTTAGCCGGATCATGGAAGTGAAAAATCTGCATGGCACCATATTTTATTCCTTCTGCTTCCAGCGCCTCTTTTACTTCCGTGCCACTGAAATATTCATCTTCACCCGCAAGCACACTGAGAGATAATACCAGTGGTTCAATATCCACAGGGATCTGCGATTGCGGTGACTCTCTGTCTTCGACGGTCCCGCCAATCTTTATCTCCGCCTCGGCAGCCGCAAGCTCTGCGGGAATTTCCACCTCGGTAATCTCGTCCTCGATCCCCGGATTGATCTCCTTTGTATCCGGTCGTATGTCGCCCGTATTGTTTACCTCACCAATACCGGTTTCATTCTGTGGTGAATCTTCAGTAACCGCCGCCAACGCATCGTCAGAAGTGGCATTCACATTTGTAACTGTCGGAGAAACTTTCTTGCTTGGCTCCACAACAGCCACGTCTGTTTCTATCTTCACGGCCACCTCTGGTTCAGTCGACACCATGCGGGGTTCTTCGCGCACCCGGGCGACAGCAGCTGTCGCGGACTTCCGAGACAACGGTTTGCGCGTTTTTTTTCCTGCCTTGCCATCATTGTGTTTGGCAAACTGCTTGCGTTCCCGCACCCAGTCCTCGTTTTCAAATCGACCGGAAAGATAGATCGCCGCCACCACCGCGGCGCCCACCAGCAGCAATATCCAACGCAGGTCATCCATGCGTCAGCCCTTTGTGCAATGATTGTCGGGAAAAATAAAAAACAGTCACGTTTATATCCATTACGATGTTCCGTGGCTACATCATAAAGGAATCACGAATAAAAAAAACCAGCGCCTGTCGGGGAACAGGCGCCGGTTCCTACCCTCATCGCTGTTTCAGGGCGATGAGCTCATTGTGAAGAGACACCCGCTCAAAAAGTGCCGATAAACTCCAGGGTGGTAATGCTATCGTCCACAATACCGCTCACCGGTTCACCACTGGCATTGTCACCACTGGAATTTTCCAGGGCTGCACTGAGGTTGTCGTTAATGGCGTAGGTGGCATACACCGTGGTCCGGGTTGAATCATCCATACCCGTCGCCTCAAAGGAGACACTTTCAAAACGGGCCTTGAGGTTCAGTTTGTCATTGACATCAAAGCCCAGCCAAAGATTCGCGGCACTGTCCACAACCTTGTCCGCTATCAGATAATCCAGACCCACGGTGAATGCGCCTGCGCTGTATTTGGCGTTGATATCGGTGACGTTTTCAGCCTGCCCATCCTGCGTTACGTATCCCAGTTCAAGATCCAACGCCTTCATGGGGGAGGCGTTCACCACTATGGCCGTTGAGGTTTTTCCCTTGCCACTGGTGCTGGCCGCAAGCCCCAGATCATCCACGACGGCCAAGGTTATGGTGGCAGGCCCCACCACCGCCGCCGCCGCGATGCCTGCCACGTTATTGCCGTACAAGGCGGTTTGCCCATCAAGAATATTCCAGGTCACGCTGTGGCTGGTAAAATCCATATCCGGTGCATCTTCCAGCTCCTGGCCAATGGGGTTGTTGAACAAACCACCGAGCACCGTGACGCTTTGGTTGGCTGCCCAGGCAAAATAGGCCTGCTCAATGCGTCCTGAGTCCTCGCCACCAACACTTGCCCCGCCGTTAGCAGCAAGATTGGCGTCCATGTCAGCGCGCACGGTAACCGACCCTATTTTTTTCGACACATCCACTTCCGCATCGGCGCCAAATACGACAGCCGCATCGCTATTGGCAATAATATCCACGAAGCCATTCACTTCGGCATCATCTGATGCCTGCGCTAGCACAGGGCCCATTGCCACAGCAAACGTTACAGTCAAAAGGTTTTTCTTATTTATCAATTTCATAGTCCTCTCCTCGGTTATTACCATTTAATTATTGTGGTTATATTTACGCAATTTTTATACGCATATACAAGCTTTTTTTGAGACTATTTTCT
This sequence comes from Gammaproteobacteria bacterium, assembly GCA_011051685.1. Classification (GTDB taxonomy): domain Bacteria; phylum Pseudomonadota; class Gammaproteobacteria; order SZUA-152; family SZUA-152; genus SZUA-152. Next base: position 6,015 of record DRKQ01000230.1, read on the forward strand.
GCTTTTTTTAAGGGCGTCTTAATAACGCTGGAGAATCAAACAAAAAGCGGTTCGGGAAAGAAAAAACCTGAAGGGATAAGAAAAACTAGCCTGGAACAGGATTATGCCAGGAGCTGGGAAGATGAACGCGTCAGCAAACATCGGCACACGAGGAAGTCGTTATTCTCCCAGCCTTCCGACAGTCATCGCCACGGGTATCCGGACTTAGCTGGCCACCATCATCGCCGCTTCGTCCACGTCCACGGACACCATGCGCGACACACCGGGCTCGTGCATGGTCACACCGTTGAGCTGGCTGGCCATTTCCATGGTGATCTTGTTGTGGGTGATCACCACGAACTGCACCTTCTCCGACATTTCCTTGACCATCTCGCAGAAGCGGCCGACGTTGGCGTCGTCCAGTGGCGCGTCCACCTCGTCGAGCATGCAGAAGGGCGAGGGGTTGAGGTGGAAGATTGAGAACACCAGAGCCACGGCGGTCAGCGCCTTTTCACCGCCGGAAAGCAGATGAATGGTGCTGTTGCGTTTGCCCGGCGGACGGGCCATGACGGTGACACCGGTGTCCAGCAGGTCGTCGCCAGTGAGTTCCAGGTAGGCGTGGCCGCCACCAAACAAGCGCGGGAATAATTCCTTGAAGCCGGAATTGACCTTCTCGTAGGTCTCCTTGAAGCGGGTGCGGGTCTCGCGGTCGATCTTGCGAATGGCGTTTTCCAGGGTCTCCAGCGCCTCTTCCAGATCGCGGTGCTGGGCGTCCAGGTATTCCTTGCGCTCGGACTCGCTCTGGAATTCCTCGATGGCCGCGAGATTGATGGGGCCCAGGCGCTGAATGCGCGTGGCCATGCGCTCCACCTGTTCGGCCCAGGTCTCCTCGTCGGCGTCCTCCGGCAGGGACTCGAACAGCGCCTCCAGGGTGTAACCGGTCTCGTTGAGCTGTTCCACCAGGGTCTGGCGGCGCACCTTCAATTCCTGCCAGACCATGCGGGTCTGCTCCAGGGCGCTGCGCAGCTCCTGGGCGGACTGTTCGACGCGGTGACGTTCCTGTTCCTGGCTGCGCAGATCGTGTTCCAGCTCTTCCACCCTGCGCCGCGCCGCGACCAGTTCCTCTTCCACGGCCATGCGCGCCTCGAGCAGTTGTTCCAGCTCCGCCTTCATCTCGGCGATGGGCGCCTCGCTCTCGGCCAGGGCGGTCTTCAGCGCCTCGCGGCGTTCGCCCACCTGGGTGAGCTGGCGCTCCATGCGTTCGAGGTTTTGTTTCGTGGAATTGAGTTCCGTGCTCATGGTGCGGTGTTTCAGGGTGTTTTCGTGAGCCACGTCGCGGTCGGCCCGGGCCTGCTCGCGGGCCTCGTCCAGCCGGGCGCGCAGTTCGTCGCGTTGCGCCGAGAGGGCCTCGCGCTGTTCCTCGATGCTGGCCATCTGCGCCAGTGAGGCGTCCAGGCGTTCGCGGGCGGTCTGGATGTCCGCCTGGTTTTGCGCCATTTGCGCCTCCAGCTCGGCGATTTCCTGCTCGATGTTTTTCTGCCGGTTGCGCATCTGTTCCAGCCGCGCCTGGCGGCCGCTGAGCTGGGCCTGCACCTCGGCCTGGGCCCGGCTGGCCTGATGCAGTTCGCGCTGGATCTCTTCGCGCTCCGCCTCCAGGGTCTTGAGTTGCTCCCGGGCCTCGCCCAGTTGCGCCTCGGCCACTTCCACGTCGGCGCTCAGGGATTCGATGGCATGGGCCAGTTCCTTCAGTTCCTGCTCGCGCTGCAGCACGCCGGCCTTTTCATCGGCCTCCCGCACCACGCGCAGCCAGTTGGGTCCCAGCCACAGGCCATCCGGGGTGATCACCGACTCGTGGGCCGCCAGCCGCGGGCGCAGGGCCAGGGCGGCGTCCAGGCTGTCCACGGCATAGACCCCGGCCAGCACCGCGTCCAGCGACCAGGGGGCCTGCACGTGGGCACTCAGCGCCGTGGCCAAATCACCGGTGGCGGCGAACAGCTGCTCGCTTGCCGCGCTGGAAGTATCGAACAGGGCCACACTGCCCTGCTCCAAAGCCGCCAGTTGCGCGGCGGCGCTGTCCATGCCGTCCACACACACCGCCTCGAGATGGAAGCCCAGCACGCATTCCACGGCCCGCTCCCAGCCCGCGGCCACCTGCAGGCCCTGGGCCAGGCGCTGGGCCTGGTCGAGATTATTGGCCGACAGCCACTGCGCCACCTCACCCTCGCTTTTGCCCAGCGCGGCCTGTTGCAAGGCCTCCAGCGAGGCGTGGCGGCCCTTCATGGATTGCAACTGGCTGCGTTGCTCGTCCAGCGTACCATTGAGCTGGTGGCTGGTCTCGCGCACCTCCTGGATGGCCTGCTGATGGCTTTGCAGGCGCTCCTGTAATTCGTTGGTCTGCTGGCTGCTCTCTTCCACCCGGGCCTGGCGCTCGGCGATCTCCTGCTCCAGCGCTTCGTGTGACTGGCGCTGCAGCTCCTCGCGCAGGCGATTGATGCGTTGCTCGTGCTGGATGAACTGCTGCTCCAGGCTCTGGATGCGGGTGCGCTCCACCTCGGCATTGCGCGCCGGCTCGGCGGCGCCGTGGGTGAACTCGTCCCAGGCCGCCTGCCATTCCTGCATGGCCTGCTCGGCCTCGGCCAGGGCCGCCTGCGAGGCCTGCTGGCGGGCGCCGGTCTCCTCCAGTTGCGGCTGCAGTTCCTCCAGGGCACGGGTCAGTTCCTCGATCTTGCGCTGGTCCGCCGCCAGATGGGTCTCGGATTCGATCCAGCCGCGCTCGGCGGCCTCCAGTTCCTGCTGCTGCTCGGCACGGCGTTCACTGGCGTGCTGGATGGACTGCTCGATGCGGGCGATATCGCCACCCACACTGTAAAAACGGCCCTGCACCTCGTTGAAGACCTCGGTGGCCTCCACCGCCTGATCGCGCAGTTTTTCGATCTCTGCCTCGATGGCACGTTGCTGGGCCACCGCCGCCTCGAAGGCCGTCTCCTGCTCGCGGATCTGGCGCTCACGTTCGCCGGCCTGGGCGTCCATTCCGCGCCAGCGCAGGGCCGTAAGTTGTCCTTTAAGAAGTCGCTCTTCCTCTTTGAATTGCTTGTATTTTTCAGCCGTTTTCGATTGGCGTTGCAGGCGGTCCAGCTGCTTGCCCAACTCCTCGCGCAAGTCGGTCAGACGCTCCATGTTTTCCCGCGTGTGGCGGATGCGCGTCTCGGTTTCCTTGCGCCGTTCCTTGTACTTGGAG
>DRKQ01000231.1 GCA_011051685.1 Gammaproteobacteria bacterium
CCCTTGGGGTTATACTTCGTGTTGATGCAACACCGTTGCAGCCGTCTTGACGTATGGCGGTATCGTCAGGCCTGTCTGGCCCATCTCGCGGAAATGCGGCTATGGATATTGATAAGATCACGGTGATCGGCGGTTTCGCTAGAAACGGCGAGAAGGAGCCCCTCGAGGGGATCGAGCTGCACATGGGGGATGTGGTGAGCATCGTCGGCCCCACGGGTTCGGGAAAGACCGCTCTCATCAATGACATTGGCCTGTTCGCCGACAACAACACGCCCACTCAGCGGCGCATCCTCATCAACGATGCCCCGCCCCCGGCCACCTTCCGCGAAGACCCCTCCAAGAACCCCATCGCCCTCATCACTCAGCATACGACCTTCCTGTCGGACCTGCCCGTTTACAAATTCCTGGGTCTGCACGCGCGTATCCGCAAAACGAGCCGCCCGGAATCCATCGTGGAAGAGACCCTGGACTTCGCCAATCAGCTCACCGGCGAGCCTATCATCACCGACAGCGCCATGACCGAGCTGTCGGGCGGGCAGACCCGCGCCCTGCTTATCGCCGATGCGGTGGTGATCGGCAACTCGCCCATCATCCTGCTGGACGAAATCGAGAATGCGGGCATCGACCGCACGCGGGCCCTGGAACTGCTGCGTAAATACCGGAAGATCTTTATTTTCGTCACCCACGATCTGCGTATCGCCTTGCTCTCCAGTTATCGTCTGGTGATGCATGAAGGGGCAATGCAGTGCGTGATCGTGACCGAAGAGGAGGAAAAGCGCATGGCCGAGAAGTTCAAGACGCTGGATGAGGTCATGCTGTACTTCCGCAACCAGATACGGGCCGGCGAGCGCCTCTCCGAAGAGGAACTCAGGAAGCGGCTCCAGCTAGCCCAGTCCTTTCTGCTGGGGGAGGAGATCCCATGAAAGTCGTTGTCTGTGCCGGGCCGCCCACCAGTGGCAAAACCACCGTTTTGAAGCAGGCGGCGCGCAAACTGATCGCCAAGGACTGCCGTCTGGCCTATCTGAAGATCGATGTGCAGTACGCTGACGAGGACCAGATGTTTCAGTCGGAGCTTGGCATACCGGCGCGCAAGATCTTCTCGGGTGAGCTATGCCCCGACCACTGCGGTGTGCTGGTACTGGGTGATGCTGTGCAATGGGCGCAGGATGAGGGGGCCGAAATCCTCTTCGTGGAAACCGCGGGGCTCTGCCTGCGCTGCGCCCCCTATATTGAGGGCTCTTTGGGGGTGGTGGTGCTGGAGGCCACCAGCGGCATGAATCTGCCGAGGAAGATCGGCGCCATGTTGTCGCTCGCCGATGTGGCGGTGGTGACCAAGGTCGATCTCATCTCCCAGGCGGAAAAGGAGGTGTTCCGCGCCAATATCATGGAGGCCGCCGACGTGGCGGTGGTGGAAACCGACGCCCTGCACGGTATCAATATCGACCCTCTGGTGGCCCGCATCGAACGTATGGCGCCGGTCAAAGAACCCATGATGCTGCGTGGCACGCCGCCCGTAGCGACCTGCACCATCTGTGTGGGCAAGCGGGACATCGGCTGGGAGAAGCACTCTGGCATCGTGCGCACCCTGGATTCGGATCTGTTCTATCGGGGGCAATAATGGACGAGCGCGTCGCGGAGATTCTGGCCCGGCTGCCCGGCAAGAACTGTGGTCAGTGTGGCTTCAAGACCTGCGCCGCGCTGGCGGACTATGCGCTGCGCCATCCCGATGCCGTCAACCGCTGTGTCTACCTGGAGTCCGGCCGCGCCCGTGCCGTCCCGCCACCCATCGTGCAGCTCAGGGAGGCGGACATCAGCTGGCAGGACATCCTGGGGCGGGAATACGATCTTATCCTGGAGCAGTTCACCGAAGACCCCGGTCCGCGGGAGGTGATCCTGCCGTTCAATCCCCTCAACGTGGAGCGTCTGGGGGTCAAAAAGGGTGACATCCTTTTTGGCCGCCCCGCCTGGGTGGGCTGTCCTGTGACCCATGTCGGCTTGGTGATGGAGGATCCGGACCTGCTGAGCGGTACCATTACCTGGTGTGTGGTTGGGCCCATGCGGGCCAGGGAGCGTGGTATCGAGATCGGTCAGTACCACATCATCGCCTATGAGGGGCTGGTATGGCACACTCGCAAGGAACTGCATATTGGCGGGCGCTATTTCTTCTTGCCCCGCTATTGCATGCTGCATTCCCGCCATTCCGGCGTCATCAGCGCTGCCGCGAAGCGGGGTGATGCGCTGCGGGTGAGGCTGGAAGGAATCTGGATTGCCTGACCCGGTATTGCTTATTTTCCGGTAGCGGGGAATGACGCCGTCGAAGGATAAAAAAAAGCCCCGCCAGCGTTGGCGGGGCTCGTGCGGGTACGCACGTCGGGCAGGAGGAATCTGACTTAGTTGACGGAAACCGGGTTTGCCGAATAGATGGTGGTTTTGGTTGCTGCAGATTTCACCGGCTCGTTGGCTTCCTGGGCGGCCAGCATCAGGGCCACATATTCGCTACCCCAGTTGGCCTGGGCGAAGATGTTCCACAGGGGGTCGCTGGATTCGCCGGCGACCGTGTGTACAACTTCGCTTTGGCCCTTGTCGAAGCCGCGTTCGAAGCTGGCCAGCAGCAGCGGTGTGTTGTCACGGCTGTACAGGGCGACATTAATCATGTGCTGCAGCGGATCGAAGTCCCGTGCGGCGGTGGTGATGGCGATCTCGGACGGTCCCTTGTCGAAGCCCTGCTCGAAGCTGGCCAGCAGCTGCGCGGTGTTGTCGCGGCCGTAGAGGGCGACACTGATCATGTCCTGCAGCGGGTCATAGTCACGGGCGGCGGTGGTGATGGCGATCTCGGAGGCGCCCTTGTCGAAGCCCTGTTCGAAGCTGGCCAGCAGCTGCAAGGTGTTGTCACGAGAGTAAGAGTAGAGGGCGGCAGTGATCATCTGCTGCAGCGGGTCATTGTCCCGTGCGGCGGTGGTGATGGCGATCTCGGACGCGCCCTTGTCGAAGCCGCGCTCGAAGCTGGCGTTGAGGGCGTCGCTATTGTCAATGGCGAAAGCGGCAACGGGCAGCGCAGTGCTGGCGGCAAAAAGAAGGCTCAGAGTGGACTTTTTCATGGCTTTACTCTCCTGAAGGTTTCATTGTCTTTAACAGTTGTCTTAGATAAAGTGCATAACAAATACATCTTTGCGAGCTATAAAGCATCATGCGTGCCAACTATTCAACTGATTGAATTTAAAGAAAATTATATTTTTTTGTGAACGGAATCGTTTTTTGAGTGTTTAGAATGTACGTACATGAACTGTTAAGTGTTAACAAGTGAACGAGGCAAGTTAACGTGAGCGTCATTTCCCTGGACGGGTTGAACACCCTGATCGATAACCTGGAAGAAGGAATCCTGTTCCTCGACGAAGAACGGCGGGTGCTGGCCATCAACAAGGCGGCGATGGACATGTTTGGCCGCAATGACGAGCACTTCATCGATGAGATTTGTCCCAGCGAGCTGGTGGGCACGACCTGCACCCAGGCCTGCGACCAGCGCGGCTACTGCTCCCTGGCCAAGACCGATAATGATGGGCGCGAGATGCGGGACATCGAGCTGCGGAGACCCGACAGCACCACGCTATATCTGCGCATGTGGGCCATGAGTCTGGCGGGCAGTGTGGGACGGGCGCATTGCGCCATCGTGCTCAAGAACCGAACCCTGGAGAGACAGCTTGAGGAAGAGGTGAGTGAGCGCCTGCGCCTCGGTGGCCTGATCGGCCACACCCCCCCCATGCAGGAACTCTATAAGCAGATATTGCGTGCCGCGGTCAGCGAGGCCAGTGTGCTTATCGAGGGCGAAAGCGGGGTAGGCAAGGAGCTGGTTTCCCGCGCCCTGCATGAAAACTCGAACCGGGACAAGGGACCGTACGTGCGTGTTCACTGTGCCGCACTGGCGGAAAACCTGCTGGAGTCTGAGCTGTTCGGCCATGCGCGGGGTGCCTTTACCGGTGCCGAGACGGCCCGCGCCGGACGTTTCGAGGCCGCCGATGGCGGTACCCTGCTACTGGATGAAATCGGCGAAATCTCCCCGCAGATTCAGGTGAAACTGTTGCGCGTGCTGCAGGAACGCGAGGTGGAGCGGCTGGGTGAAAACAAGCCGCGCAAGGTGGATGTGCGCATTATCGCCGCCACCAACCGGGATCTGGCCGCCATGGTCAGGGCCGGCAAGTTCCGCGAGGACCTTTATTACCGGCTGCGTGTCCTGCCGCTACGGGTCCCTCCCCTGCGTGAGCGGCGGGAGGACATCTCCCTGCTCGCGTCACACCTACTCAGCAACATCGTGCGGCGGGGATATGGTGGCGAAGTGCGCTTTTCCCCTCAGGCCCTACAGGCCCTGGAGGCCTATCACTGGCCGGGCAATGTGCGTGAGCTTTCCAATGTCATTGAATACGCCATGGTGCATGTGAATGGCGCAGAAATACTGCCACACCACCTGCCGCAAGAGGTGCTGTCCACTTCGCAGGCGCAGCAGGCGCCGCTTGGGGTTGCGCCCTCCGAGATCCGTGTCGATGGTCCCAAGGCCATGTCAGCGAAGCCCGGCGAACCCCTCAGTCTCGGCTTGACGCGTTACTACCAGCGTCCCTCGCCAGAGGAGGAAAAGGCCGCGATTGTGAGGGCCTTGCAGGAGGCCGGCGGCAACAAGACAGCCGCTGCGGAGAGGCTGGGAATGTCCCGGACCACGCTGTGGAAGCGTCTCAAGAAATATGGCCTGTTGGCGGGGCAGGGCTCGGCGGGATCGTGATGGATTACCCTCCTTTATATAGCAACCTGAATCCGTGAGTTTAAGATGGCGAATGACACAACTCATTGATCCGTCTCGCTATATGAAAATCTCGGCAATAGCCCCGCTATTCCCTCGATTTTTCATTACGCGATATGAATCAAGCAGTTGCATACTTTACCCACCCTAAACTCACGGATTCAGATAAGTAAAAGAAAGGCTGGGCGACCATTGCTCGCCGTCATTTACTGTTTCGCCTGTGGTGGGTGTATTTTTCTGCATTGACATCGTCTTCTCGGCTGAATGCCGCAGATGTTGTTCCCTTCCCCCCCTTGATTTTCAAATATTCATCACTATTATTAGCGCTCACTCGATGCGAGTGCTAATTTCATCCCCTTTACGGGCCGGTGAGCGGCCCGTGGATAACTCTTTTGTAGTAACACCTGTAAATCTGAGGAGATAGTAAATGAACATTCGTCCTTTGCATGATCGCGTGCTGGTTCGCCGCATGGAGGAGGAGACCACCACCGCTGGCGGTATCGTCCTGCCAGGCTCCGCCGCCGAGAAGCCCAATACGGGTGAAGTGCTGGCCGTGGGCAATGGCAAGATCCTGGAAGACGGCAGTGTTCGCCCCATGGACGTGAAGGTTGGTGACAAGGTTCTATTCGGTCAGTACGGCGGTACCCCTGTCAAAGTCGACGGCGAAGAGCTGCTGATGATGCGCGAAGAAGACATCCAGGCCGTTATTGAGGACTGATAACGAAGACTGATTGCGCTCCCGCAACTGATCTGTATTACACAATATTTAGAGCAAGAGGATTTTTGATATGTCTGCAAAAGAAGTGAAATTCAGTGACGACGCCCGCCACCGCATGGTTGC
>DRKQ01000232.1 GCA_011051685.1 Gammaproteobacteria bacterium
CTTTCACCGTGGCGATACGGTCGATCTCGGCCCTGTGATCATGGCCGCAACACACCAGGTCCCATTCGCCGGTGGTGCCCATGGCGCGGGCGTAGTGTGGATAGTGGACGATGAAGATCCGCCGCCCCGCCAGTTCCAGCCCGGCATCCTGGCCGTGATAGGTGACCACGCTTTGTGGATCCTGGGAAAGCTGCGTAGTGGCAAACAGGTCGCCGGTGTTGTTGCCGTGGATGACATGCACCGGCAGGCCGAACTTCTGTAACACGCGCAGGGTAGTGGGGGCCACCACGTCACCGCAATGCAGCACGGCCTCGGCGCCACGCTGACTGGCGTCCCTGACGGCAATCTCCAACAGGTGCCGGTTGTCGTGGCTGTCAGAAACGATGCAGATCTTCATGCGCTGGCTCTTCGCTGCTCCCCGGATTTTCCCGGCTAGATTCAGAAGGCCGGTTTTTCCGGCGCGGCGTTATAGCGCTCCACCGAGGCGAGGATCTCCGCCTTGGCCTCGTCCATGCCCACCCAGCCCTCGATCTTCACCCACTTGTTGTTTTCCAGGTCTTTGTAATGCTCGAAGAAGTGGGCGATCTGATCCAGCAACAGAGGCTCCATGTCATCCAGCTTTGCCACGCCCCGGTACTGCACGGCGAGCTTGTCCACCGGCACGGCGAGAATCTTGGCGTCGATGCCGGACTCATCGGTCATTTTCAGCATGCCCACCGGGCGGCAGCGGATCACCGAACCACTGATCAGCGGCGTGGGCGTGACCACCAGCACATCGGCCGGATCGCCGTCGTCGGACAGGGTGTGAGGAATGTAACCATAGTTACAGGGATAATACATGGCGGTGTTCATAAAACGATCCACGAACATGGCACCAGTATTCTTGTCCACTTCATATTTTACCGGGTCGCTGTGTGAGGGGATTTCGATAATGACATTGACATCATTGGGCACGTCAGCACCGGGGCCGACTCGATCAAGATTCATGTATTCACTCCTAGAATGACGCCCTTTGTGGGCCGCCTGTAGAATCTAACGGGTAGAAGGGATTATATTTTCGCCACCGGCCATGCTTGATAATCACCGGTAGCGTCGTTCCGCACATGCGGGTAGAGTAAGTGTACCGCAGATGGCGACGACGAGAAACCGGCTCAGCCCGGCGCCATGCGCAACGTCCACATCGATACTTTTTTTCAGGTTCAGGACAGCTTCAGGACGGCGATCAAAAACAGCTTCAGCGCGTTTACAGACAACAATACACAACAATAGGGGAGCAGTGGCAATGGACATTTCACTCATACCACCAGTGTTAGGTATTTTGGGACTCTTCATCGCGTTGCTGCTCTACGGAGCGGTTAAAAAATGGCCGCAGGGCGAAGGCAAGGTGGCGGAAATCGGCGAGGCCATTCACCTCGGCGCCATGGTCTTCATCAAACGCGAATATTCCCTGCTGGCCTTGTTTGCCGGTGTCATTATTGTCCTTTTGTATGTTTCCCTCGGCATCAATACCACTATCGCCTTTATCGTCGGCGCCCTGAGTTCCGCCACCGCCGGCTATATCGGCATGTACACCGCCACCAAGGCCAACACCCGCACCACCACCGCGGCCCATTCCGATGGCGCCGCCGCCGCGCTCACCGTGGCCTTTTTTGGCGGTTCCATCATGGGCATGACCGTGGCCTCGGTGGGTCTCCTTGGCCTGGGCACACTCTATCTCTTCTTTGGCGGCGATCCGGAAACGGCCCATGTGATCCACGGCTTCGGCATGGGCGCCTCCAGCGTGGCGTTGTTCTCCCGTGTCGGTGGCGGCATCTTCACCAAGAGCGCCGATGTGGGCGCCGACCTGGTGGGCAAGGTTGAGGCCGGCATCCCCGAGGACGACCCGCGCAATCCCGGTGTGATTGCCGATAACGTGGGTGACAACGTGGGCGACGTGGCCGGCATGGGCTCGGACATCTTCGAGTCCTACTGCGGCGCCATCATCGCCACCATTGCCATCGCCTCCACCATGGCGGTGGACATCATGGACCCCCTGGGTGAGCAACAGTCGCTGATGTTCCTGCCCCTGGCCCTGGCCTCCACCGGACTGTTGTGTTCGGTGGCCGGCATCATGCTGGTGAAGACGTTTTCCGCCAAGGCCCCGGAGGTGGCACTGCGTATCGGCACCATGGGGGCGGCAGTGCTGTTTATTATCGCCGCCTATTTCGTCATCGGCGCCATCGGCATCAGTGCCAAGGTGTGGGGCGCGGTATTGGTGGGCGCCGTGGGCGGCATCATCATCGGCCTGGTCACCGAGTATTACACCGCCGCTGCGCCGGTGCGGCACATCGCCAAGTCAGGTGAGACCGGCCCGGCCACGGTGATGATCACCGGTCTGTCCGTGGGCATGCAATCGGTGGTGGTACCGCTGCTGACCATTGCCGCGATCATCCTCATCTCCACCGAACTGGTTGGGCTGTACGGCGTGGGCATCGCCGCGGTGGGCATGCTGGCCACCGTGGGCATCACCATGGCCATCGACGCCTACGGCCCGATAGCGGACAACGCCGGCGGTATCGCCGAGATGGCCGGCCTCGGAGAAGAAACCCGCAAGATCACCGACTCGCTGGACGAACTGGGCAACACCACCGCAGCCATTGGCAAGGGCTTCGCCATTGGCGCCGCGGCACTGGCGGCATTGGCCATCATCGCCGCCTTTGTGGAAGTGGTGTCATCCCATGTCGCCGACTTCAACCTGCAACTCAATAACCCTCACGTACTGGCCGGCATGTTCATCGGCGGCATCTTCCCGCTGCTGGTGAGCTCCTTGACCATGACTGCGGTGGGCGATGCCGCGTTTGAAATGATCCACGAGATCCGCCGTCAGTTCCGCGAGATCCCCGGCATCATGGAAGGCACGGGCAAACCGGACACCGCCCGCTGCGTGGACATCGCCACCACTGCGGCGCTGAAAAAAATGGTGTTACCCGGCGTGCTGGCCGTGGCGGCACCACCGGTGGTGGGCTTCGGTCTGGGTGCAGAAGCCCTGGGCGGCATGCTGGGCGGCGCCCTGGTGGCTGGCGTGCTCATGGCGCTGATGATGGCCAATGCCGGCGGCGCCTGGGACAATGCCAAAAAATATGTTGAAAAGGGAAACCTTGGCGGCAAGGGGTCCGAGGTACACAAGGCCTGCGTGGTGGGTGACACCGTGGGCGATCCCTTCAAGGACACCTCCGGCCCGGCCATGAATATTCTCATCAACGTGCTCGCCATCGTGTCCCTGGTAATTGCGCCGCTGTTGAGCTGAGAGTGCGCCGTCACCGACAAAAAGAGGCCACCGTGTGGTGGCCTCTTTTACGGTTGGTTTATTCACACAAGCCTGAAGCCAGGCTTGCCGGGCGCGAGGAAAATAACGGCACCGGTCGAGACTCAGCAGAAGGCGCAGTTGCGGGTGCGGTATTTCGCCTTGATATGTCCCTGCTCAGCGGCAGCCTTGTACCATTTCTGCGCCAGCTTCTTGTCCTTTTTCACGCCTCGCCCCTTGGACAGCAATTCACCCAGTTGATACTGGGCCTCGGCATCGCCTTGTTCAGCGGCACGGCTAAACCATTCTGCGGCCTGCTTGTAATCACGACTGACACCCTTGCCCTTGAGATACTGCATGCCCTTGGCCACCACCGCCTGGACGTCCATGGTTTCATCGGTCAGCACATCCCCGGCGGTGAGTTTGGCCAGCACTTGCTTGGCCAGCTTGTGACCCTGCTCCGCGGCCATTGAAAGCCACTTGATGGCTTCCTGGGGATTCTTTTTCACACCTTTTTCCCCTGTCTGGTACAGGGTGCCCAACAGATACTGGGATGGTGAATAACCCATTTCCGCCGCCTGGGCGATATGCTTGACGGCAAGTGCCTCTTTCTTATCGTCCAGGTAAATCCTGCCGAGACGATGCAAGGCAAGGTAGTAACCCTGCTCTGAGGATTTTTTCAGCCATGACAAGGCCGACTGTTTATCCTGCTCGACCCCCTTGCCCTGCAGATACATCAACCCCAATGTGTATTGGGCACGTGCGGAATTTTCGAACTTGACTTCATCGAACACGTCGTCCGTCAAGTCATCATCGGCAGATACAAACCCGGAAACCAGAAATAAAAGCGTTGCTAAAACCACTGTTATCTTGTCCATGATAAACCCCTTGTAATTTCAGTTAGTTACCCCTTGCTTCCTCCCGTAATCCCCAATAACGCAGTCAGTTTATAGTAAAAGACTGGATGTCACGGTACACATTGTCGGGACGAATTCACGGGACTTTAGTTAACCCTGTCACGTTTTTGCCTTTATCTGTTGAATATCGACGCATTCTTCCTGGCATTGCACGCCGGCTGATTGGTTTTCTTTATCGGGCATAAAAAAAACAGCGAACATGCATAGCATATCCGCTGCCTCCACTGCACTTGGCAAGCGTAAAACCCTTCCTCTGCCTGTCAGGCAATGGCTATTTTAGTTTGAACGGTTTTTCCAGGCGCTTCTTCACCGCCACCTTCTTTAGCTGTACATATTTAGGCATGCCATCCTTGCCATAGGGCGGATAATCCTCCCCACGCATCAACGGCTCAAGATAATCGCGGCACTTTTTGGTGATGCCAAATCCATCCTTGCTGATGAAGCCCTTGGGCATCATCTTTTCCACGTTGGCCACGCGCGACAGCCTGGCCTTGCCGATGGTCCACTTGTAGGGCTTATTGGACTTGCGCACCACCGTGGGCATCACCGAGTTCTCGCCCTTCAGTGCCAGCTCCACCGCCGCCTTGCCCATGGCATAGGCCTGCTCCACGTCGGACTTGGACGCGATGTGCCGCGCGGCGCGCTGCAGATAGTCCGCCACCGCCCAGTGATACTTGTAACCCAGGCCATCGCGAATCATGTTGGCGATTACCGGCGCCACGCCACCCAGTTGCGCATGGCCGAAGGCGTCCTTCAGCCCCTGGTCGGCGAGGAACCTGCCGCTGCGATCGCGCACGCCCTCAGATACCACCACCGAGCAATAACCGAATTTCTTCACGTTGTCCTTCACCGCCTTGAGGAACTTGGCCTTGCTGAAGGTGACCTCGGGGAACAGGATCACCACAGGGATCTCGCAATCCTCGGTGGAGGCCATGCCCCCCGCCGCGGCGATCCAGCCGGCGTGACGGCCCATCACCTCCAGCACGAACACCTTGGTGGAGGTCTTGCACATGGAGGCCACATCAAAGCTGGCCTCGCGGGTGGATACCGCAATGTACTTGGCCACCGAGCCGAAACCCGGGCAGTTGTCGGTGATGGGCAGGTCGTTGTCCACAGTCTTCGGCACGTGAATGGCCTGGATGGGATAACCCATGGACTTGGACAACTGGGAAATCTTCAGGCAGGTGTCGGCGGAGTCGCCGCCGCCGTTATAAAAGAAGTAACCGATATTGTGCGCCTCGAACACCTCGATAAGACGCTCGTATTCCGCGCGATTCACGTCCAGCCCCTTCAATTTATAGCGGCAGGAGCCAAAAGCGCCGGAAGGTGTATACCGCAGAGCGGCAATGGCGCGGGCGGATTCCTTGCTGGTATCGATCAAATCCTCGGTCAGCGCGCCGATGATGCCGTTGCGCCCCGCATACACCTTGCCGATCTTGTCTTTGTGTTTACGGGCGGTCTCAATTACCCCGCACGCACTTGCATTGATTACCGCCGTTACCCCTCCCGACTGCGCATAAAAGGCATTTGCCATTTTCTTTGCCATACCTGTTCCCTCCCGAGATTAAAAATGTCTTTATCGACCAGCAACACACCTCTTCGCGACACAAGCACAGGCTGCCGGTCATGGGCAGCAACATACAATACGTTATGCCATTTCGCCCTATGAATAATGCTTTAAAAAGGCTCGACCATATTTCCGATACCGTTCCTCATGGATCAAACCAAGTAGCAAGCCATGCAAAATACACCTATATGCTATTTCATGAACAATAAAAATCGTTGCACAAAGTATTGACTTACCTAATAACTTAAGAGTAGGTTTAGCGCGAACATAGGCAAACAAAGCGCGAATGTCTATGTTTGGTGATGATTGAGCAACAACTTTTTGGTTTTTTTAGTTGTTTGTTACCAGTCGCAGCATGATAGTTAGCTGTCACCTGTTGGGCATGACGGAAGTTCAGAACCCTTTGACCGGGATCTTCTGACCCGATATTGAGAACGGCGTCGGCACAGGCGGGCACAACTAACTTAATAAAGGGAGGCTGCCGTTTGAGGATCGTACTGATCGGCGCACCTGGGTCCGGTAAGGGCACACAAGCAAAAAAACTAGAGGCTAAATATAAGATACCGCAGATTTCCACAGGCGATCTGCTCCGTGCCGCCGTCGCTGCACAAACCCCATTGGGATTACAAGCCAAGGCTGCCATGGATGCAGGCCAGCTGGTTTCCGATCAAATCGTGCTAAGCATGATCGAAGAGCGACTCGACGACCCCAGTACCCAAAACGGCTTTATTCTCGATGGATTTCCACGCAATCTACCCCAGGCCGCAGCCCTAGACACCCTGCTCTCTCGACTGGGGCGTCCACTTGAGCTGGCCATTCTGATAAACGTGGACTTTGACCTGCTGATCCAACGTATCTCGGGTCGGCGCACCTGCAGATCCTGCGGCCAGATGTACAATATTTATACATCTCCGCCCAAAATTGATGGTCACTGCGATATATGCGGTGGCGAACTCCATCATCGTGCAGACGATAATGAAGACACCATCAATAACCGCTTGCGCGTGTTCGAAATGCAAACCGAACCCATGCTCAAGCATTATCAGATACAGGGAAAGCTCACCGTCATCGATGGCGGCGACGATATCGACAGGGTGTTTGTACGCATTTGCAAAGCAATAGACCAGGCAGAAATACAAAACAACCAACCAGAAGTACCCATCCTCGAAAAAGATTCATCTGCAAAGGTGGAAACTTTTGAAAAAACAACTAAATTAGAGCAAAAAGCTAAAGAAGTTTTAGATACAACCGAAACAGTTTCGGAAGCAGTACCTTTACATTCAAACAGCGGTGCCACTAAGGAGGCAAAAACTATGGCGGTGAAAAAGAAAGCTCGTAAGAGTGCGGCCAAGAAAAAGGTCGCGAAGAAAAAGACCACGGCTAAGAAGAAGGCCGTAAGGAAAACAGCAAAGAAGAAGGCCGTGAAGAAGAAAACGGCCAAGAAAAAGGTCGCGAAGAAAAAGACCGCAAAGAAAAAGGTAGCCAAGCGGAAAACCGCTAAGAAAAAGGCTGCGAAGAAAAAAACGGCCAAGAAAAAGGTCGCTAAGCGGAAGACCGCTAAGAAAAAAGCCGTGAAGAAGAAAACGGCCAAGAAAAAGGTAGCCAAGCGGAAGACCGCCAAGAAAAAGGCCGTGAAGAAGAAAACGGCCAAGAAAAAGGCCACCAAAAAGAAAGCAAGAGCCAAGAAACGCCGTTAACCGGCTGATGGCTTAAGCCGCTTTCACCCTCTGGCTTGTTTCCAGCAGAGGGCACTATTACAATCGGGCGCACAAGGTTTCTTGTGCGCCCGATTTTTTGCCGGGGTATTCATGGAATATCACCGAATTCACCGCTCTATTTATTGCTTGCGGCGTTGATCCACACTCCCGGTTTACCACGTGTTCACTGACAAACCTGCCGTTAATCAATACCCATAGTGACTTTCAGTATCCACGGAGACCAGCATGAGCAGACTGACAACAGGAAGAGGCCGTTTTCCCATGGTGCGCATGCGCCGCATGCGACGGGACGACTTCAGCCGGCGCCTGATGCGCGAATCCCACCTTTCGGTGGATGACCTGATCTATCCCATGTTTGTGCTGGAAGGTGAGGCTCAGAGGGAAGCAGTGCCTTCCATGCCTGGTGTCGAGCGGGTGAGCATCGATGAATTGCTCAAGGAGGCGAATGAACTGGTGGCACTTGGAGTGCCCGCGGTGGCCTTGTTTCCGGTCACACCGGCCGAGGTCAAGTCACTGGATGCCCGTGAGGCCTTCAATCCCGACGGCCTGGCACAACGTGCGGTGAAAGCCTTGAAGGCGGCCCATCCCGACCTGGGAGTGATCACCGATGTGGCCCTGGACCCCTTCACTACCCACGGCCAGGACGGGCTCATCGACGATGCCGGTTATGTGATGAACGATGAAACCGTGGAGGTCCTGGTGAAACAGGCCATCTCCCACGCCGAGGCCGGCGCCGATGTGGTGGCGCCTTCGGACATGATGGACGGGCGAGTCGGCGCCATCCGCGAGGCGCTGGAAACGAATGGCCACATCCACACCCGCATCCTCGCCTATGCGGCCAAGTATGCCTCCAGCTTTTACGGCCCGTTCCGCGATGCGGTGGGTTCCGCCGCCAATCTCGGTGCCGGCAACAAGTACACCTATCAAATGGACCCCGGCAACAGCGACGAAGCCCTGTGGGAAGTGGGCATGGACCTGGAGGAAGGTGCAGACATGGTGATGATCAAGCCCGGCATGCCCTATCTGGATATCGTGCGCCGGGTCAAGGATCAGTACGGCGCACCCACCTATGTGTATCAAGTGAGTGGTGAATACGCCATGCTCATGGCCGCCGCGCAAAATGGCTGGCTGGACGAAAAGGCGGTGATCATGGAATCCCTGCTGGGTTTCAAACGTGCCGGCGCCGACGGTGTGCTGACCTACTTCGCCAAGCGCGTGGCGCAGTGGTTAAAGGAAGGGGTTTAAGGAGATAACGCGTGGGCACAAGAACGTGCCCACCCTACGCACTCGGCACTCGGCACTCGGCACTCGGCACTCGGCACTCGAAAATAATAACGCTAGTCGCTGGCTTCCTTGGATAATTCTTCCAGGCTGATGTGGCGCACGTCCTTGCCCTTCACCAGGTAGATCACATACTCACAGATGTTGCGCGCATGGTCGCCGATGCGTTCCAGGGCCCGCGCCGACCACATGATGTCCAGGGTCCGCTTCACGTTGCGTGGATCTTCCATCATGAAGGTAATCATCTGGCGCATGATGGCATCGTATTCAGCGTCTACCTTGAGGTCTTCCTGCGCTACCTTCACCGCCGCCTCGGCATCCATGCGCGCAAAGGCATCCAGGGCATCGTGCAGCATCCTGCGCACCTGCTCACCCAGGTGGCGTAGTTCACTATATTGATTCTTGGGCCGCTCCATCTCGGCGAGATGAATGGCCATCACCGCGACCTTTTCCGCCTGGTCACCCATGCGTTCCAGATCGGTGATGGTCTTGATCACCGCGATGATCAGACGCAGATCCCCCGCCGCCGGCTGGCGCCGCGCCAGCACCTGTATCGACTCCTCATCGATAGCCACCTCGAAGGCATTGACCTGGTAATCACGACTGATCACCCCTTCCGCCTGTTCCGTGTCACCACTCACCAGGGCCATGGTGGCATTTTCGATTTGCTCTTCCACCAGGCCGCCCATAGCCAACACCTTGTGGCGGATCGCCTCCAGCTCTTCGTTGAACTGCTGCGAGATGTGATGTGTGATATTCCCTGTACCCATGTTATGCCCTCGTATCTTCCGGCCCCCGCCGTGTTAACCGTAGCGGCCGGTAATGTAGTCTTCCGTCTGTTTCTGCTCTGGATTGGTGAACAGCGTATTGGTATCACCGTATTCGATCAACTCCCCCATGTACATAAACGCGGTGAAATCCGAGACACGCGCCGCCTGCTGCATGTTGTGGGTGACGATGACGATGGTGTATTTGTCCTTCAGTTCGTAGATCAGTTCTTCGATCTTCAGCGTGGAAATAGGGTCCAGCGCCGAGGCCGGTTCGTCCAGCAACAACACCTCCGGTTCGATGGCAATGGCCCGTGCGATCACCAAGCGTTGTTGCTGACCACCGGACAGGCCGAAAGCGGAATCATGCAGGCGGTCCTTCACCTCATCCCACAACGCGGCGCCCTTCAGGGCATTCTCCACCACCTCGTCCAGGACACGCCGATCCTTCACGCCCTGCAGACGCAGGCCATAGGCCACGTTCTCATAAATGGACTTCGGAAAGGGATTGGGCTTCTGGAACACCATGCCCACCCGCCGGCGCAGATCCGCCACGTTCACTGACTTGGCGTAGATGTCCTGTTCATCGAGGAGAATCTTACCCTCGATGCGCACCCCGTCCACCAGATCGTTCATGCGATTGATGCAACGCAGCAGGGTGGACTTGCCGCAGCCGCTGGGACCGATATAGGCCGTTACCCGCTGCTTGGGAATCACCATGTTGACGCCATGCAGGGCCTGTTTCTCGCCATAGTACAGATCGAGATCCTGCACCTGCAGGCAAGGGGTTTCGTCCTCGATATGCAGGCTACCGCGCCCCCGGCTCAACGCATCGATGTCGATGGCATGTGTCTTTGTTTCGGTCATCACTACTGTCCCGTTAGATTTTTATGTCCATCATTGCGGCGCAGGCCGGCATGACAACATCCGGATGACGCCTCTGACCAGCATCATCTGCCGGCACTAAACAACCACCGGCTAAAGCCGGTGGGTTTGAATAACGGACTGAAAGTCCGGATACGCGTCGGCTGAACGACGCGTCCTAGTCAGGCTCCATTTTAAAATTGTCATCCGGATTCGGCTCAAAATGATGCTC
>DRKQ01000233.1 GCA_011051685.1 Gammaproteobacteria bacterium
TATAACGGAGAAATATACAATTACCAGGAGCTTGCCATTGAACTACAGGCCAGGGGACATGTGTTTCGCACACATTGTGATACTGAGGTTATTGTGCATGCTTGGGAGGAGTGGGGGGAATCATGCGTGGAACGTTTCCGTGGGATGTTTGCCTTTGCTCTGTGGGATCGTAACCAGCGCCGTTTGTTTCTTGCCCGTGACCGCTTGGGCATTAAACCTCTATATTATGCGTTGTTACCCGATGGGTATTTAATTTTCTCCTCTGAATTGAAAGCTTTGCTAAAGCATCCAGGGCTTCCTCGCAGGACGGATTTGCGAGCGGTTGAAGACTACTTTGCATTTGGTTACGTTCCAGAACCTAAAACCATTCTACAACATGCTAATAAGTTACCTCCGGGTTATACGCTGTGTTGTGAAAGTAACAAATCATTCCCCGTTCCTCACCAGTACTGGGATGTTCCCTTCTCAATCAGACCATTGAGTGATACAGATGCTGAAGGGGAAATGATTACTCGCCTGCGTGAGGCAGTGAAGGTACGAATGATTGCAGAAGTCCCCCTGGGTGCCTTTTTATCTGGCGGTGTGGATTCAAGTGCAGTAGTAGCAATGATGGCGGAGCTTTCTTCCGAGCCAGTGAATACGTGTTCTATTTCTTTCGGCGATCCCAAGTTCAACGAATCAGAATTTGCCGCCCAAGTGGCCCAAAAATTCAACACCCGGCACCAGGTGGAGCAAGTGGCACCAGACGATTTCGATCTTCTCGACAAGCTGGCTAATCTTTACGATGAACCCTTTGCTGACAGTTCGGCCATGCCTACATACCGTGTTTGCGAACTGGCGCGCAGGCATGTCACGGTTGCCCTCTCAGGTGATGGGGGTGACGAAAACCTCGCCGGCTATCGGCGTTATCGCTGGCATCTCAACGAAGAACGTCTGCGACGTTTTATGCCCGACGGGATGCGTAAACCACTGTTCGGCATGATGGGCAGGCTTTACCCCAAGGCTGATTGGGCGCCCAAGGTGTTACGCGCCAAGGCCACGTTCGAGTGCATTGCCCGTGATTCTGTGGAAGGTTATTTTCATAGTGTGTCCATCCTTGGAGATCCTTTGCGTCGGCAGTTGTTCAGTAATGACTTTAAGCGTGACCTGCAGGGTTATCATGCCCTTGAGGTGTTTAGAGAACACGCACAACGTTCACCCGTTCACCACCCCATGTCCCTGATACAATATCTCGATATGAAGACCTACCTGGTGGGCGACATTCTTACAAAGGTGGACCGTGCCAGCATGGCGCACAGTCTGGAAGTGCGGGTTCCTATGCTGGATCACCCACTGGTGGAATGGATGTCCAGCCTCTCACCACAACAGAAACTACGTGGCCGGGAGGGGAAATATATACTCAAAAAGGCTCTTGAGCCCCATTTACCAAACGATATTTTGTATCGCCAGAAAATGGGTTTTGCGGTACCTCTTGCAAGCTGGTTCCGTGGACCATTGCGAGAACGGGTGCGCACGGCATTGTTGGGAGAGACTTTGGCGGACACGGGTTATTTTAACCGCGATTTTTTGCAGAGCCTGGTGGATCAGCATCAGTCCGGACGACGTGATAACAGCGCTCCGATCTGGACACTGTTGATGTTCGAGGCCTTTCAGCGCAAGGTAATAGGCTGAAAAAATGCATATTTTGCACATTCTCGATCATTCCATTCCTTTGCACAGTGGTTACACCTTTCGTTCCCTTGCCATCATTCGTCAACAGCGCGCCATGGGATGGGAGACGTCACATATTACCGGCCCCAAGCACAATCTTGCTGCCAACCCAGAGAGTATGGAAGAGACCATTGACGACCTGCATTTTTACCGCACTGCGCCCGACAGAGGATTTTTTTCGCGCCTACCCGTGCTGAATCAATGGGCTATTTCCCAGGCATTGGAACAACGCCTGCAAGACATCGTAGGCCAGGTGAAACCGGATATTCTTCATGCTCACTCGCCGGCACTCAATGGACTGGCGGCAGTGAATGTGGGGCGCCAGCGAGGAATCCCGGTGGTCTATGAAGTTCGCGCCTTTTGGGAAGATGCTGCGGTGGACCATGGCACCAGCAAGGAGTGGGGTTTGCGTTACCGGCTCACTCGGGCACTGGAAACATCCGTGCTAAAGCGTGCCGATGCCGTCACAACTATTTGTGAAGGCTTGCGTGGTGACATCGTACAACGTGGTATCGATGCCCATAAGGTTACGGTGATCCCCAATGCCGTGGACATTGATGCCTTTGACGCCGATCCATCTTATGACCCGGGTCTTGCACAAGAACTGGGTATTAAAGGAAAGGCGGTGTTGGGGTTTATCGGTTCATTCTACGCCTATGAAGGGCTGTTGCTTCTATTACAGGCCATGACTGAGATATTGAAAACCCATGAAGGCGTCCACCTGCTGCTGGTAGGGGGCGGGCCGGAAGAGGTGAAACTTCAGCGCTATGTTGCGGAGCATGGTTTATCGGATAAGGTTGTGTTTACCGGTCGCGTTCCTCATCAACAGGTGCAGGCATACTATGGGCTGATTGATATTTTCGTGTATCCCCGCCTGCCTATGAGGCTCACCGAGTTGGTCACTCCCCTAAAACCGCTCGAGGCCATGGCACAACGCCGGCTGGTAGTGGCTTCGGATGTGGGGGGGCATCGCGAGTTGATTCGCGAGGGAGAAACCGGTCAATTATTTGCCGCTGGTGATGCGCAGGCTTTGGCGCAAAACGTTTCCCAACTGTTGAACGATCGTACGCTCTGGGAAACTCGTCGGGATGCAGGGCGCCGCTTCGTGGAAACAGAACGTAACTGGCCGGTGAGCATTGCACGCTACCAGTCTGTTTATGATGATTTGCTGGGGAAGCCGTCATGACTAAAAAACCCCGGTACATTGGTTTGGTGGCACCCTTGCCACCCCCCAGTGGTGGCATGGCCAACCAGGCACGCCAGTTGCGCCGGCTGCTCGAGGCAGAGGGGATACGTGTGGACATGGTGCAGGTTAATGCTCCATACAGACCGGCCTGGGTAGGTAGACTGCGTGGGGTGCGCGCGGTATTTCGTTTCATACCCTTTGTCTTGCGGCTGTGGGTCTGTGCTGGACGAGTACAACTATTTCATGTGATGGCCAATTCGGGTCTATCCTGGCATTTGTTTGCTGCCCCGGCAATTCGCATTGCCCGCCTGCGGGATATCCCGGTGATCGTGAATTACCGGGGTGGTGAGGCAGACGCTTTTTTTCGCACATCTTTTCACCGAGTACGTGGAAACATGCATCGTGCATCGGCACGGGTAGTGCCATCGGGCTTTTTACAGGCAGTGTTTGAAAAATACGGACTGAGTTCAGTGATCGTACCAAACATTATCGACCTGGAAAGGTTCCCGGAGCGGACACCGGAAGAAATTGACACCACACCACATATCCTGGTGTCCCGCAATCTTGAACCTATTTACGATATTGCTACCGCAATTCGCGCCTTTGCCCAGGTACGTGAAACGCTGCCCGGAGCCCGCCTCACCGTGGCGGGCTCCGGGCCGGACCGGAAAATGTTGCAGTCACTGGTGCAAAGCTTGGGGGTGGATTCTGCCGTCACCTTCACCGGACGGGTGGACAATGAGCACATGGCTGACTTGTATCGACACGCACATGTAATGGTAAACCCTAGCCTTGTGGACAATATGCCAATTTCCATCCTCGAGGCACTGGCCAGTGGCGTCCCAGTGGTAAGCACTAATGTGGGAGGTGTGCCCTATCTGGTTGAACATGGTGAAACGGCATTGCTGGTGGAGGCGCGAGATCACACCGCCATGGCCGAGGCTATTCTGTCTATCCTGCAGGACGAAGCATTGGCAATAAAACTAAAAACTGCTGGAAGGGAAAATGTCAAAAAATATGCCTGGCCGGCTGTACGTGACCGCTGGATGACGGTCTACAGTGATGTCTTATCCCAGCCGGCGCGCCCGGCGATCAGTGAGCAACGCAATGCCTAGCTTGTACACTTCGCTGATTTCATCGGTGATTTTTCCGCTCCAGGAAAAACTCAAGGGCCA
>DRKQ01000234.1 GCA_011051685.1 Gammaproteobacteria bacterium
GGCCCAATGAATCTCTCTTTTCCGAATCCTGCCTACCTCCGGCAGGATTGTTCGGCGCGTCCTGCGCCTCACCCCTTTGGGGCCGGCCTGCGGCCGTCCAATTTTGTTCCCGACAAAATTGTCGAACCTGCGAATACTGGGATCAAAACCCAGTGCCTTACCGCTTGGCGACGGCCCAAGATAAACACTTTTCTCTCCTGGAATTCTCCGCTTTCGTCATTCCGGCGCAGGCCGGAATCCAGAGCAGTCAACCGTCTGGATCCTGGCCTACGCCAGGATGACGGATTTTCCAGCATTTCCTAAACAGGTTTTCCTAACAGGTTGTTAAAAAACCCATTCCGCGTTTTTCAACAGCCCGCTAAACAAACAGCGGCGAACGGTTGCAACCCGCGGCGACAATTGTCTGCCAGCGTGGTGCCAATTGTTCCGCCGCCGCACGCGCCAGTGCCTCGTCGGCAAAGGCGGCGAATACACAGGCGCCGGTGCCGGTCAGGCGCGTCGGGGCGAAGCGTTGCAAGTCCCCTAATGCAGCATCGACCTCGCGATATTTTGCCCGCACCAGGGGTTCGAAGACATTGCCCACCGGGTCTTTGCCGGACTGACAAAAAAGGGCGCCACTGATGTTCCCGGCACCCCCAGAGTCAAGCCTCGCAAGGTAATCGCGTATTTTGAGGGGTCTCGCATCACGTGTCAATTGTGGGTCGGCAAACAATTGGGCGGTGGCGACGCGCACCTGGGGCACCAGCACCACGAACCAGGGTTCCGGCAGGTCCACCGGGGTGAGCCGGTCGCCCACCCCTTCCGCCCAGGCGGCACGTCCGCGCACGAACACCGGTACGTCCGCACCCAGTTGCAGACCCAATGCTGCCAGCCGGTCTTCATCGAGAACCAGCCCCCACAATTGATTCAGTGCAACGAGAGTGGTGGCTGCATCGGAGCTCCCTCCGCCAAGGCCACCGCCCATGGGCAGGCGCTTGTCGATATGGATATCCACCCCCAGGGGGCAAGCCGTTTCAGTCTGCAACAGACGGGCCGCGCGGATCATCAGGTCATCCGCCTCAGGCACGCCGGGCACCTCGGTGGCCCGCTGCAAGCGACCGTCCTCACGCACCGTGAAACGCAGCAGATCCCCGAAATCAAGAAACTGAAACACGCTCTGCAATTCATGATAGCCATCGGCCCGCCGCCCGGTGACGTGCAGAAACAGATTAAGTTTGGCCGGCGCCGGCCAGGTGCTGCGCACCAATGTGCTGTCTGCCGGCACCTTTAGTCTCCGTTGCTGTGCGCCAGCTGCCAGCGATCGATCACCAGGCGCACGCTGAAATCGTCGTTTTCCAGGAAGACCTTGCGTGGCAGCAGTTTTTTGCCTTTCACCTTGCGGTAGGCGGGGTAGTCGATTTGCCAATCACCCTGGCTGAGCCGGCTTATTCGCCCGGAGTCGTCGAGACTCAGTTGCGGGGCGTCATCGCCCGGCGCCGGCACGCCGCGCACCCAGTAGCGCAGGTTGTCCAGAGGCAGCTCCCAACCCATGTGTTGGGAGAGCAGGGCTTCGGCGTCCGGCGCCTCGAATGACCGGCCATCGGAGGTGCGCATGACCACATGGCGGAGCCCGCCGTCCAGTTGCAGTCCACCCTGGCCGAAGGGCGCGGTAAGGCGCAATTGATAGCCGTCTCTCTGCTGCCGCCAGTACAGCTTGCCGTTCCAGCCATCGTCTTCACTGTGGGCAGTGATGCGCGCCTGCAATGTCCACTGGGGGTGCTCATGCACGAATTGCTGTTGCTCTTGCCAGAGCTGCGCGATATGCGGGGAAGGTGTCTGGAGAGCAGTGGGGGAAAAAGCGCTGCAGGCATTGAGGACCATGGTCGCCCCGCCCAGGCACAGGGGTGCGAGTCGTTTCAATAAAGGCCGAATCACAAACCCAGGCGCTTCATGGTGTTCATCAACGCTTCATGCTTGGGGAATTTTTTCAGCGCCGCCTCGAGGACATCCAGGGCGTCCTTTTTATTGCCCATTTTCCACAACACCTCCCCCAGGTGGGCGGCGATCTCTGGATCATCGATGAGCGACAAGGCCTGGCGCAGCAGCTTTACTGCCTGGTCATGATTGCCCAGACGGTACTGCACCCAACCCATGGAATCGATGATGGCGGCATCATCCGGCTCCACCTCCAAGGCGCGCTGGATGTAACCAAGGGCCTCGTCCAGGCGCTCGGTGCGATCGGCCAGGGTGTACCCCAGGGCATTGAGCGCCTGAGCATTGCTGGGTTCGCGCTTGATGATCATGCGCAGATCCTTTTCCGCCAGAGCCAGCTTGTTGGCCTTTTCCGCCACCAGGGCGCGGGCGTAACGCAGGGCGGTGTCATTGGGGTGTTGCTTCAGCTTGTCAGCGTAAAACTCCAAGGCCTCGAGGTACTTGCCCGCCTTGCGCAGCAAATCCCCTTCTACCAGATAAAGGCGGATCTGCTCCTGCTCGTTGTTGGTGTGCAGGGAATGCAAATGCTCGCGGGCCCGTTCCAGTTTGCCCTGCTCCGCCAGCAGGCTGGCCGCCCGGGACTGCGCACCCAGGTAGTATTCGCCATGGCGCACGGCGAAATAGTGTTGCAGCGCCGCCTCGATGTTCCCCTTTTCCTCGTAGACGCGCCCCAGATAATAGTTGGCCTCCAGGATACGTTGGCCCAGGCGCAGCACCCGTTTGAGCCTGTCCTCGGCCTTGTCCAGATCCTTTAATTGCAGGGCCAGCACGCCAGCGGCGTAATTCACCTCGGCATTGCGCGGTTCCTTCTCCGCAAGACGCTCGAACTCGTCGCGGGCGCGCTTAAGCTGCTTGGTTTCGGTGAGCAGGCGTGCATAGCTCAGGGCCACCGCCGTGTCCCCTTCCAGGGCGCCATCCCGCGCCTTTTCGAGATAGTCCAGGGCTTCCTGCTTGTGTCCCTGCAGGCTGAGCACCCGGGCGTGCATCACCACCGCCGGGGACCAGTTGGGTTTGAGCGCCAGCGCCTTGTCCACCGATTTCATGGCCGGCTGCAGCTTGCCCTGACGCATGGCCAGTTGAGCATGAGCCAGCCAGGCATAGGGGTCATTCTGATGTTTGGCCAGCAGCTGCTCCATCACAGAAAGCGCAGCCACGGCATTTTTCGCACGGGTGAGCTGACCGGCAATCTGCATGAAACCGTGATCGACACGTCCTGCGGACAGGGCAATGTAGCGCTCATAGCGGGCCACGGCCTCCGGGGCACGGCCGAAGGTCAGCAACAAGGGCGCCAGTACCTGGTAGGCCTCGGCATCATCAGGCGCCAGTTCCACCCACAGCTGCGCCGCCTCCAGTGCCTGTTCCAGGGCCTGGGCATAGATGGCGATACGCGCCGCGCGCTCGGCCACGCCAGCATCGCGGGATTCCTTTGCTGCGGCCAGGTAGTTGGCCACGGCCACGCCGATCTCGCCCCGCTGGCCAGCCACTTCGGCGATCAGCAACTGGTACATCACCTGGGGTGAGAATTCGCCTTCCGGCATCTGGGTCAGCTCGCTGGCCCGGTCACTGGGAGCAGGAGCCTGTTTCACCATCTGCGGCGTAACCGCACAACTCGCCAGCCACAGGCTCCCCAAAACTCCCAGTAATCGCACTGCCTTCAACATCTGTTCACTCCAACAATTCAACAATAGTGGGCACGAGAATCCGTCACCCGACACATACCGTTCTACCCTTAGTCGGCCATAAAGCCCGCACCTAAAGCGGCCGACAAAACCAGCACGACTTGTATTCACGTCCCAGTTCGCTCAGAATTTGCCGTCCGATCGAGGTATTACGAATTCGTATGTCCCTATTAGCCTTTGGCATAAACCACAAGACTGCTCCAGTAGACATCCGGGAACGCGTGGCGTTCGCACCGAATAAGCTCGCTGATGCCCTGCAGGACCTGGTCTCCCGGGCCAAGGTCAAGGAAGCGGCCATTGTCTCCACCTGCAACCGCACTGAGCTGTACTGCGACTGCGGGGATGAAGAGCGCGATAACCGCCTCATCGTCGACTGGTTTCGAGAATATCACAAGCTCGAAAAGCGGGACATCGAACCCTATATTTTCCTCCACCCGGACAAAGAGGCGGTGCGCCACATGCTGCGCGTGGCCAGCGGCCTGGATTCGCTGGTGCTGGGTGAGCCGCAGATTCTCGGCCAGATCAAGGACGCCTATGCCGCCGCCGCCCAGGCGGGTACCATGGGCGGGCATCTCGACCGGCTGTTCCAGCACACCTTTTCTGTGGCCAAGCAGGTGCGCACCGACACCGCCATCGGCGCCAGCGCGGTGTCCGTGGCCTTTGCCGCGGTCAGCCTGTCCAAGCAGATCTTCGACGAATTCGAGAAACGTACCGCACTGCTCATCGGCGCCGGCGAGACCGTGGAGCTGGCCGCCCGCCACCTGCACCAGAGCGGCATCGGGCGCATGATCATCGCCAACCGCACCGTGGAAAATGCCCACACCCTGGCCCAGGAATTCGGCGCCTACGCCATCGCCCTCACCGAGATCACCGACCATCTCGCCGAGGCGGACATCGTCATCTCCTCCACCGCCAGCCCGTTGCCTATCCTCGGCAAGGGCAGCGTGGAAAGCGCGTTGAAGAAGCGCAAGCACCGACCCATGCTGATGGTGGACATCGCTGTGCCGCGGGACATCGAACCCGAGGTCAGCGATCTCAACGATATCTACCTGTACACCGTGGACGACCTGCAGGACATCATTCAGGAAGGCCTGCGCTCGCGTCAGGAGGCGGCGCAACAGGCGGAGGAAATCATCGACACCGAGGTCTCCCACTTCATGCGCTGGCTGCGCTCGCTGGATGCGGTGTCCACCATCCGCGCTCTGCGCGAGGATGCCCAGACCAAGCGCGATGTCGAACTGGAACGCGCCCTGCGTCTGCTTCATGCGGGCAAAGATGCAGAACAGATAATCACCGAGATGGCCAACCGGCTCACCAACAAGCTCATCCACACACCCAGCGTGCAACTCAAAAAGGCCGGCTACGACGCCCGAGAGGAAATCTTCGATACCGCCCGCGAACTCTACGATCTCAAGGATCGCGAGCTTTAGCGACACCCGTCCTTTGCCGCCCGACGGCTGGCCCCCATCTTTAAGTTAGACCCCGGCCGCCGCATATTAAGGGTTTAAAATTGGTTTAACAGACATCGATGAGCATTAGTCACATTGGGTATGCCTGACGCGTCAGTGAGTGAAGGCAAGTTATCACATAGCGCGCTTGCACAATGTCAAATTCGGTGGGAGCACCTTTCCAGGCGCGGTTCGCGCCTGGAAAGGCGCTCCCACACGAGGAAATAACCCTGTAGAAATTATTTTGAAACGATAAATAACTCAGGCACACCCGACAAAACCATGAAACCATCGATTCAACACAAACTCGAAACCATCGCCGACCGCCTCGAAGAGGTCAGCGCCCTGCTCGCAGACCCGGAGGTGATGGCGGATCAGAACCGCTTCCGCGAGCTGTCCAAGGAATACGCGCACATCGAACCGGTGGTGAAATGCTTCAAGGATTACCAGTCGACCCTGGAGGACATCGACGAGGCCGAATCCCTGCTGCAGGATGACGATCCCGAGATGCGCGAGATGGGCGAGGAAGAACTGCAGAATGCCAAAGCGCGCCAGGAGAGTCTGGAACTGGAACTGCAGAAGCGCCTGCTGCC
The DNA here is from genome assembly GCA_011051685.1 of Gammaproteobacteria bacterium. GTDB lineage: Bacteria > Pseudomonadota > Gammaproteobacteria > SZUA-152 > SZUA-152 > SZUA-152. The sequence goes on from DRKQ01000234.1 coordinate 5,692, forward strand.
CACCGACCCCAACGACGACAGCAACATCTTCCTGGAGATCCGCGCCGGCACCGGCGGTGACGAGGCGGCGCTGTTCGCCGGCGATCTGCTACGCATGTACTCACGCTACGCCGAGCGCAAGCGCTGGCAGGTGGAGATCCTCTCCGAGAGCCCGGGCGAGCACGGCGGCTACAAGGAGATCATCCTGCGCATCATCGGCCAGGGGGCCTTCTCGCGGCTCAAGTTCGAGTCCGGCGGCCACCGCGTGCAGCGGGTGCCGGAGACCGAATCCCAGGGCCGCATCCACACCTCCGCCTGCACCGTGGCGGTAATGCCCGAGGTGGCCGAGGTGGAGCAGATCGAGATCAATCCCGCAGACCTCAAGGTGGACACCTTCCGCGCTTCGGGCGCCGGTGGCCAGCACGTCAACAAGACCGACTCTGCCATCCGCATCACTCACCTGCCCACGGGCACCGTGGTGGAATGCCAGGACGAGCGCTCGCAGCACAAGAATCGCGCCCGCGCCATGTCCCTGTTACAGGCCCGTATCACCGCCGCCGAGCGCGAGAAACAGGAGGCTGAGCAGGCCGCCACGCGCAAGTCACTAGTGGGCACGGGGGACCGCTCGGGACGCATCCGCACCTATAATTATCCCCAGGGGCGCATCACCGATCACCGCATCAATCTCACCCTCTACAAGTTGGACGAGATCATGCAGGGCGATCTGGATCAGGTCATCGAGCCGCTGATCAACGAACACCAGGTCATGCAACTGGCGCAGCTGAGCGACGGAGAATAACCCTGTGCCCCAACGCTTATTGGTTTTTTTCAGCCTGTTTTCCGTTTGCGTGCTTTTCATTACAGACAGCGTCGGCGCAAGTTTTTATCGCTGCGAAAGCAGTGAGGGAAAAACAAGTTTCAGCGACAAACCATGTCCAGCCAACTCAAAAACCACGGTAAAGGGAAGGCTCAATTCCTCACGCTTATCCGGCTCAATAGGCCGTAAGGAATTTACCGATGACAAACCTCTACCCGGCCTACAAGCGGTTTATATTTTTCGCGCAAAGTTCAGCTCAATCCTGCAATCACTAGCACCGCTGCGTATCTCCATCACACGGTATTACATGGATCGAGGACAGTGGCCTGAGAATCTGCAAGCCCTGGGATTCAAACCCCAATCCATGCAGAGTGAGTATATCGCCAGCACCCGCATCAAGAAGGATGGCAGCATTGTTGCATTACTGAAGTCCGCCTTGGGCGAAAATAAACTGATTGTCCTTAGCCCAAAGCCCGCCATGGGCAACACCACATTAGACTGGCAATGTTCAAGCAATTTTACCGTCACCTTGCTTGGCGAAAGCAATGCGGGGCTTTGTGACTCCCGCGAAATATTTTAATGCGGGCCGATAACGCATCAACACCATGACCAACTCACAAATCACCATTCAGCAGGCCGTGTGCAATTGCCAACAACGGCTCATTGAAAACAGCGACTCCCCTCAACTTGAAGTAGAGGTTCTATTGGCCCACGTACTGCAGTCTAATCGCACGTATTTACGCACCTGGCCTGAAAAACTGCTCACCACGCAGCAACTGGCGCAGCTGGAAGGCTTTATTGAACGCCGCAACAACGGCGAGCCCATCGCTTACATTACCGGCGAACGTGAATTCTGGGGTATGTCTTTGCACGTCTCACCAGACACGCTGATCCCCCGCCCGGAAACGGAGACCCTGGTTGAACTCGCACTGGAAAGAATTCCACGGGATGCCGAGTGGCAGATTGCCGACCTCGGCACCGGCAGCGGCGCCATCGCCCTGGCCATCGCCCGCGAACGCCCCCGCTGCCTGGTGCTGGCCACGGATATCTCTCCCGCCGCCCTGGCCATGGCCCGGCACAATGCCACACGACTCGGCCTGGACAACCTGCGCTTTGCCGACGGGGCCTGGTGTACGGCTCTGGGCAATGAACGCCTTGAGATGATTCTCAGCAACCCACCCTACGTGGCCCCCGGTGATCCTCACCTGCAGCAGGGCGACCTGCGCTTCGAACCCCCGGCCGCCCTGGCCTCCGCCGA
>DRKQ01000235.1 GCA_011051685.1 Gammaproteobacteria bacterium
CCGGCAACAACATGTTCAACACACTGGGTAACTTTACCAGCTACCCTCACGCCGGACTTGTATTCTTCGATTTTGACCGCGGCAAGGTCCTGCAACTGTGCGGCCGGCCGGAGATTTACAGCCAACAGGCCGACGAGCCAGGCGAATCGGATGGTACCGCCCGCTTCTGGGAATTCCAGATTGAATGCTGGCGAGAAAGTAACCTGCCTATACAGGTCAAGTCACGCTTCGTAGATTATTCCCCCTTCTTGCCAAGGACCTGTAAACCGGATTCAACGCAAGCGAAGCAAACATTGTTGCTGAAAGTGGCGCACACCTGGATGGCGAGCCCTCGCATCAAATGTTTTGAACTGGTATCGGAGAATGGCGCGCCATTGCCGCCATTTCATGCAGGCGCCCATCTCACACTTGATCTTCCCATCAGGCAGGGTTCGCTGGAAACACGACACTATTCCCTGCTGTCCGATCCTGCCTGCCGGACATATTATCGCATCGGTGTACTGGCTGAGCCACACGGACGAGGCGGTTCCCTGTATCTGCATCAGCAAATCAGAGCTGGTGACACGCTCCGAGCACAGACTCCTGTTAATCATTTTCAACTCACCCCCGGAGCCCGGCATAGTATCCTGATAGCAGGCGGGATTGGCATCACCCCTCTGCTCTCCATGCTGTATACGCTGAAGTCAGAAAATCGTTCATTTGAATTGCACTACAGTGCAAAACAGCCACCAGATCTGGCCTTCCGTCGGGAAATCGAAAAGTTAGCCGGTCCACAGGCGCATTTTTATACTTCGCAAAATCCCAGCCAGGCATCACTTGATCTCGAATCCATCATCAACACACCTGTCGCGCATGCGCATATTTATGTTTGCGGCCCGTATCGTCTGATACAGACCGTCCGTATGCAGGCCAGCACTATGGGATGGCTACCAGAACAGATTCATTTTGAAAGTTTTGGCGCCACCAATACCGCCTCTGATCAGGCGATTACCGTCACACTGGCAAAAACCGGCAGAACGATCCATATACCTGCCAAACGCAGCATTCTCGATGCCCTGCTGGATGAAGGCATAGCCGTACCGCATGAGTGCAAGCGCGGTGAGTGTTCACTCTGTGTCACACGGGTACTCAAGGGCAACGTACAACACCGTGATCTATGCCTGAACCCGGATGAACAAAAAAATGCAATGTGTCTGTGTGTCTCGCGTACCAGCACGCCCTATCTAACACTCGATTTGTAATTATTAAATTTCAGCAACTGTTTCAACCATGTCTCTGATACACCCTTGATGAAATATTTCAGTCTCAAGTCTGAGTGCGTGCCGTTCCCTGCGGAACATGCCTTGATCCACAACGAGTGGGAAGCTCTGAATGTGGCTTTGATATCTCTTGTCTTAGAGAGCCTCAGATTAATTCTGGACGAAGCAGATTGCGACCTGAAATGTTCAGATTCAAAGCGTTAAATCGCACGTAATAGCCCGCTATTGTGAAGATTCGTATCGCAAAAGCTGGGCATTTCAGGCGCAAGATTAAGAGTTCATGAATTGATCAGAGGTTCCTTAGTATTAGTGACCAGTCAGTTGACTTAGCGGCCTTCCAGGAAAAGGAAATTATTGGCCCTGCTTGCCACTCTGGATACTCTGACTAAACCTTTCCCCGATATTGGCGATGATCTGCCGTCACTGGATGACGTGCAACGGTGAGTGCATCACCGACGTATTTGCTGCACACCAACATCCTGTTCGATAACACCTGCTGATCACCAGTATGCAGCAATTCGCCACCACCTAACACGACAGGGAACCCCTATTGGGCCAAATGATCTACTGATTGCCGCACATGCCCTCGCAAATAATCTGACGGTTGTGACAGCCAATGTCGGGGAATTTTCAAGAGTGCCGGGACTGAAAGTGGAAAACGGGTTGCGGAGTTAGCAGAAAAAAGAATTTATTCTTGCTGTATCTATATGTAAATCACGCTTTTCTCTTTAGTGCCTGCCAGTTCCCGTCACTCCCGCTCTATTATCAATAAGCAATTTTTAGCTTTAAAGTTCACCGGCTTATTTTCATGCTAAATGGTAATACCATGGAAAACACCATGTTCGGAAAATACAACTATTCTCCCAGGAACACCGAGACAATGCGGCCTAACATAACAGTGACCTACCAGTTGATTTGAAGCCCTTCCAGGCATATGCCTTGACATATGCCACAAGCTAGAGGATACCCTGATGTCAACTCCTGAACGCCATGCCCGCCTCTTTCGTAACGGACGTAACCAGGCACTACCCATCCCTCGTGAATTCGAGTTGGAAGGCGAGGAAGCCCTCATCCACAAGGAAGGTGACCGCCTGATCGTGGAGTCGGCACGCAAAGGAAAGTTACTAGCCCTGCTTGCCACGCTGGATCCGCTGACTGAACCTTTCCCCGATATTGACACAGCCTTTCTCTTTAGCGCCTGTCGTTGTCAACCACTGTCAGACATTGCGTACCGACGCCAGTCACGCACATGCTCACCAACAAGCCATTTCAGGCTTCATGGCGACGGGTTTTGGCCGGTGCAAAATCCACTTCATCCCGGGTAATTTCCCATGCCTTGATGATCGTGCCTGCGAAGTCATCACGCCATACGTTTATCTCACTGAATACTCCCCGATACGACAATACCGTCTGGCGCTGCGCCCGCGGCAAAAGGCGAACCCGGAATTTCCGTCAATGCCCCGGTGCTCGGGTTAATCCTGTAGACTGAAACATCACTCGTAATACGATTCGTCACATAGACAAACTGGCCCGAGGGGTCAACCGTCACAGTTTGCGGGCTTGCGCCTGCCGCCACCGTTTCAACCAGGGTCAATGCCCCGGTGGTCTTGTCAATCGTATAGACGGATACATCGTTTGAAACCTGATTAGCCACATAGGCAAATCGGCCTGAGGGATCAACCATGACAGATCGTGGCCGCGTGCCGGCGGCAAAAGGCGAACCGGTAATGGTAGTTAATATCTCGATGACAGTAGGATCAATCTTATAGGCCGATATGTCGTTTGAGGCGAGATTCGCCACATAGACGAACTGCCCGGTTGGATCGACCGTGATCGAGAATGGCGCCGTCCCCGCGGCAAAAGGCGAACCCTGTTGCGTGAGCGCGGTCCATGCCCCCGTGGACGGATCAATCCTATAGGCGGATACGTTATTCGAGTTCGAATTCGCCACAAAGGCATATGAGCCAGCGGGTTCGATTGCAATCGATTGTGGCCCCGTCCCCCCTGTGCCCATCGTGCCAGACGGGGTGAATGCCCCCGTGGTCGCATCAATCGTATAGGCGGATACAGTGTTTGCAAGATGATTCACCACATAGGCAAACTGGCCCGAGAGGTCAACCGTGACAGAACGTGGATCGGTACCCGCCGCAAACG
>DRKQ01000236.1 GCA_011051685.1 Gammaproteobacteria bacterium
CAGGCCACGCGAATGCTCAGGCCCCGTTCTGACACCGCCTTTTGGGCCATCTCTTTGCGATGAGATGGCCTCACCACTTTTTTGCCAGTGCCTCCTGGACAATCTCGGCCTTCAGACGCTCCTCGGCGTACATTTTCTTCAATCGACGGTTCTCGTCCTCCAGCTCCTTCATGCGTTTCATCATCGAGGCATCCATACCGCCGTATTTGGCTCGCCATTTGTAAAAGGTCGCACTGCTCATACCGTGCTCCCGGCACAGGGCCGGCACCGGGGTACCCGCCTCAGCCTGTTTCAGGATCGCCATGATTTGGCTGTCGCTATAGCGTGATTTTTTCATGCAGAATCTCCTCTTGCCTATTATGAGAAAATTCTACTTCTGATGTCAGCTAATTTTCGGGGTGATTACCGGCACTGAAATTGGCGGCGACGGCAAGGCGTGCGGTCTCCCCAGACACAGCCATGGCAGAGAAAAGCGGTAGACAAAGAATGGCGAGGAGGCAAATTTTTCTGGCCATGGGGGTGATGATCGTTACGTTGATGGTAGCGTTGATGGTTGTGTTGATAGTGGCATTGGATGTTCCGGATTGTCATCAATCGGTAACGAGGCGTTTTGCCTGTTTCTTACCAGCCCTGATGGGGTGCAAGATTTCAATACGCGACTTCCTCCACGCACGCATCGGGCCTAGTGATTTTACCGAATATGCCTATCTTTTGCTGCTCCAGCTAGATATCGGGAAACTGCTTGAAAATGCCGGAGTATCCAAAGGCATCTCGGTCGCGGGAATCCAGCCTTATTGGTTTGTTTGCCTCAGGTTGCCTGGCGCCGGAAACGATGATCGCGGACGCGTCCCGCTTACCTTCTATTGGGCGCTAAATGTGCGTTTATGGTACATCACGCTGTCCCGTTATTCGTCGTCTTAAAATAATCACCCCAGGGTTATTTACCCTGTGCGGGAGTGCCTTTCCAGGCACGATTCGCGCCTGGAAAGGCGCTCCCACAGTATTTGGAATTGTATAAGTGCGTTATGGGATTAGCTTGCGTTCACTCATTGCCCTCCAGACATCGCCAAGGTGGTGAAACCCACCTATATCCGTTAAAGCAACTCTGGAGTCCTTGATAACTTCAGATTCGTCATCCCGGCAAAGGCCGGGATCCAGGAACTTGTTGAATCTACTGGATTCCGGGCTTCGCCGGAATGACGGAAAAAAACAGCGATATTCATGTCTTCAAAACCGCATGGCGTGCTGTTTTCCAGTTGCTTCAATGGCTGCCCAAAAAACGAGAGGTAAGTTAACGGGACGGCAGTGATGGTACATAATAAGGCCGGGGTGAAGGGCTTTCCGCGGTTGAGGGGTTCTATTGGGTTGGCGAAATTCTTGCTGAGAATCAGGCAACAGAGCGGAGCTTCTTATTTACGGTGACAAAAAAACAACACGACAACATGCCCAACGAGCGCCCACAGCTGGCCGACTTCCTGCATGCGCAGCAGCTTCCGGCCCGTTATGGGGAGATTGCGCGGCAATGGTTTGTGCCCTTGGCGGAAGAGCTTGTCTCACTTCACCAACGGCTGGGGCGCCCGCTGATTATTGGCATCAACGGCAGCCAGGGCTCGGGAAAGAGTACCCTGGCGAGCCTGTTGCAATGGCTTTTTCAACACCGGCACGGTCTTTCGGCCATAGCGCTTTCCATTGATGACTTCTACCTGTCACACAGCGAGCGCCAGCGGCTGGCTCATGAGGTTCATCCATTACTGGCCACCCGCGGCGTACCGGGAACCCATGATGTTGGATTGATGGCGCGTACCCTCGAGGGGCTCTCCCGAGGAGATTCACGGGTATCCATTCCACGTTTCGACAAGGCGACGGATGATCCTTTTCCTCAGGAAGAGTGGCAAAGAGTGACACCGCCGCTGGATATGAGCATCATCGAAGGCTGGTGTCTCGGTACGCCGCCCCAGGATGAGTCGGCGCTGCTGGAACCCATCAATGAGCTCGAGGCCGAAGAAGACCCGGATGGACGCTGGCGGCGCTATGTCAACCGGCAGATCGCCGAACAGTATCAGCCGCTGTATCAGCAGGTAGATGCGTGGATCATGCTCAAGGCCCCTTCCTTCGATTGCGTTTATCAGTGGCGTCTTGAGCAGGAGCAGAAACTGGCACAGCGCCTGGCAGAAAGCAGTTCTAAACATCGTGTGATGGATTCCCGGGAACTGGCCCGTTTTATTGCACACTTCCAGCGCCTGACTATCCACGGTTTGCACGTGTTACCACCGCGCATGCACTTTTTGTACGAGCTGGATGCGCAACGGGGGATCATCAAGGAAGCAGGGATGTTTTGTAATACACTTGCTACTTTTTTCAATGAGCAGCATGCGCCAAAGTAATCGTTTGAGGATGATGTGTGTTGCTGGGATACGCAGGAAAACGTAGCCCGGAACTCGCAACTCCATCACGCGCCGTGCTTTTGCCGGGGTGATCCAACCCCGCCTGTCCACGGTATCAGACAGGCGGGAGCCGGATTTACAACACAGGAATAATTGCCGCCTTCAGCTCTTTTTGCAGCGACTGGCATTGATTGAATTTGTCTTTGCGTCGCTGCACGGCAGTGGAGTAACCACGGCATTCCGATAATTTCTGGTGCGCGAACCTGCAGGCGGAAGCGGCCTGGTTGATGGCGTAGTCCAAAAAGCCGATGCCGCGCCAGCAGTCGCTGGTTTCCTTGCAGGCCGTGCTGTTGCATGTTTTATCGATGCTCTCTCCCATGGCATGAAAGCAGCGTGCGGGGTCATCGAGACTCAGCGGCATGGAGCAGATGATGGGAGGTTGTGTGGTCTCGGCTTGCTTGGCCTTTTCCGCGAAATTTTTTGCCAGCGCCTGCCATTGGGCGAAGACCGAGGCCTGTTGCGCGCATTGCTTGGTTTTGTCCTTGGGGTGTTGCTTGCTGCACTGACTCAAGGCGGAGCAGGCCTGGTTGACGGCGGTGAACAACTTGCCGTGAGTATCGCTCCATTTCTTGTGTTCCTCGAGGTTGCGAAAGCCCACGCCATAGGTGCCGGCGGTGGTGGCGGCCAGGCCCTTGGCGATGCTGGCGCGGGACTGTTTTTCGTATTTGCTGAAGGGCTCGTTTTTGCAGGAGACATCGATGCGCACGGGCTTGGTTTCGGCGGCCTGCTTGGCGGGTTTGGTTTCGGACTCCGGTGGTACGAAGGCAACCTCGGTAGTGTCTGTTGTTTTTGCGTCGTCCGCCTCGGTGCCGACCACCTGATCCTGTTGGGCGCTGGTGGCCGTCTTTGTGGCTTCGCTTGCGGAATCCGCAGCCGGTTTTTTGTCTTCGCTCGGCGGTGTGGCGGCGCAACCGGCCAGCGTCAGTAAAAGGATGAATACGCCCGCGGTGCGCAGGTACTGTCCCTGTGTCAATGTCGAAAACATGGCCAACATTTCAACTCCCCCTTATTGTATGTCTTATTTTGAGCGCTACAGATTAGCACATCCGTTGGGCTGGTGAAGATCTCTGGCATGGGCGGCAATTCCGCAAGCCTGTGGCGCGTGGTACCATCGGCGCTCGCGGGCTTGGCCCATTGTTGACTATTGACGGGTACCCCATGTTCAAACCGCTGGAACTCTACATCGGCCTGCGTTACCTGCGCGCCAAACGTCGCAACCAGTTCATTTCCTTTATTTCCCTGACCTCCATGCTGGGCATCGTGCTGGGTGTGGCGGCGTTGATCACCGTGTTGTCGGTGATGAATGGCTTCGAGAAGGAGCTGCGCGAACGCATCCTGGGCATGGCCTCGCATATCACGGTGACGCGCATGGACAGCGAGCCGCTTACCGACTGGCAGGCTCTCGGCGAGGCCATGGAAAAGACCGACCCGCGCATCGTGGGCGTCGCTCCCTATGTACGCAAGGAGGTGATGCTTAGTTTTGGTTCCCAGGTGCAGGGCGGGCTATTGCGCGGCGTGCTGCCGGAGCGGGACCCGGCGGTGTCCGACGTGTGGCAGAAGATGCTCTATGGTGAGCTGGGCGACCTGCGCGCCGGTGAATTCGGCATCGTGCTGGGCGTGGGCCTGGCGCGTAAGCTGGGGGTGACTCTTGGGGACAAGATCACGGTGGTGACGCCCCAGGCCAGCAACACCCCGGCGGGCATCCTGCCGCGCATCAAACGCTTTACGGTGAAGGGCATCTTCGAGGTGGGCATGCACGAGTACGACAGTGCCCTGGCGCTGGTTCATCTCAATGACGCCCAGCGGCTGTTCCGCATGGGCGAAGGGGTGACGGGGCTGCGTCTGAAACTCAGCGACCTGTATCAGGCCGTGCCGGTGCGCAATGCCCTGGTGGATGCGTTGCCCGGGGGCTACTGGATCTCCGACTGGACCATGCGTCATGCCAACCTGTTTCGCGCCGTAAAAATCGAAAAGACCATGATGTTCATCATCCTGTTGCTCATCGTCGCCGTGGCGGCCTTCAATATCGTCTCCACCCTGGTGATGGTAGTGACGGACAAACAGGCGGACATCGCCATCCTGCGCACCCTGGGCAGCACGCCGCGCTCCATCATGCGTATCTTTATCGTCCAGGGCATGGTGATCGGACTGATCGGCGTGCTATTGGGCACCGCCTTCGGCGTCACCCTGGCGCTGAATCTCGATACTGTGGTGGCCTGGCTGGAGGGGGTGCTGGGCATCCAGTTCATGCCAGCGGATGTGTATTACATCAGCACCTTCCCCTCGGAACTGCACTGGGACGATGTGTGGAAGATTTCCGGCATCTCCTTCGTGCTCAGCGTGCTGGCCACCCTGTACCCGGCGTGGAATGCCTCGCGCACCCAGCCTGCGGAGGCGCTGCGTTATGAATGACACGGTGGCAAAGGAGCAGGGCAGCGTGTTGCAGTGCCGGGGTCTGAGCAAGACCTTCGACGAGGGCGGCCTGGCGGTGGAGGTATTGCGCAACATCGAGCTGGACATCCGGTGCGGCGAGAAGGTGGCCATTGTCGGCGCCTCGGGCTCGGGCAAGAGCACCCTGCTGCATCTGCTGGGCGGGCTGGATGCGCCCACCGCGGGTGAGATCAGCGTCGGCGGCCAGCGCCTGGACAGTCTCAACGAGGCGCAACGGGGTCGCCTGCGCAACAAGATGCTCGGTTTCGTCTACCAGTTCCACCATCTGCTGGCGGAGTTCACGGCGCTGGAGAATGTGGCCATGCCCCTGTTGATCCGAGGCCTGTCGCCGGCCGAGGCCGCTGAACAGGCGGCCGAGCTGCTGGGCAGAGTGGGCTTGTCGGCCCGGCTCAGACACAAACCGGGTGAACTCTCCGGCGGGGAACGTCAGCGCACCGCCATTGCCAGGGCGCTGATCACCCGGCCGTTGTGCGTACTGGCCGACGAGCCCACGGGCAATCTCGACCAGCACACCGCCGCCCAGGTTTACGATTTGATGTTAGAGCTCAACGACGAACTGGGCACCAGCATCGTCATGGTCACTCACGACCTGCAACTGGCCCAGCGCATGTCGCGGGTGTTGCATTTGCGGGACGGGCAGTTCGAGGAGCAGGGCGAGGCCTAAGGCCGCGACGGACAGTTTGTCATTATCCGCCGGCCATCACGTTTGCTTGCGGTTTCTTTCTGCCATGGCGGCACGAGCCTGTTTGCGCTTGCGCCAATTATGGTTGACGTGCCAGCGCCAGAACAGGCGTATCGCCACGTTGCCCAGGGTGGCAAAAAACAACCCAGAGATAAAACAGCCGAGCAGAAAGGGTTGCCAGATGGCGGACAGCTCGTTTGTGATCCACTCCACGGTCAGTTCGAACTGGATATTGCGCACAGGCGTGTCGAGAATCCAGGCGCCCACCTTGTAGGCGCCGTAAAAGATCGGCGGCATGGTGAGGGGATTGGTGATCCACACCAGGGCCACGGCAATGGGCAGGTTCACCCGCGCCACAATGGCGCCAATGGCCGCCAGCACCATCTGAAACGGCACCGGCACAAAGGCCATGAACAGGCCCACGCTGAAGGCCCCGGAGACCGAGCGCCGGGTGAGGTGGAAAATGTTCGGGTCGTGCAGCAGGGTGCCGAGGAATTGCAAATGCTTGTGGTCGCGGATCAGTTGCTGATCCGGCATGAAGCGTTTGATAATCCGTTTGGGCATTCGCTGTCGTAGTTTTTATTATCGGGGAAGAGAGCCCACCATTATCCACACAATGGGGGCAGGGGAAAAGGTGGCCCGTTTTTTGGCATGACCCCAGTCATGAAGAGGGAGCTGACACATGCGCAGGATGGCGCTGGGATTCTTGATCGGTGTGGTTGGCATGCAGCAATTATCAGTGCTGCCTGGTACGCTATGGTCGCTGGGGCTTTTACTGGGCCTGTTGGCCCTGGGTGGTTTGTTGCGTGCCCGTCTTCGTGGCTATTGGCTGATTCCTCTCGCTGCAGGCCTGGGGTTTTGTTGGGCGAGCCTGGCGGCGCAACACCTGCTGGCCGGGGGCTTGCCCGGGGCATTGGAGGGGCAGGATGTCCAGGTGACGGGCTACGTGGCCTCGTTGCCCGAGCGTCAGGGACGACGGTTGCGTTTCCGCTTCGCGCCGGACAGTCTGCGCTGGCAGGATCTGCCCCAGGCCGTACCGGGCACCTTGTTGCTGAGCTGGTATCCCCGCAAGGCCCGGCCCATTCCTGAATTGCACGTGGGCGAACGCTGGCAGTTGCGGGTGCGCCTGAAGCGTCCCCACGGTTTTGCCAATCCCGGCGGTTTCGATTACGAGGCCTGGCTGTTCCGCCAGGGGATTCGTGCCAAGGGCTATGTGCGGTGGCCAAAGGGGGCGAGTGCCGATACGCCGCCGGTGAACCGGCGCCTGGCCCTGGCGGGGCGCGCCTTCTGGCTCGATCAGCAGCGGGAAAGGTTGCGTGGCGCCTTGCTCAATGCACTGGACGGACATCCCCTGCGCGGCATCGTGCTGGCCCTGGCCATGGGCGACCGGCAGTTCATCGATACCGAGCAGTGGCAGGTGTTTACCCGCACCGGCACCAATCACCTGGTGGCCATCTCCGGCCTGCACGTGGGGCTGGTGGCGGGGCTGGTGTTCTTTCTGGCGCGCCGGCTGTGGCGGCTTTCCGCGCGGGCGGTCAACCGCTGGCCGGCCAACAAGGCCGGCGCCCTGGGGGCGCTGCTGGCGGCCACGGTGTACGCGGCGCTGGCGGGGTTTTCCATTCCCACCCAACGGGCGCTGATCATGGTGGCGGTGGTGATGTTGGCGGTGCTGGCGCAGCGCCACACCCGGCCATCCAGCCTGCTGGCCCTGGCCCTGTTGATTGTGCTGATCATCGACCCGCTGGCGGTACTGGCCGCGGGCTTCTGGCTGTCTTTTGGCGCGGTGGCGCTGATCCTCTACGGCATGTCCGGCCGCCTGGCCATGAAATCCCTCTGGTGGCGCTGGGGCCGGGTACAGTGGCTGGTGGCCCTGGGCCTGTTGCCGCTGCTGCTGTGGCAATTCCAGCAGGCCTCCCTGGTGGCACCCCTGGCCAACCTGCTGGCGGTGCCCTGGGTGAGCATGGTGACGGTGCCGCTGACCCTGTTGGGCAGCCTGGCGCTGGGGATTTTTCCCGCCGCGGGGGAGGGGGTGCTGCACCTGGCCGGCCTGAGCCTGGAGGCCCTGTGGTGGTGGCTACAGTGGCTGGCGCAGTGGCCCCGGGCGGCCTGGGCGCACATGGCGCCACCGGGGTGGGCCATGGTGGTGGCGGGGCTGGGGATCCTCTGGCTGCTGGCGCCGCGGGGCGTGCCGGCGCGCTGGGTGGGGGCGGTGGGGCTGATGCCGCTGCTGTTCGTATCGCCGGCGGCCATTCCCGAGGGGCAGGCGCGCTTTACCCTGCTGGACGTGGGCCAGGGGCTTGCGGCGGTGGTGCAGACCCGGCGCCACGTGCTGGTGTTCGACGCCGGGCCGCGGTTTTCCAGCGGCTTCAACACCGGCGAGGCGGTGGTGGCGCCCTATCTGCGCGCCCATGGACGGCGAAAGATCGACACCCTGTTGGTGAGCCACGGCGACAACGACCACATCGGCGGCGTGGCGGGCCTGCGCAAGCATCTGCCCGTGGAGCGGGTGCTGAGCAGCGTGCCACAGAAAATGGCCGGCGCCGAACCCTGCGTCGCCGGGCAGTACTGGCAGTGGGACGGGGTGCGGTTCACCATGCTCAACCCGGCCGATACCCTGAAGACCGCCCGACGCAGCGACAACAACCGCTCCTGCGTGCTGCGGGTGCAGGCGGGCGGGCAGAGCCTGCTGCTCAGCGGGGATATCGAGCGCTCCACCGAGGCGGCGCTGGTGCGTGAGTTTGCTGAGGGCCTGCGCAGCGATGTGCTGGTGGCGCCGCACCACGGCAGCCTGACCTCGTCCAGCCCGGGTTTTGTGGCCGCGGTGGCCCCGGCGGTGGTGCTGTTTCCCGTGGGTTATGGCAACCGCTATGGCTTTCCCAAGCCGCGGGTGGTGCAACGCTATGCCGGGCAGGGGGCGCGCTTGTTCGACACCGCGCAACAGGGCGCTATTGAACTGGTGTTGGGCGGCGGGGAAGGGGTGCCCGGGGTGCGCGTCTATCGCCAGCAGGAAAGGCGTTATTGGCACAAATCCTCAAGTGAACCGCTATCGTTGCCGTAAGCACCTCTACTGGCGGCAATGCGGCAACAACCTTCCGGCCCACCGGCGTCTCTGCTACAGTAGCGCCTTGTTTGCAAAGCCGTTTGCAGCCCCTGTGCTGGCCTGCGGCGCCCTGAAAAAGCAGAGGACAAGAATTCGTGTTTGAGATCGTAAAATCCGGCGGTTGGTTGATGGTTCCCATCATCCTGTGTTCCATCGTGGCCCTGGCTATCATCGGCGAGCGACTGTGGTCCCTGCAACGTAAACGCATCATTCCCAAGCATCTGGTGGCGCAGATCTGGCATTTGCAGTCCAAGGGCCAGTTGACGCCGGAGCAGATCAACACGATCCGCAACAGTTCGCCCCTGGGACGGGTGCTTGCCTCGGGGCTGGCCAATGTCAATAACAGCCGGGAAGTGATGAAGGAAAGCATAGAGGAAACCGGCCGGCATGTGGTGCACGAGCTGGAACGCTACCTCAACACCCTGGGCACCATCGCGGCGATTTCCCCGCTGCTGGGTCTGTTGGGCACGGTGATCGGCATGATCAAGGTGTTCAGTGTGATCACCTCCCAGGGTGTGGGAAACCCGGCGGTACTGGCCGGCGGTATTTCCGAGGCCCTGATCACCACGGCGGCGGGGCTCACCGTGGCCATTCCCGCGCTCATCGCCCACCGCTATTTCCGTGGCCTCATCGACAGCCTGGTGGTGTACATGGAACAGGAGGCCATCAAGATGGTGGAGGTGATTCACGGTGATCGGGAGTCCGACATCAAACCCGCCACGGCGGCGCCGGCCATAGGGTAGTCTGCCGTGAATCTTGCACCAAAACAGAAAGACACGCTGGACGTCAATATCACGCCGCTCATTGACGTGGTGTTTCTGCTGCTGATCTTTTTCATGGTCTCCACCACCTTCGAGCGCGAGTCGGAAATTGAGATCATGCTGCCCCAGTCCAGTTCCACCAACAAGGTGACGGATGACTTTGTCATGGAGGTCAGCGTGGATGCCGAGGGCACTTACTACATCAACGGCAAGCGGGTCATTAATACCAAGCTCGAGACCCTGATGAAGGCCATGAAGGAAGTGGCGGGGGATCGCAAGGATCCACCCATTATTCTTAGTGCCGATGCCAAGACACCTCATCAGGCGGTGATCACGGTGATGGACGCCGCCGCCCGTCTCGGATTCATTCATTTGAACTTTGCCACCACGCGCACCACAGAAGAGCAGTGACCGTTTTATCCATTGTGCGTACAAGTCGAGGCTAAGTGCATGACACCCAGCCAGGTATACAGACGCCTGCTCGCTTACGCCTGGCGCTATTCATCCGTGTTCCTGCTGGCCATTCTGGGCATGGCCGTGGTGGCCGCCACCGAAGCCGGTTTTGCATGGATCATGAAACCCATGCTGGACGGCAGTTTCGTGAACAAGGATCCGGTGGTCATCCGTTGGTTGCCGTTTGGCCTGTTGGCGATTTTTATTGTGCGTGGCATCGCCAGCTTCATGTCCACCTATGGCATGGAATACGTAGGGCGCAATATTATCCGCGACATGCGTCAACAGATGTTCAGTCGACTGATGAGATTGCCCACGCGCTTTTTTGACAGCAACGCCTCGGGCCAGCTGACCTCCAAGCTGATCTACGATGTGGAACGTGTCGCCCAGGCCGCCACTCAGGCGGTGACCGTCGTGGTGCGCGACACCCTTACCATTATCGGCTTGCTGATTCTAATGTTTTTCACCAGTTGGAAACTGGCCATGGTCTTTTTATTGTTAGGCCCGGTAATCACCGTGCTGGTGGTGGCTGTGAGTAAACGCTTTCGGCGTATCAGTCAGCGTATTCAGGCATCCATGGGCAACGTGACGCAGCTCACTCAACAAATTACCGAAGGACACCGGGTAGTAAAGATTTTTGGTGGTGAAGAATGCGAAGATAAGCAGTTCGCCAAGGCCAATGAATTCAATCGTCGTCAAAACATGAAACTGGCCGCCACTCGCGCCATGAGCGTGCCGGTGTCTCAGTTTCTTGGCGCCTGTGGGCTGGCGGTGATTCTTTATGTTGCCACCTCAAAGGAGATGCTGGAGGCCCTCACTGTGGGCACCTTCATGTCTTTCGTCGCCGCAAGCATGTTGTTGCTGGCGCCCATGAAACGCCTGACCATGGTGCAGTCCACGGTACAACAGGGTATTGCCGCTGCTCAAAGCGTCTTTATGTTGTTAGACGAGGAGGGGGAAAAAGATACCGGCAAAAAAACCTTGCCGGATGTTAAAGGCGAAGTGGCATTTCGTGATGTGAGCTTCAATTATGACGCTGCCAAGGGTGATGTGCTCAATGCCGTCAGTTTTACCGCAGCGGCCGGTGAGACGGTAGCCGTGGTGGGACGTTCTGGAAGCGGCAAGTCCACTCTGGTGAATCTGTTGCCGAGATTTTATGACGTTACGCAGGGTGAAATATTGCTGGATGAGGTACCGGTAAAGGAACTCACGCTGGATGATTTGCGCAGCCATATTTCTCTGGTCAGTCAGGACATAACCCTGTTCGATGATACCATCTTCAACAATATCGCCTACGGCACACTGGCTGCTCGCAGCGAGGAGGAGGTCATTGACGCAGCCAGGGCGGCGCATGCCGATGAGTTTATTCGCCAACTGCCGGAAGGCTACCAAACTCAGGTGGGTGACAAGGGCGTGTTGTTGTCCGGCGGTCAGCGCCAGCGTATCGCCATAGCACGCGCCCTGTTGAAGGACGCGCCCATACTGATTCTGGATGAAGCCACATCCGCGCTGGACACGGAGTCGGAGCGATATATTCAGGATGCCCTGGCGGTTTTGATGAAAAACCGAACGACGCTGGTGATTGCCCACCGCCTGTCTACCATAGAGAATGCCGATAAAATATTGGTCATGCGCGATGGTAGAATTGTGGAGTCCGGTACGCATGCGGAATTACTGGCGTCTGGCAAGGACTATGCCGCGCTGTATCAGATGCAGTTTGACGAAAACTGAATAGGCGCTGATTGTTATCGGCGGGCAAGGCATTGTGAAACGGCTTGATTATTACTGGTACAACAACAGTCTGGTGACATTGCTGATGTTGCCGGTATCCTGGTTGTTTTGTTTCGTTGTTATTGTGCGACGAGCATTGTATCGCCTGGGGATGTTGAAGGTGCACCAAATGTCTGTGCCGGTGATTGTTGTCGGCAACATATCCGTGGGCGGGACGGGCAAGACGCCGTTGGTGACATGGTTGGTGGAAGTGTTGCGTACTCATGGTTATGCACCCGGTATCGTTAGCCGTGGATACGGCGGGCAGGCCAGCCACTGGCCACAGCAGGTGCGAGCCGACAGTGATCCACATATGGTGGGCGATGAGGCGGTACTGCTGTCCCGGCGCTGCCACTGCCCCATGGCGGTCGGGCCCGACCGGGTGGCGGCGGGCGAAGCGTTATTGGCATACACCGAGTGTGATGTCATCGTTTCTGATGACGGCCTGCAGCATTATGCCTTGGGACGGGATATGGAAATTGCCGTGGTGGATGGCGTGCGGCGGTTCGGTAATCAGCATTGCCTGCCCGCAGGTCCGCTTCGCGAACCATTGGCACGTTTGGCTACGGTAGATGCAGTTGTCACCAACGGCGTGCCGGGAGGGCGGGAATATCGTATGGACCTGGTTCCGGGCAGTTTGCGCAATCTTAGCAATAAACAATCAGCACCATTGAGCCAGTTTGCAGGCCAGACCGTGCATGCCATTGCCGGGATTGGCAATCCTCAGCGATTTTTTCGGCAACTGGAAGGGCAGGGCATTACGGTGATAAAACATCCCTTTGCCGATCATCATCCATTTGTGCGCGAAGATATTGTTTTTGATGATGCCTTACCGGTATTGATGACAGAAAAAGATGCAGTGAAATGCCAGGCCTTTGCTGATGAAAGACACTGGTGTGTGCCGGTGGACGCAAAAGTGGACGAACGTATTATCCCCTTAATTCTGCGCTTGATAAAACGCTGACTCGTGCTTTTTATTTCACGATTACAATCAGGAAAATGACATGGATAAAAAATTACTCGACATATTGGTCTGTCCCATTTGCAAAGGGCCACTGGTGTATCTGAAAGACAAGCAGGAACTGGTATGCAAGGCCGATCGCCTGGCTTTTCCCATTCGGGATGACATTCCGGTGATGCTTGAAGATGAAGCGCGAACCCTGGCGCCGGATGAGGAAATCAAGTGAGCTTCAGTGTCATCATCCCCGCTCGTTTTGCAGCGACACGCCTGCCGGGAAAACCGCTGCTGGATATTGTCGGCAAGCCGATGATTCAGCATGTCTTTGAGCGCGCCAAGGAAAGTGGTGCGTCACGTATTGTCATCGCCACGGACGATGCACATATCGAACAGGCGGCACGTGGGTTTGGCGCGGAAACCTGTCTGACCTCAAAGGAACACCAATCCGGCACGGATCGCATCGCCGAAGTGGTGGAAAAATTGCAGCTTGATGACGAACACATCGTGGTCAACCTGCAGGGGGACGAACCCCTGATGCCCGCTGCGGTGATACATCAGGTAGCGGAAAATCTTGCCGAATGCACCGACGCCAGCATGTCCACCGTGTGCACCCCCATCACCACCAGTGCTGAATTGTTCGATCCACATGTGGTGAAGGTGGTGAAAGACCGGGCCGGATTGGCGCTCTATTTCAGCCGCGCCAGCATCCCTTGGGATCGTGAAGCCTTTGCCAACACCGCAGAAGTGTTGCCGGACAACGGCGAACATTTTCGTCACATCGGCCTGTACGCCTATCGCGCCGGTTTCTTGCGTGACTATGCCCAGTGGTCGCCCTGCCCGCTGGAGCAAACCGAATCCCTCGAACAGCTGCGGGCCCTGTGGCATGGCCATCGTATCCATGTGGCCGAGGCGGTGGAGGTGCCCCAGGCGGGTGTGGATACCGAAAAGGATCTTAATCTCGTACGTGCCGTCCTGGGTGGCTAAGCGAGACTATCCCGGCGGAGGGTTGCATGGATACAGAAGCTCATGGGGCAGAAACTAGAATGCCACAAACCAAGGCTGAGACATGCATCTCAACCCTGAAATCAGAAAAACTACGGCGTCTGTGCATATTACCATTTGTGACATGGCGTTTAGATTGAATCAAGACGTCAAGAAAACACGCTAAGTATTTGTTATTCAACATTCGAGTGACAGGCATTGTTTGAGTGGGAAATCATTGTAGGGACCGGGAAACATGATGAACCTTCAAAAACGTATTGAACACGTTCTGCCGGATTTGTTATCGTAAGCCTCGATTCAGGGAACAGTTATTAATCGTCTCAAAATAATTGCTATAAGATTATTTCCCCGTGTGGGAGCGCCTTTCCAGGCGCGATTCGCGCCTGGAAAGGCGCTCCCACCGAATTCGGTATTGTAATTGTATAAGTGCGCTATGTGGTAACTTGCCTTCACTTACTGTCGCTTCAGGCATTCCCAAGGTGGCTAATGCTCACCGATGTCTGTTAAG
>DRKQ01000237.1 GCA_011051685.1 Gammaproteobacteria bacterium
CGAAACGGCATGTAGCCAGTTTTTTTGAGCTGACGCCTGAAGAAGTTGAGGCCTGCATGGCATTGATCACTGGTGAGAAAAAACTCATTGATGAAACGTTCAATCCCGATGGTTACAATATTGGAGTCAATGTAGGGCAAGCGGCCGGGCAGAGTATTTTTCACGTCCATATTCACATCATCCCCAGGTATGCTGGGGACGTTGAGAATCCTCAGGGAGGTGTGCGCCATGTGATCCCAAACAAGGGACATTACACACGGCAGACAGTATAGTTCAGTCAGTGGGAGGCTGACTCAGTTGTTGAAATCCCTCCCGTTCTTAACCACCAAGGAGACATGACAATGAGCGATAACAAACCCTTTACCCGTCCAAAGGTTCCCGATGGCCACGCGTTTCTTGTAACCACCCGCCAGAAAGAAATCACCCCTGGAGAGTTCTTTGTGGGTTATGAAACCATCTGGGAAACGCATCAGAAAGAAGTACCATATTCCACGCCCAAGAAACCCTGAACAAGATGCCTTGCCGGTCGTGTGATTGCCGGCCAAGGTGCGTGCAGGGTGTTGAGTTTTCACAGGCGGAATACCTGTGCCGGGGTACAGGCCTGTCTTGATAAATGCAAAGCACGCTTTTTTAGCGTGCTTTTTTATGTTCGCTCGGAAAGCCGATAATCGATATTGATAAACGCACCAATGTCCGCTAAAAAGCGCACTGTCCTGGCGCCAAATCCCACGTCGTGGCAATGCTCGTCCTTGTCCACTGATAACAGCAGCTCTACGCCAAGGCGGGGGGAAAGATTATGGCTCTTGATAACCTCGAGTATTTTTTCCTTGGCTGGTTCCAGCTGCTTGATGAGGTTGTCGGTCAATTTATAGACATCCAACTCATCATCGGACACTCTGTTCGTGGAGATTTCCCAGGAGCTGATGACGGGCTTGTCGGGGCTGCTGTGCGCACCGGCCGCATTGATTGCGGTGGGCTCAATGCCAAGCAGTCGAGTGATGTCATCGGGGTTGAAATGATAGCCAGCCAGGGCAAAGTACGCCCTTCCATTATTTGATGCCAAGATAAAGCCCTCATCGATTCAGTGTAACGTTGACTGCTGATTATAACGTATCGGCTACATGACTACGGTCCTGACGCAGGATGGCGGTGTTGGCTATGCCTGTATACCGCAGTGAAATGATCAGCTTTTAACATGTATTTACAATATACCTTCTAATCCGTAGAATGCTCACCCTCAATGAATGACGAGTGATTGGAGGTAGTGATGTTCAAGGCTTTATTCAGGTTGTTTACCGGTGGCTCCGACGGAACTGCGGCGGCTCAGCTCAGCTTGTACGAACGTATTGGTGGTGAGGCGGCGGTAGATGCCGCGGTGGATATTTTTTACCGCAAGGTGTTGGCAGACGATCGGATCAACATGTTTTTCGAAGGCGTGGATATGGACAAACAGGCGGCCAAACAAAAGGCCTTTCTGACCATGGCCTTTGGCGGCCCGAACAATTACACCGGTGAAGACATGCGCAAGGGGCATGCGCATCTGGTGGAAAAGGGGCTTAATGCCTCGCACTTTGATGCGGTAATGGAGAATCTCGGCGCTACGTTGCAAGAGCTGAATGTGCCGGCGGACCTCATTGGTGAAGCTGCCGCTATTGCAGAAAGTGTGCGTGAACCGGTATTGGCCGGTTATACCGAGGAGGAGAAGGCCGCCATGAGCCAGGAAAAGACACTATTTGAAAAGATTGGTGGTGAGGCCGCGGTGGATGCGGCGGTGGATATTTTTTACCGTAAGGTATTGGCCGACGATCGCATCAATATGTTCTTCGAAGGCGTGGATATGGACAAACAGGCGGCCAAACAAAAGGCCTTTCTGACCATGGCCTTTGGAGGCCCGAACAATTACACCGGTGAAGACATGCGCAAGGGGCATGCCCACCTGGTAGAGAGAGGGCTCAATGACAGCCACTTCGATGCCGTGATGGAGAATATTGGAGCAACCCTGAAGGAACTGAATGTGCCCGATGAGCTGATTGCCGAGGCGGCAGCCATCGCCGAAAGTACCCGCAACGATGTGCTGGGTAAATAAGTAACCAGGGTTGTAGTAACGACTAACCAGGTTTATAGAAAAGGGGCCACATGGCCCCTTTTTTTCTGGAGTTTGGCATGATTAACGCTTGTGGCGTTGACGCCAGAGTTGAAAATTGGGCTCTTCAAGATAGCCTTTGGACAACACGTAGTGCAGCACGTTGTTAAGACGATAGAAACCCACCACGGAATCGATACGAATGATTTCTTTGCCTTGCTCGTCATAAAAAATAATGGTGGGTGTGTAATAAAGGCCAAGATCCTCCGCCCATTGCCGGGCAGTGGTCTTTTCTCCACGGGGTGTGATGACGGGTGTATCGCTGACGATATTGATTTGTACTGCCTCCAGTTGGGTCATGGTATGCAGTATTACATTGTTGCTGAGTGGGCCGCTGTGCAACAAGTCGCAGGCATAGCAGCGGGGACGTTCGAAAAAAACGGCCAACGGCATTTGCGAAGGAAACATGGATCGATCAAGGGCATAGGGTGGTGGCAGGAAGATGTCATTGGAATTGAGCTCTTCATTGCCGAATTCAGAGAACGAGGCTGCCCGTGACAGGTAGTTCTTTAGTTTTTCGGCCTTGTAATATCCCTGTGCTACATACTCCAATGCAGCGCTGAATTGGTAGGGTGGATGGTAGCCACGCAGACGCAGGGTTTCATTGCCTTCTGTGTCATAAAACACCAGGGTAGGTGTGAAGTTGGCTTTTTGTGCGACGGCAAATTCCTTTTCGGTGCGATACACCTTGCCGTTGACATCGGCCACAGGCCGGTCGCCACGAATGTTGATGGCGACCACGTCGAAGTATTTGCGTGTGTAGGCAACAATGAAAGGATCCTGCCAGTTGTGAGTGAGGTGGGCCTTGCAATAGGCGCAGAATTTTTGGCCGAAATAAACAATGAGGCCACTTTTGTGGTTTTCCTGCAGCTCGGAAACATCGGTGCGCAGATCCAGGAAGCTGAGTTTGAACCAGTCAGGAAGGGTAAGCGGGGTCTTTAGTGGTTGATCCTCGAATTCGAAAAAGTCTTCTTCCGGGATGTCCCCACCCAGTGAGCCGGGGGCCTCATCGGTTTCAACAGTGGTTTGTAGAGCGGTGCCGGCGATGGCGGGGTTGAGCAAGAATAGTAATAACAGCAGGGCCTGGACGAATCGCCAGATTGTACGATCACAGTAGCCCATGTATTGCCTTCGGATATCGTCGGTGGATGGCTATATCATAGCTGTCTGGGGTCAGCAATAAAACACGGGCGCAGTGACGTTTCTGCTGTCATCGCCGCGCCCGTGAACGGCATTGCCTGAATATTAATCATTTCAAAATAACGGCAACTGGGTAATTTCCCCGTGTGGGAGCGCCTTTCCAGGCGCGAATCGCGCCTGGAAAGGCGCTCCAGCAATATTTGTACGCTATGGGATTAGCTCGCGTTCACTCATTGCCCTTCAGGCATCGCCAAGGTGATGAATACCTACTGATATCTGTTAAACCAATTCTGAGCCCCTTAATAATTGTCAGTAACAGTGGGTGTAGTCAATGTTTATGACAAGCGTTGATGACAGGGCCTATTTTTGCAGGCTTTGATAATAATCGATGAGGATCTTGGCCACCTCGGGGCGCGAGAATTCTTTCGGCGGGGCAATACCCTGGCCGAGCATTTCGCGGACCTTGGTGCCGGAAAGCAGGACAAAATCGTCTTTTGTGTGGTCCGGTGCTTCGCGCATCATCACCACCTTGTTGAGCTTCTTGGACCAGGCAGTGTGATCGGCCTTGAAGATCTCGATCTGCAGCGCCCCTTCCGGGACTTCTTCATCAAAGATGGTTTGGGCATCGAAGGCCCCGTAGTAATCGCCCACGCCGGCATGATCGCGGCCGACGATGAAATGGGTGGCACCCATGTTCTGGCGGAAGTAGGCGTGCAGCACGGCTTCGCGCGGGCCGGCATAGAGCATGTCGAAACCGTAACCGGTGACCATGGCGCTGTTGGGGGGGAAGTAGAGTTCCACCATCTTGCGGATGGCGGCATCACGTACCGGGGCGGGGATGTCGCCGGGCTTGAGCTTGCCTAACAGCATATGGATGACCAGGCCGTCACAGCCCAGGCGCTCCATAGCCATGTGGCACAGTTCCTCGTGTGCCAGGTGCATGGGGTTGCGGGTCTGGAATGCCACTACCTTGTTCCAGCCACGTTCGGTAATTTCGTTGCGGATCTCCACGGCGGTGCGGAAGGTATCCGGAAATTCGTCGAGGAAATAGCTGAAGTTCAACACCTGGATGGGGCCGGATACCGCGAAACGGCCTTGGCTGTTAAACGCGGCGACGCCGGGGTGTTCCATGTCCTCGGTGCGGAAGACCTTCTGGGTCATGGTTTTCATTTGCTCATCGGACACCTCTTCGATGGCGTCCACATCCATCACCGCGAGTACGGGATTGCCGTCCACGTTGGGGTCACGCAGGGCGATGCGTTTGGCGTCTTTGATGGCATCCACGTTTTGCAGCAGACAAAGAATGGGCACCGGGAAGAAGGAGCCATCGGTGAGGGTCATGTTTTGCGCCGCACCCATGGCGTCCGCCACGTTCATGTAGCCTTGCAGGGGATTGAAGTAACCGCCACCCATCATCACCGCATTACCGGCGGCCTGGGAACTGATCACCACCGAGGGTAGTGATTCAGCTTCTTTGCTCAGCGCATCGTGTTCGGCAACGTCATAAACGAAACGGGGTTGTAATTCATCGGAACCAATCGGTTTAATCATTCCTCAGTATCCTTTTCGGTTGAGCTGCGGGATAGTTGTCATTCTAGTGGGCACACACGTTATGTGTGCGTGTACCGCGATGCTCTGACATATTGTTTTTGATAGTTAATGGTTCGCCGCCCAGTATCGCGGCGCGTGGTGGGATACATTAATGACTT
Source organism: Gammaproteobacteria bacterium (assembly GCA_011051685.1). Lineage (GTDB taxonomy): Bacteria > Pseudomonadota > Gammaproteobacteria > SZUA-152 > SZUA-152 > SZUA-152. Next base: position 4,993 of record DRKQ01000237.1, read on the forward strand.
TTCAGAGGCTTGCAAAGTCATTTTCCCTTTCGCGGGCATAAAATCCGTTTATTGGGCGCACGGGCAAAGACAAAGGGGATTTTTTGGGAAGCAGTGTCGAGAATATTTTCTTACCGGGGCGTTGCATCCAGGATTTTTTTAGGTATGGCAGGTAAACCACAGCTTACCGAACAGGCAGCTCAAACCAGAAGGTGGTGCCTGTGCCGCGGTGGTCTTGAGTGCAGGTATCAAAGCCGATATTGCCCCCGTGCCGCTCGATGATGGCCTTGGCAATACTCAGGCCCAGGCCGGAACTCTGTAGCTTTTGCCCCTTTTTGTGATTCATGTGGGGGGCGTGGGCCATGGCGAAGCGGGTAAAAACATAGGGGAGGAACTCTTCCGGAATGCCCGGGCCATGATCGGTCACGCTGACCCGTAAGTGCTTATCGGCGCGTCTGACTGCGACTTCGATGCTGTCTTCCCGGGCGCCGTATTTTGCCGCGTTACTGAGGAAGTTGCTTAAGACTTGTTCAATGCGCTGGGAATCGCACAGTACCGTATCCTCGGCCAGGGGTTGCTTAAGGACGTAGCGGACGGAGAACTGCTCGGCGTAAAGCCGGTTGCGAGCAACGGTTTCGCTCACCACCTCGCTGAGTCGCGTGGGTACGAGGGAGAGGCTCAGGTTACCGGACTCGATTTTCTGCAAATCCAAAAAGTCGTCCACGAGACGCATTAACAGGCTGGTGTTGCTTTGCGCCATCCTTATGTATTTGCGCACATCCTCGCTAATCTTTCCGGCGTCCCCGTCGGCCACCAGATCCAGTGCGCCTTTGATTACGCTGGTGGGCGAGCGGAATTCATGGCTGACCACGCTCATCAATGCCTGTTTCTGTTGCTCGGCATGGGTGCGTTGCTGTTCCTCCTGGCGCAGCCTCACCAGCAGTCCGGCGGCAATGGTGAGGAAGACCAGAAAAATGGAGCTGGATTCGGCCAGCAGTTTGTTGCGAAAGTTGTTATGCAGATCGGTGTTGTGAAAATCCACCACCTGCCAGCGAGTACCGGGGATGTCGTGGCGTATGGTGATGCGTTGCTTTTCTGAGGCGCTGAGCCGGTAGTCATCGCGGATCCATTGATTGCGTACGCCTTCTGCGCTGACCTCGATCATGTCGGTGTCAGTCTCCTTTCGTGGCATGATCAGCATAATCTGATGACCGGGGCTTTGGATGCCTCTAATGATGTCACCCAGTGTGTCGGCGAGGAAACTGACGAAAAATATTCGTTGAATCCCCGCACCCTGGTCGTAACGCACCATGATGTCGAAATGGTAGCCCTCAGGGTTGGGATGTATGAAAGGGTGGTAAGAATGCCGGGTGGTGGAGAACTGGCGTATGTCTGCCAGGCACAATTCTCCAATCAAGCCATCGAAGTCCTCGAAAAGGGGAGCGCCATCCTGATCGGTAATGGAAAAGGTAAAATACTTGGGAAAATAACGCCTCAGCAGTTTGCCCAGATTTTCCTGCAATTCATCATTGTTCGGGTTTTCCGCGAGGGCGCGCAGCCAGTCGATCTGTTCCTCGGCAAACACCGAAACCATGCGCTGTTTTTCGGCGATATAAAAGCCCACCTGCTTTTCCACCCCGCTGAGGGATTCGTGCCCCACGGCCAGGCGGTGCTGGTGGAAGGCCGCCAGACGGGCATAACCGATCCACCCCAGCATGGCGGCCACCAGCACAATCATCAGCCCTACAAAAATAAAGTAGTTTTTGTGGGTGCTCGAGGTGCTGAATGCAGGCGCTGTGCGGCCAGATGAGGAAACCTGAGGCATAGCCATTATGACGGCTGATGCCCTGAATGCTTGAGGCCGTGGCTAGGATTGGAGGATTTATTTCACTGCTTTGCCACACTGCTGTCCCGTTAACCTGCCTTTTGATTTGGCGAAGCTGTTGAAAAAACGGGAAAACAGCGAGCCATGCGGCACTGGAGACATGAATAGCGCTGGTCTTTGTTTCGTCATTCCGGCAAAGGCCGGAACATAAGCGCGAAGCGCGTTGAACGCCACAGGCGGCCCGAAGGGTGAGCGCAGCTAATAATCCAGTGATTTCAGCAGGTTACTGGATCCCAGCCTTCGCCGGGATGTCGAATCTGAAGTTAACGGGACAGCAGTGGCTTTGCCACTGGCTCGCAGGTCCGCATGATAGGACGAATGCACCATGGGTCCGCCAGAAGACATCGCTGAATCCCAGTTCGTGGGCAATCCTGGCCAGTCGCCCGACGTCATCCGGCATCACAAAAAGATCCACCACCAGCGGCTGAGGCTGGGCTGTAGGTACTGTACCAGGGTGAGCATGGCGCAGCCGTGGGCGTGCAGATCCCTGAGTACCGTCACCACCTCGTTCAAGTCCTCGCCCAGGCTCTGCATCAATATAGAGGCCTCATAGCTGAGGTAGTCAAGAGGTAGTCAAATGGGACACTGCTTGAATTTTCCTCATTCGGACATCATTTCAATATAAAAGAGTAAATGAAATTGTTGGGGAGAGGTGTCATGAAAATTCAACCATGGCCGGTTTTGGCCGCATTCCTTACACGAACAAACCTTCGCCTGACAGGAGGTACCATGTGGCGTTCCCTGGTCATTACTTTCGCTGCTCTTGCACTCACTGCCTGTTTTGGTGGAGGGGGTGGGGGCGCTTCGCAGGGGGCCATGGGCACCGATCCCTCGGTGGCCGCCAGGACCTCGGTGCTCCCGCCCGGTGATCCCGACTGTGCCTACGGTGGCGTCCTGGTAGAGACCGGGATCGACGAGAATGGCAATGGCGTGCTCGATGCCGACGAGGTGGATGAGAGCGAGAAGGTCTGCAACGGCGCGCCGGGGGCCAATGGCAGCGACGGCCTCAGCGTTCTCATCAACATCAACACGGAACCGGCAGGCGCCAACTGCCCGCAGGGAGGTGTGCGTATCGACACGGGCATCGACGACAATGGCAACGGTGTACTCGAACCTGGTGAGATCGATCAGACGGGCTTTGCCTGCAACGGCACGGATGGCGCCGTGGGTTGGCAGATTCCCACCGTCATCGATCGTCTTGACAGCAGTGTCAGCACGAGTGGCGTGGATATCGCGATGGATGCCAGTGGCAATGCCATCGCCGTCTGGGCGCAGAATACTGGCAGTCATGTCGCCATCCTCTCCAGCCGCTATCTGGCCGGTGTGGGCTGGGGCGAGCCGGAAGCCATAGACGAGGTAGGCAGTACCGAGGAGAGTGCTCTGCCACAGATCGCCATGGACGCAGAAGGCAATGCGCTGGCGGTCTGGGTGCAGTTTGGCAGCACCTACACCAATGTCTGGGGCAACCACTATACCGCGGGTGTGGGCTGGGACGGCGCCGTGCTCCTCGAGAGCAGCGACACGGCAATGGATTACGTGAACTTACCGCCGAAGCTGGCCATGACCAACGGAAACGGCGTCGTCGTCTGGGGCCAGAGGAATGGCGTGGGCCGCCTCGAGGTGTATGCCAAACAGTATCATCAGAAGGCCTTCGTCAAGTGGGGCACCAATGCAGCGCTGAGCGATGCCGCCGCTGGCGATACGTACAACCCACAAGTGGCCATGGATGACACCGGCAACATCATGGTGATGTGGGCGCAGGATACGGGGACAGACGCGAGCATCTGGAGCAACCGCTTTGCGGCGGGCGCCAGTGTCTGGGACGGTCCCCTGCCCATTGTTCAGGGCATCACGGTCGGCCTGCGGAACTTCGACCTGGCCATGGATGCCGTCGGCAATGCCCAGGCCGTCTGGACGCAGGAGATTGGCACATCCAACGTTTACGACATCCAGGGCAGCCGCTATCTGGCGGGCAGCGGCTGGCAGGCACCGGAAATCCTCGACACCGAAGCGGGCGATGCCGTGCAACCCCAAGTGGTCATGGACCCCGCCGGCAACACCATGCTCGTATGGGCGCAGAGCGATGGCACGCGCTACAACATCTGGGCTCGACGCTACGACGTCATCACCGCCACCTGGGAGGATGGCCAGCTGATCGAGACCGACAACCTGGCGGACGCCGTCGGGCCGCGAGTGGCCATGGATGCCTCGGGCAATGCCATGGCCGTGTGGGGCCAGGCTGGATTCCTGGCTACCACTATCCGCTCCAACAACTACCGCGCGGGTATTGGCTGGGGTGTCGCTGAACTGGTGGAGACCGGCACCGACCGATCCGCGGGTGGCGCAGAGATGGCCATGGACGCCAACGGTAATGTCACAGCGGTGTGGTTCCAGGAAGACAGCAGCGCGACGCGCTATGACCTGTGGGCCAATCGCTGGGGCGCGCCGTAGTGCCAGCTGTTGTGCTTGCTTGATGTTGGACGGGAGGGCCGATGTGCTCTCCCGTTCTTTATGGCCCACCTTTTTATGGCCCACCTTTTTATGGCCCAATGGCCGGGTTATGGCCCAACGGCCGGGGTTATTTCACCGCTTTGCCGCTGGCCTGCAAATCGGCATGGTACGACGAACGCACCATGGGCCCGCTGGCGACATTGCTGAATCCCAGTTCGTGGGCAACCTCGGCCAATTGATCAAATTCTTCCGGAGTGACAAACCGTTCCACCGCCAGATGGTTGAGGCTGGGCTGCAAGTACTGGCCCAGGGTGAGCATGTCGCAGCCGTGGGTGCGTAGATCCCTGAGCACCGTCACCACCTCGTCGAAGTCCTCGCCCAGGCCCAGCATCAGCCCCGACTTGGTGGGCACGTCGGGGTACAGGGCCTTGAAGCGTTTGAGCAGGGTCAGTGACCATTGATAGTCTGCGCCGGGGCGGATCTTTTTGTACAGCCGCGGTACGTTTTCCAGGTTGTGATTGAACACGTCCGGCGGGGCCTTGGCCATGATCTCCAGGGCGATGTCCATACGGCCGCGGAAATCCGGTACGAGGATCTCGATCCTGGTCTGCGGCGAGACCTCGCGCACGGCGTGGATGCAGTCTACGAAGTGACCGGCACCGCCGTCGCGCAGGTCGTCACGGTCTACCGAGGTGATCACCACGTATTTGAGATCCAGCAGAGCGATGGTGGCGGCGAGGTTTTGCGGCTCGCCGCTGTCCAGTGGCAGGGGGCGGCCGTGGGCCACGTCGCAGAACGGGCAGCGCCGGGTGCAGATATCGCCCATGATCATGAAGGTGGCGGTACCGTGACTGAAGCACTCCCCCAGGTTGGGACAGGCGGCCTCCTCGCACACCGTGTGCAGCTGATGCTCGCGCAGCAGGGTCTTGACCCGCTGGGCCTCGGCGCTGGTGGGGGCCTTGGCGCGAATCCACTGGGGCTTACGCCGTACCTCGCTGGAGGGCTCCACCTTGATGGGGATGCGCGCCACCTTTTCCGCCCCGCGGTGCTTGACGCCGGTCTTGTTGCTGCGCTGGGTGTCGGATGCTTTAGCCATGGTGTTGGTGGGGATGTACTTATTGCCAGGGGTGATCATGATACAACGGATAGCCTCTCGACTCATCCCGCTGGGGTCGCAAGCTGGTGCAGCAGATGCCGGGTGAGGCGGGTACCGGTGGACTGCAGGCCGGCGTCGTCCGTGTGGTGGGCCAGTTGATCCGCCGCCAGGCCTTCGTAGCCACAAGGGTTGATGCGCGAGAAGGGCCTCAGGTCCATGTCAACGTTGAGGCTCAGGCCGTGATACGAACAGCCTTTGCGAATACGCAGGCCCAGGGCGGCGATCTTGGCGTCGCCCACGTAGATGCCCGGTGCCCCTGCGCGACGTTGGCCCTCGATGCCCTGTTCCGCCAGCAGGTCGATAATCGCCTGCTCCATCTTATGCACCAAGGCCTTGACGCCCTGCTCGCGGCGCCGAAGATCCAACAACAAGTAGATGATCAACTGGCCGGGGCCGTGATAGGTCACTTGCCCGCCACGGTCACATTGCACCACGGGGATATGACCGGCATCGAGGATGTGTTCGCGTTTGCCATTGAGACCGAGGGTGAATACCGGCGGATGTTCCAGCAGCCAGATTTCATCCGGTGTGTCTGCGGTGCGCGTCTCGGTGAAACGCTGCATTTTGTGCCAGGTGGCCAGATAGTCGCGCAGGCCGAGGGTGCGGACAATGGGCTCGCGGGGCTTCACAGGGTCATGAGTACCTGATCGCTGTCATTGAGATCAAGGTAAATGGCGTCCAGCTGCTCACGGCTTTGCGCATCGATGGTCACGGTGACGGAGACGAATTTGCCGTTGCTGCTGGGCTGGGTTTTCAGCGCCCGGGCATCGGCCTCCGGGGCGTGGCGCTGCACGATCTCCAGTACTGTGTCCGCCATGGTGTCCTTTGCCCGTCCCATGGCCTTGATGGGAAACGCGCAGGGAAACTGCATGGCGGTCTTGTTGTCATCGGCTTGGTTCATGGCTGGTTCATTGGGGCTCATTACGCAGTTGCTGTTTGTAATCCTGATATAGGGCCAGCATGCGTTGATACAAGGGGCCGGGTTTGCCGCCGCCCACGGCTTCGCCATCGAGCCGGGTCACCGCAAGGATCTCCTTGGTGGAGGAGGTGAGCCAGATTTCATCGGCGTTTTTCAGTTCATCGCGACTGATGTTTTGCTCGACGAAGGGGATGTGGTTGGCCTCGGCCAGTTCCAGGATAAGGTCACGAGTGATGCCCGGCAGCAGGAAGGGGCCGGTGGGTGGCGTGATGAGTTTTCCCCGGCTAACGATAAATAGATTACTGGCGGCGCCCTCGGTGGCCAGGCCATCACGGATCAGGATGGCCTCGGCGGCATCATTGTCCAGCGCCTCCTGACGCAGCAGGATGTTGGGCAACAGGCTGATGGCCTTGATGTGGCAGCGTTGCCAGCGGATATCGTCCAGGGTAATGGCGGCGATCCCCTGCTCACGCATGCTATCGCTCACCGGTTGCAGCGGGTTACTCATGGCAAATACCGTGGGCACCGGCTCCTCGGGCATGGCGTGGTCGCGCTGGGCGCTGCCGCGGGTAACCTGCAAGTACAGCGACTGGTCGTCGTGCTCGTTTTGTGCGATGAGCTCGTTGAGCATGGTGGCCCAGCCCTCCCTGCTCAGGGGGTTGGGAATGCGCACTGCAGTAAGGCTGTTGTGCAGGCGTTGCAGGTGTTCGTCGAGACGAAACAGCCTGCGGCCATAGGCGGGTATGACCTCATAGACACCGTCACCAAAAATGAAGCCGCGATCCAGCACCGGAATACAGGCCTGCTCGGCGGGGAGGAATTCATTGTTGAGATAAACGATCATGGAGTCAGAGTAAAGGGTAAAGATAAAAGAGAAAAGGGTTGGGCTGCCTGGTTTGTCTTTGTGTAAATGTGGGACTGCAGAGGAGGGGTGATGTTTCTGGATTCCGCCATGCCCCGGCGTGACGCTATGGTGGTTTTTCTTTCCTCTTTCCTCTGATCCCTTTTCTCTGCCTTATTGCCCTATTCAAACAACAATTTGACTTCGTCGATGAGGTTACTGATCAGTCCGCCGGATTCAATATCCGTCAGGGCCACCAGCTCGCGGCTGGCATATTGTTCATCACCAAGGCTGACGTTTACTGTGCCAAGGACCTGGCCCTTTTTGATGGGTGCTGTGATACGCGCATTGAGATTCATGTTGGCCACCAGCTTTTTGTACTGGCCCTTGGGGATGGTCAGGTAAAGATCTTCGGCCAGGCCGAGGGGTAGTTCCTCCTTGGCGCCTTTCCAAACGTGGGCGGTTGTGAGGGGTTCGTCGGCCTTGTAGAGTTTATGGGTTTCGAAAAAGCGGAAGCCGTAGGTGAGCAGTTTTTGGGTCTCGTTGTTGCGGGCCTTATCACTGCGGGTTCCCAGCACCACGGATATCAGGCGCATGTTGTCACGCTTGGCGGAGGCCACCAGACAATAGCCTGCTGATTCCGTGTGGCCGGTCTTGATACCGTCCACGTATTTGTTGCGCCACAGCAGTCGGTTGCGGTTGTACTGGCTGATGTTGTTATAAACGAATTTCTTCTCCGAGTACCAGTCGTAATGTTCGGGGAAGTCGCGGATCAGGGCGACGGCCAGCTTGGCCAGGTCGCGGGGAGTGGTGTAATGATCCTTGTTGGGCAGGCCGGTGCTATTGACGAAGTGACTGTCCAGCATACCCAGCTCGGCGGCGTGTTGATTCATCAGCGAGACAAAGGCATCTTCACTACCGGCCACATGCTCGGCCAGGGCCACGGTGGCGTCGTTGCCAGACTGGATGATCATGCCTTTCAATAGGTCTTCCACTGAGACTTTTTTTCCAACCTCGATAAACATGCGTGAGCCGGGCATGCGCCAGGCCTTTTCGCTGACGCGCACCTCGTCATCCAGACTGATGTTGCCGCTGGCCAGTTCGTTGGCGATGACATAGGAGGTGAGCATCTTGGTGAGGCTGGCGGGTTCCATGCGCTGGGTGGATTTCTTTTCCGCCAGCACCCTGCCGCTGTCGAAATCGATGAGCAGGTAGCCCTTGGCCTTGATCTTGGGTGTGGCGGGGATCAGGGTGGCGGCCAGACTGTTGCCAAGGCCGGTGATAAACAACGAAAAGACGATCAGTGAGAGAAAACGGCGCATGGTGATACTCGTGAAATTAATGGGCTGCAGGCTGTGTGACCTTGTTGAGGGCCAATGGTTGCGCAACGCTGAATAGCGACTTCAACGGCGCGCAATAGAGGATAGCGATTTTTGTCTTACTCCACAACGAGGTGGGGGGAGTCGATGCCCAGTGGCGAAAGTCGGGCGCGCAGCTTCAGGGCCTCGTCCTCGGAGCGCAGCGGGCCAATGCGTACCCGGTAGACGTTGTAGCTGCCGGTGGCCTTGCGGTCGATGGATACCTTGTGTTGGGTGGCGTCCACCACGCGATTGAGCAGTAGTGAGGCATTGTCACGGTTGGTGAAGGCACCCACCTGTAGGTAGAGCTGGCCGGAGGGATCATTGCCGGGATGGTTGTTTTCGGCGAGCGGGAGGGCCGGGTTTTTGGCGGTGCGTTTGACAGGTGAAGCGCTTGTCTGGCCGCTGGAGTGTGTGGGATCAATGGCGCGAACCTCCACCCGCCCGGTGCCCTTGGCGGTGATACCCAGCTTTTTTGCTGCCACATAGGAGAGGTCGATGATGCGCCCCGGGGCGAAGGGGCCGCGGTCGTTGACGCGCACCACTATCTTGTGACCATTGTCCAGGTTGCGCACCTCCACATAACTGGGAATAGGCAGTGTTTTATGGGCCGCGGTCATGGCGTACATATCATAGGCCTCGCCGCTGGAGGTGCGATGACCGTGGAACTTGGTACCGTACCAGGAGGCGATGCCGGCTTGCACGAATCCCTTGGCGGTTTTGCGTACCGTGTAACGTTTGCCTGCGACGATGTAGGTCTTGGGGTTGCCATACTTGCTGCGCGGTTCTGCTTTGGGCACCGCATCGGCGACGCGGGTGTGGTCGATGTCTTTGCTGGGTGCGCTGTCCTTGGCGAAGCCGTAACGCTGATGGGGCAGTTCACCACAGGCGCTGAGTAAGATGGTGGCACAGGCCAGCAGCAGAAGGCGCTGGATTTGTTTCGCTGGCGGATGTAGATGACAATCCATATTCACAGTATCGGCGATCAGCTGTTGCCTTTGAAGAGGTTTTTCTTGGCGGTCTGTTTTTGACTGTTACGTTTCTTGATGATCGCCTGGCCCAGCTGGTACACGGCCATGGCGTACAGGGGGCTGTGATTGTATCGGGTTATCACATAAAAATTGTTCAGCCCGATCCAGTATTCGCGGCCGGCGCGGGTTTTCAGCTCAATGAGTCCGGCCAGGGCGTCGGGATCGAGATTGCTTTTCGCCGTGGCACCGCGCTGGCGTAGTTCGGCCACGGTGCTGTGTGGTTTGTAGCCTTTTTGCACCAGAACCTGGATGTGATTGCTGCCCACCAGTGCCGGGGCGGCTATTTTACCGCCGGGTTGCCAGTTGTGGCGTTTGAAATAATTGGCCACACTGCCGATGGCGTCGGCGGTGTTGTGCCACAGGTCACGCTTGCCATCACCGTCGAAGTCCACGGCATAATTACGATAGCTGCTGGAGATGAACTGTGACTTGCCCATGGCGCCGGCATAAGAGCCCTTGATACTGAGTGGGTCCAGTCCCTCTTCGCGCGCTAACAATAAATAGTGTTCCAGTTCGCCGCGGAAAAACTTGCTGCGTTTGGGGTATTCGAAGGCCAGGGTGGAAAGGGAGTCGATGACCCGATAGCCGCCCTTGTGCCGGCCATAACGGGTTTCCACACCGATGATGGCGACGATGATTTCCGGGGGTACGCCGTATTCTTTTTCCGCCCGCGCGAGTATGGCTTCGTTTTCGTTCCAGAATTTAACGCCTTCGTTGATGCGTGTGTCGGTGACGAAGATGGGGCGGTATTGATACCAGGGTTTGCTCTCCGCCGGGCGGGTGATGGCGTCGATGATCTTTTGTTTGAGCCTTACCTGTTTGAATACGCCGGTGAGGGTCTGCTTGTCGAAGCCGTGCTTTTTCACCATCTCGTTGATGAACTGCTGCACGTCGGGACGTGTGGCGACATTCTGCTCATCGAGTGGGGTGGCGGCCAGGACGGGTAGGCTCAGCAGGCCAAGCAGGGTGAGGCGAATTGCAAATATCATCAGGGATCTCATCTTGAAGGTTTATCGCGGCAGCAGTTTGCGATGTGTATGAATGGACATGAGGATACCGAAACCGGCCATCAGGGTCACCATGGATGTGCCCCCGTAGCTGATCAGCGGCAGGGGTACGCCCACCACAGGCAGCAGGCCGCTGACCATGCCGATATTGACGAAAATATAGATGAAGAAGGTCATGATTAGGCTGCCCCCCAGCAGGCGGGTGTAGCTGTCCTGTGCCTGGGCAGATATGAGCAGGCCACGCATGATCACCAGCAGGTAGAGGCTGAGCAGGCCGATGATGCCGAACAGGCCGAATTCCTCGGCATAGGCGGCA
>DRKQ01000238.1 GCA_011051685.1 Gammaproteobacteria bacterium
CCCCGTGCAGAGTGATCCCAAAGACGTCGCCGCGTGAACAAAGAACTGAAATATTTCCTCATTGCCCTGCAGCGTAGCGCGCGGGATCTTTCCCCCATTGTTCTGGTGGTGGTGTTTTTCCAGATGGCGGTGTTGCAACAGAGCCTGCCCAATGTGCTGGAGCTGGTGCTGGGCATGTTGCTGGTGGTGCTGGGTCTGACCCTGTTTATCCGTGGCCTGGAGATGGGCCTGTTCCCCATTGGCGAATCCATGGCCTATGATTTTGCCCGCAAGGGTAGCCTGGCCTGGTTACTGGCCTTCGCCTTTTTGCTTGGGGGCGGCACCACGGTTGCGGAGCCGGCACTGATTGCCGTGGCGGCGGAAGCGGCCAAGGTGGCTGCCGAGGGTGGGGTGATCAGCGACAGCCCCGAAGCCCGTGAGGCCTATGCCCTGGGCCTGCGTTATACCGTAGCGGTGTCCGTGGGTCTGGCCATTGTCATCGGCGTGTTGCGCATTATTCGCGGTTGGCCCATTGCCTATTTGATTATCGGCGGCTATGCGGTGATCGTGGTGATCACCGTGTTTGCACCCAAAGAAATCATCGGCATCGCCTATGATTCCGGCGGGGTGACCACCTCGACGATTACCGTGCCACTGGTGACCGCCCTGGGTGTGGGCCTGGCGTCCAGTATCAAGGGACGCAATCCCATGATCGACGGTTTCGGGCTGATCGCCTTTGCCTCGCTGACGCCCATCATGTTTGTAATGATCTACGGGATGCTGATCTGATGAGTCTCTGGTCGCTGGTCAGCGAGTCATTCTTGGGCACCGTGGGGGATGTGTTGCCCATCGTGAGCATCGTCTTTGGCATGCAGTATTTTGTCTTGCGCCGGCCGGTGCCTAATCTCAAGCGGGTGTTGCTGGGCTTTGTCTACGTCACCATTGGTTTGTCACTATTTCTGGTTGGACTGGAGGAGGCCTTGTTTCCTCTGGGAGAGTTGATGGCCCGGCAATTGACCGATCCTCAGTTTATTCATGGTCTTGCTCACCAGACAGGGGATGTCTTGCGCTGGCAGGATTATCAATGGGTGTATCTGTTCGCCTTTGCCATCGGCTTTTCGACAACCATCGCGGAGCCGGCGCTGCTGGCGGTGGCCATCAAGGCCAGCGAGGTGTCCGGTGGCACGGTGAGTGTGGGAGGCCTGCGTGTTGCCGTAGCCCTGGGAGTGGCGGTGGGCATTACCCTGGGGGTGTTCCGCATCATTACCGGCACACCCTTGCACTATTACATTATCGCCGGCTATCTGCTGGTGATTGTGCAGACCTTTTTTGCACCGCGTTCCATTATCGCCCTGGCCTATGATTCTGGCGGGGTGACCACGTCCACGGTCACAGTTCCCATAGTCGCCGCCCTGGGCCTGGGGCTGGCCAGCACCGTGCCGGGACGCAGTGCGGTGCTGGATGGTTTCGGGCTGATCGCCTTTGCCAGTCTGTTCCCGATTATCGCCGTGATGGCCTATGCTCAACTCAGCCGCTGGCGCGCGCTGCGATTGGAAAGACGCTTGCAAAAAGACAACGACGGATAACTTACCCATGGTATTTGATACAGGAGATCGCTATGCACTTTAAACTGCTTATTGCGCTGGTGGAAGAGAACAAAACGGATCTCGTGCTGGAGGCGGCACGACAGGCCGGCGCCACCGGCTCCACGGTGATCAATCATGCGCGGGGTGAGGGCGTGGAAACCAGCAAGACCTTTTTCGGTATGACCCTGGAGACCCAGCGGGACATGCTGATGTTTCTGGTGGAAGAACACCTCAGCCGCAGTATTCTGGAAAAGATCGCCGAGGTGGCGGAATTCGATCAGGCGGCGGGTTCCGGTATCGCCTTCCAGATCGATGTGGAGGATGCGGTGGGGGTGGCCCATCAAGTGAAAAAACTCAGTCAGGTGGTGGAGGAAGAACTATGACAAGCCGAGAGATTACCCGGGTAAAAGAGGTGATGAAAACCGAGTTCGACATGGTAGACGGGTTGACCCCGGTCTCTGAGGCCCTGCGCATGATGCGTCATGTGGAGACCAAGTGCGTACTGGTGGACAAGCGTCACGACGATGACGCCTTCGGCATGGTGTTGCTGTCCGACGTGGCGCGCCGGGTGCTGGCCAAGGACCGCGCGCCGGAGCGGGTCAATGTTTACGAGATCATGACCAAGCCCGTGCTCACCGTATCGCCGGAGATGGACATCCGTTATTGCGCCCGCCAGTTCGAACAGTTTGGTCTGTCGCGGGCGCCGGTGGAGGAAAACGGTAGGATCATCGGCATCGTCAGCCTCACGGACATGGTGCTCAAGGGACTGTGCAAGAGCCTGTAACAGCTTGTGAGCCTTAAATTTTCGCCTGTCCGGCCGATAGTTTGTACAGAAAACACCCGGTTTCGGCCGTGGTCATAGGTACACACAGGCACAGGAACACCCGATGAACCCGATCCGACGAAGCCTCGTCGTCCTTTTTGCTCTCTTGCTGGTCTCGCCGTTTGCTTCGGCGGCGCGGGATCTCAATGTAGAGCTGATCGATGCCGCCCGCCAGGGGCGGCTGGCCATGGTGCGTTCCTTGCTGAGTGAGGGGGCAGATGTCAATGCCGCCAACGCCAATGGCAAGACCCCACTGATGAGCGCAGCCTATTTCGGTAACGAGCGGGTGGTGCAACTGTTTCTCTCCGCCGGCGCCGACGTCAATGCCAAGGACAAGAACGAGTCCACCGCCCTTATTGCAGCGGCCTTTGGCGGCAATCTCAGTGTGGTGCAGGCCCTGCTGGCCGAGGGTGCCGATGTGAACGCCAAGTCCAAGACCGGTGTGTCGGCGATGCAGAATGCGGAGATTCGGGGCTTTCCGCGCATCGCCCAGGTGCTGTCCGATGCCGGGGCCGAGGGTGGCGGGAAAAAGAAAGGCAAGAAAAAGAAGAAAAAGAAGAAAAAGAAAAAATAGGCCCATTGTTGCGGTAGACTTCGGGTCACACCTGTTTTTCTGTTTGTCTCACGTCGCGCACCATTCATGAACGATTATCTTCCCCTGCTGGGCCTACTTGTTGCCGCCGGTACGCTGCTGATGTGGTTCCTGTGCCGTGCTTGGCGCGCCTGTGGGGAGGCCAATGGCGTGGACTGGGGGAGTTCCCTGAACAATCACATCGTGGGCTGCATCGCGCTGTTTTGCCGCTACGTGCACCACTTTCAGTACCAGCCCATCCCCTTGCCCGCCGAAGGCGGTGCGCTGGTGGTGGCCAATCACATCTCCGGGCTGGATCCCTTTTTGCTGATTGTCGCCAGTCCCCGGCCGTTGCGTTTTTTGATCGCCCGCGAGGAATACGAGCGTTTTGGTCTGCGTTGGCTGTTTCGCCGTGGGCGTTGCATCCCGGTGGATCGAGACCGCAACCCGGAACGTGCTCTGCGCGAGGCGCTGCGCGCGCTGGAGGCGGGTGACGTGGTGGCGCTGTTTCCCCAGGGTCGCATCCACCTGGAATCGGACGGGCCGCGCAAGCTCAAGGGAGGCGTGGTGCGTCTGGCCCACAAGTCGGGTTGTCCCATATATCCGGTGCGGGTGGACGATGTGCGGGGGGCGGGGCACACGGTGCGCGGGGTGCTGTTTCCAAGCGAGGCAAAGCTGCGCGTGGCCCCCGTGTTGCACTGCGAGGACATGGACCACGCTACCTGCCTGGATATTCTGGCGGCACGCCTGGCACTGGATTCGGCATTGCCTGACAATCCACCAGAACAGGCTAAACTTCCCTAAATACGGTAAAATGCACATCAACTGATGGTTGTTTGATATTTCAGTAAACGCTAATATCTGCTCAGCATCCAATGGTAAGCAGATTGGCAATCGGGAAGACAGCTTATGGAACTGGAATTGGTACCCAAAGAAGAACCGGGCGAGAAGATTGAATCAGCCGGGCCTCATGACGGTGCGCTGAAATACGTGGGCCCGGAGCGGCGCAAGGCACCCCGCCGGGTAACAGTGGATCGCAGGGAAATGGTGCGTTTCGAAAATACCCCGGATCGTCGACAGAATGGTGATCGGCGCATCAGCACCCGGATGTGGGATGGACGCGATATCTGAACGTTTCGCCGGCTGATCCGGCGTCACACCCAAAAATTGTCGCCGACAGCAGGGCGCCCCCGTTTTCGAGGGGCGCCCTTTTGCTGTGCTCTACTTTTTTGTGAACTACCCATGAACTAGCCATGAACTACGGACTTTGTCGCCAATTCCTTGAATCGCCAAACCCTGCCCCCATGTATGGGATAACGAAAATCTTCAGGATCCCAAAGGGAGGCAACACACCATGCGAATGGACAA
>DRKQ01000239.1 GCA_011051685.1 Gammaproteobacteria bacterium
ACCTTTCAATTAAGTGACATGAAGGGGAAGGCTGTCGTCATCAACTTCTTCGCCTCTTGGTGCGTATCCTGCGGCGAAGAAACCCCGACCATCGATAAGATCGCACAGGAATATACAAAGAAGGGAGTGGTATTCCTCGCCATTGCCATCGATGACACGGAAAAAAAGGCGCGGGCATTCATTAAGAAGGTCGGGCTCAATATTCCCGCAGGCCTGGATAAAACAGGAGAAATCAAAGAGGCCTACGGCCTGTACGGCATGCCGACCACCTTCTTCATCGACAAGCAAGGCATGGTGAGCTATTTCCATGCAGGTGTTGTCACAGCAAAGCTACTGGAGCATGAAATCGAAAAGCTTTTGTAGCTAGCGTCATCAGCCCACACAGAGAGCGTGAGTGCGCAAGCCGTAAAGAGGTGCCCTTTTACTCTGTAACAGCACCCTGCAAGCCAGAGACGGCCTCCACCTTGTCCGCAGCCATTTCGGCATCGATTGGCGACAGCAACTGCCGCCCCTGGAGAATCCGTTTCGCAACAGCCTGCCCACAGACAAGACGATCGCGCACAGACACCCCACCCTTGTAGTTTGCTTCGAGGTGGAGCCCAGGCAATTGCCGCAGACGGCTTTCGATGGCCTGCATTCGCTTCTGATAGGCGCCATGGTAAACGGGCAATGCCTCTCGATGCCGATCGACACGAACCATCTCCGGCTCGGCCTTCAAGCCTATCAATGGCTGCAGGGTCTTCAGCGCCTGGGCCGCGATACGCTCATCGTCCCAGTCTATAGCCTGGGGAGCGCGCATGCCGCCAAGATAGGACGTCAGCAATACCTTGCCGGCTGGCGCCCGGCCGGGAAACAGGCTGCTCATCCACAGATTGCCCGTCAGAATTGCACTTTCCCTTTTTGGCGTTAGAAATCCTGTGCCGTCCAAGGGGTGCTCTACGGCATCTCGGTCCATCCCCATGTGCACCACGCTCACCGCGGCATAGTCAATGCCACGCAGTAATTCCGCCAATCCATGATCAATCGGCGTGAGCAACGTTGCGCTAACCGGCGCAGGGGTGGTCACGACCACGTGGCGTGCCGACAGGCTGCGCTGTCCCTGAGGTGTCGTTGCCGTAACACGCCAAGCACCCTGCTCACGAACCAGCTCTTCCACCGAATAGCCCGTATGCATTTTGATTCCAGGCGCCTGGGCCAGGGTTGTGACCAGGGTGCTCATGCCACCCTGAAAGGAAAAGGTATCCGTGGCGCAGGCTGACCGCCGACGCAGCAGGCGATTCACCAGTACCCCTGCCGTAATACTGCCATAGCGCCGCTCCAGCGCGACAAGACGAGGCAGTGCCGCCGCCGCACTGGTTGCTAGCGGATCCGAGGCCAACGTGCCGGCGATAAATGGCTCAATGGCTTTTTCCAACACCTCGCGTCCCAGTCGGCGGGTGATAAATTCACTGACCGATTCATCTTCAAGGCCCCCACTGGAAATGAAGGGTTCAGCCAACAGGCGCAATTTTCCGCGCAGACTCCACAGGGGTGATACCAACATGGGACCCAGTCGCATGGGCAGTGCCGATAAACGACCGTGACGCACCAAATAACGTCGCGCCTCGGCGAGACGCTGGCGAGGGGTCTTTACACTTTCCAGCCCGCTGTCGCGTACAAGCTCCACCACCTCGGGACGGAAATTCATCAACATGGCGGCCGCACGCTCCGTCAGATAGCCACCCTCTTGCGTACTCTGGATCTTGCCACCAGGCCGGCTGGCCGCCTCCCAGATCTCGACGGACACACCCTGTTGGGTCAGCCACCACGCAGCCGCCAGTCCGGAAATGCCACCACCGATGATCAGTACATTAACCTTGTTCACAAATCATTACTCACTGGTTGGCAGTGGCTAACCGTATTGTTCATGCTTTCGCGCCCTGACTTCATAAGACCCCAATCCAGGATGATCCTCTGGTGTTTTTCCTTTCCGTGTCGTCGTTCTGAGGACTACTCCCACAATTTATTGTGCATGCTGAATAGGAGGTGTGCGATCACAGTTTTCTCGCAATAGTTCACAGGCACAGACGCGGGAAGTATGACGATACAATATCTGGGTAGCGGCATTCCTATGGTGTGCCGCTATCGCGGTCCAGGACTCTGTCGGGCTTGGGAATAATCTATTGCACTGATGGGGGGGCGACCAAAATGCCCCTATTCGCCTCATAATTGGGAACATTTTGACTCACTTTCCTATCATGCTCGCTACGATTACCCAAATCCGACAGGCCCCGAGAAAGGACTGAAACGAGGTACTCCGCCCGCGTCCCACTCCGCGCATCCCAAATTGCCATTCCTACACGCCCAAAAATCACTGCGCCATAAATAAATAAAGAGCGAGGCATATCCCACCGGCACAATAGGTGGGTATGCCTCACTCCTGTCATTGTTGCTGATTAGAAATAAGGCGCGCATGTCTATTACTGCTCACCTTACATCAGCCATTGCCAAGACAGCCTTCATCTCCGTATGTAGCAAATGGCTCTTCAGTTGCCAAAACTGCCCCGCTCAGTGAGCAGACGTGTTTAATTTCCCAACTTGACTTCTTTAGCTACGTCTTGAGGTCTTTCCCTCAGACCGCCTTCCACATATTTACCACCCTGCATCTCTTCACCACGCCCAGCAATTTCTGCTTCTATCAGCTCCTGGGCCTCCATGAAGTCCTCATTATCCGCTGCATTCAAGGGATTTACGTCACCCGCAATCGGCTTGAAGGTGGATTTTGGATTCAGGTATTCATCCAGATCCCTGGGGCTCTTGACATCCTGCATGGCCCGAATCCAGGCAACGACATTCCAGATGTCCTGATCCTGCAGGTAATTGCCCCATGATGGCATGGACGAAGAGAGAGACACGGCTTCACCTCCGCCCTTGATGACGGTAAACAGCTCAAGATTTGTCTTCTTGTTCATATAGCGACCGGCGACCAACGTCCTTGGTCGTGGATCCAGATCGATAGCCACTGGCCCATCACCCTGCAGCATCCAACCATGGCAGGCGATGCAGTAAAAGTAGTACCACTGCTTACCTTGATTCGGATCGGCTCCAGGAACGAGGGTTTCCTTAAAGGTGGGAGACCAGTTATTGGTCCACTGATCGTATATCGCCTCGCCCTTAGCTGGCGCCTTCACCCGGTCCCACAGCTCCGTCTTACCGGTACCACCACCGGCCGAACCGCCATAGCCACTCTCACCTTCCGTCAGCGTGGTCTTGTCGGTCCGCTTGCCTACACCGGTCAGATAATCAAAGGGTGCAATGCCATAGGTACTACCCGCTTTACCATGCGCCATATCCATGGCTTCTTTTCCGTAGGATTCCCGAGCCCTTTCCAATACCGCGTCGCTTTGGGTGGGACACTCAACCTTCACACCCTGTGCAGTACACCGCTTCTTTCCCGCAGCAGAGGCAGACGAACCTGCCCACACAGCGACTAGACTTGCCATTGCGATTACGCATATTTTCAGATTCTGCTTCTTCATCTCTAATTTCCTCGCTGCTGAAAAAGGCCTTATCTCACTCCGATCTCACTCCGATAACGGCATATATAGGATAAGACTCTTTTTCCTCCCTAGGGGCTAGGGCCAACCCCCCGCTTGAGGGGGGCTGGCTCAGCTATTCGTTAAATATTCACATTGCATAAAGAGGGAGTTATAGGCTCTTTACACGTTCGGCTATCGTTAGCTGGCCTTCTTCCACCAAGCCTGGGAGTGTTTGCGCCTTTCCATAATCGCCGATATCCAGGTTGGATGCCTCTTTAGTGGGATCATCCACGAAGAACGATCCTCTCATCTCCAGATGCAAAGGCCCGCAGAAGTGCTGGCAGAAGATGGCATATTCCCCAGCGATATCCGCCACAAACTCGGTGACCGCCGTCACACCACGCGGAGCGGACAGGTTTGTCCTCAAGCCGTAGGGGCCATAGATGGTGAAGCCCATGGTGACATCGGGATTCTTGGTGATACCCGCGGCCTTATCGATATTCGTCACAAATATCCTCACCTTGTCACCCTTGTTCACCCGGATCTGGCGGGGGATATAACCATAACTGAAGGCCTTGACGTGGATCTCCTTGACGCCATTGACCATCCTGACCCCCGGCCGCTCATTAGACTTGGGCATAAAGAATCGTTTCGACTTAGCCATATGATGGGGATGGATGACCGGTGTCATCATGCCAGCCTTGAGCAAGCCGCCCTTCTCTGCCTGGCCCATGGTCCAATCCTTGATCTGATAGGCATAGATAGTCTTGGCGTTATGTGGCTCGCCATCCACGGGAATGATTTTCAAGGTCTTGCCGTAGGTGGGGCTGTCCTCGCGGGCATCCCACATCTCGAAGTTGACCGGATAGACAACACCCGTGGGGCTGAACAGCCCTGTTGAGAACTTGTTCAAGGCAATAACATACTTATTGTCCGCACTGATGGCGATATGCCCGGTACGATAGTGGGTCGGGATCTCATCGACCACTTCGAGTTTCTTGAGGTCTATCTTGACGTTGGCATCTGCAACAAAGCAGCTCTCATAGGCGTATTTGGATGTCAGGCCTTCAGGGCTGTCCTTCCCTGGCTCATAGGTGCCACCATCCGCGTCATAGACATCCATCACGCTGTGGAGAGGACCGGCGCAAGTCGGAATAACCTTTTTCACCGCCAACTTATCGATATCAATGACCGTCATGGTCGCAGACAGCTTGTCGCTCACTATAGCCAAGGTGCCCTCAGGTATTACATCGACGCCATGAGGGTTTTTCCCGACCGGTATCTCCTTGATGAACTTGAAGGGGTTGGCGGAAAACACGCCCACGGTGGAATGATAATAGTTACCGGCAAAGACATACTTGCCCTTCTTGCCTACATCCAGGTAATCCGGTGCACTGGGTGCCGGACCCCAGTCGATGACTTGCGTCTTGCCGGTGGCGATCTCGGTCTTGGACATCTTGCCGGTATATTCACCTGTACCGAACAGATATTTGCCATCGGCGCTCAGCGCAATATGGTGGACACCAAAAGGAAAGGGCAGAGCAATCAATCGCTCCAGCATACCGGTCTGCAGGTTGATCTCACCGATGGTGTTGGCGCCCTTGTCATTGACATAGAGGTACTTGCCATCCGGCGTGCCGTTCTTGTTACCTGCAGGCGAACCGCCGTACACAACTTCATGCAAGTCGACACCGACATCAATGTGCCGGTAGGTCTTCATGCTCGGCAAGCCAATGACCGCCACCTTGCCATCGAGACCACCGGCATTGTAGAGCAGCATCGGGTCATGCAGCGGCGTATCCTTGTTGTCATGCTCCGCATTCTGCCATGGCGGCACTTGTTCAGCGGCACTCGCTACCGAACTTAACCCCCCAAGCGCCAAACAAACTGCTGAAAAAAGCTTCACTATGAGAAACTTGTGATTGCAACGCATCTTTGTTTCCTCCCGTATGCGCCATTACCTAACCGTCAACCATTAACCGTTAAAGAATAGCGAGATGTTACTAACTATTAGCGAGATGTTGACAACGAGCCTACCCTGTATCTAGTATTAACCAAGAACTCTACTAGGACTCACGCCTCATCCCAATTTGATGTGGCCTCCGTAGCACACAACGTGCTTCCGATTGATTTACGGTCGCACAGACTCATGATCTATAACTCAAAAGCATGAGCCGCCTACAACTCTTGCAACGGACATATACCGCTCGATTCCGCTGCGACATTCTGACGCACTTCCACGCTACATCTATATCTGCAGCTAGGTCACCATTCCTTGACATTGATCAAGAATGCCCGACATAGCCAATCCTTCTTCCAAACCCTCCTTTCGCACATAACAAATTACCGCCAGACGACTCTTTACAACGGCGATAGTTATAAAACCCAGCGCGGCACGCATGCATTAATAACTCAGCTAACATTTGGAGAATTTCTCCAATAACACACTGAATCGCCTACTGCCTTTCTGTGGCAAGCAAATTCACGAGTTCCGCGCTATAGTATCAACTATAGTAATATCCACCTTGAGCATTTAAGGTGATGTTGAGATTACTGCAACAAGGTTAATGAGAGATGAATTTGTCGAACTATTATTCCCTGCCGCTCTTCGCTGCCCTGCTTCTCCTGTCTCTCAGTAGCGGATGTGAAAGAGGTGCAGGTAATGCGGTTAGCATGGGCGATGAAACAGCCGAACTCTCCATCGGCAGAATGAGAGTCGCTATTTGGCCAGAATACGATGACAGCAGTGTACTGGTCATTTACGACGGCAAATTTGACGAAGGCAACCGTTTCCCCATCAAGACGAGCTTCCTCCTACCCAAAGGTGCCATCATCAGTGATGCCTGCAGCCTTTCTCACGAGGGCCAACACTTTTGCCAGCTCTACAAAACCTTTAACAAAGGCGCCTACGACGAAGTACAGCTTTTATTGCCTTATCCTAATTTTTATCTCAGCTTTCATACCCCGACATTTTCCGCAACGGATAGGCATAGAGAATTCACCTATCCGATCAAGGCCAACCACCCTAT
>DRKQ01000240.1 GCA_011051685.1 Gammaproteobacteria bacterium
GAACCCGGGGCATTGATGATGTTATCGATTGCCTGTGTACCGTCATGACAGGTCAGACAGGCCAGCGTCACCGAACCGATAGAAGCCTGCGCGGAATCATAGGTGGATGTCCCCAACTGGTCATAGGTCTTGAAGACGGCCGGATCGGACAGCTTCTTGTTCCACAGCGGCACCGCAACATTGGCGCCGGTATCAGCACCGTGAGGCGTATGGCAGAAGATACAAATCTCCTCGGTGTCGGTCACCTTGTTGTTACCCGTACCGGCCGAGCCCAGATTGTGCTTGGTGTTAGCGATCGTACCGGCAACCGCACCACCCGCGACAAACATCGCCGCGCCCAGTACCGCTGTCGCAACCGCCGACTTTAAAAATTTTTGCTCCATCAGAAACCCCCTATGGTCTCGAAATTTACTTCTTGGCTAATAAACGATCCCGTGTCGAAAACAACACACGCCACGGGCGATTACGCTACTCCTGTAATGAGGTATATTTTTAGCACGCATTCAAAACCTATGTCAACACAACACCAGCGCCAGCCCCATAAAATGCCGCCGCCAACGCTTATACCACGCGCAAGCCCCAATTTTCTATAAAGTACTGACAAAACAGCAAGATATAGACGAAAACCATGACGCCCACTCCGGCCTCGCCCGCCCGAAAGTGTGACGGCCGTCACAGAATAAAGATAAAAAAATCTGAGGGTGTTTTTTTTACCGAAAACTACCGGTAAGCCGCCTCCGTGGCCATGATTTCTACTGCCTCCTGCTGAGGGATTCGCCGAAACACATCGACCTTCATGAAGAGTTGGTCCACGACATAAACAAAGCCACGCTCATCCACCGCGATGCCTGCCGGCAAGGCAAACTGCCCCGGCTTGTCTTCCAGCCCCTCATCGCCAATGGAAAGGAGCAACTTCCCTTGCGGGTTAAATATCTGGAAATTCCGGTAGGCGGCATCGGTCACATAGACATTGCCATCGCGATCCACCGCCAATCCACGAGGGCGGGCCAAGTCACCAAAATTGCGCCCAACCTTGCCCCAGCTGCGTAGATACGCGCCATCGGCTGTAAACGCCTGAATGCGGAAATTACCGCCGTCGAGGACATACACCGTGCCATCCGGCGCCACCGCAACATGCGTCGGCAGGTTGAACTCACCATCACCAGCGCCCCGCTTGCCGATAATGGCCAATTGCTGCCCATCACCATCATAGATCACTAGCCGG
Organism: Gammaproteobacteria bacterium; assembly: GCA_011051685.1. Classification (GTDB taxonomy): domain Bacteria; phylum Pseudomonadota; class Gammaproteobacteria; order SZUA-152; family SZUA-152; genus SZUA-152. The sequence goes on from DRKQ01000240.1 coordinate 1,226, forward strand.
TGCTTTTGGCTATCGATACCGCCGGCGTCAATCACATAAATCCTCGACCCATCCCCCGTCACCGCCACCCCTACCGGGCGATCAAATGTTTCCTTGTCCCCCACGGAGCGCAGATACATCCCCATCGAGTCATAGATCAACACTTCGCGCCGGCCAATATCAACCACGTAGATATTCTGCTGGTCATCCATGGCGACGCCCATCGGCTTCACCATGACGCCCTCCGTCCCGACGACGCCAAAGGTGTAAAGTTTTTGCCGCCAGAAATTGAAGATGAAGCCGCGCCTCAGCACCGTGTCGGTCACCGCCACCGAGCCATTGTGCGCCGCAATACCGAAGGGCTTCATGAAGATCTGCTTTTTCTCGGAATAGCCGGAAATCATGAAGCGCATCTTTTCCGCGGCGCTCTGGGGTTTCAGGCTGTTCTCATTGCGCAAGGTTGCCTCATAGACAAAGCGCGGTTGCGCGGGCGGTTCTGGCCAATAGATTCGCTTGGCCTCCTCTTCCTTTACGCCACCACCGGCACAGGCCGCCAACAGGCCCAGCACCAACATGAGCACACCCCACCGAAACCACATCTGCAGATTCATCCGTCCCCTCGAACAGTCACCGGCGAAGCGCCCACGCCCCACCATTCAACATCACGCCCCCTGACGGTGCATCAAGACCTGAAATCTTTGCGCAGACCTAAGGTGAAAACGGCATCGAGATCCTTGCTGTAACGATACCCCGTGTAAATCCTGGTTTCCCGACTGAACTTGTAGATGGCACCAGCCGCCGCGTAATCGCTTTCCGGTGTCGTCAGCGCCTTACCGCTCGAACGCCCCGCCTGCACCGCAAGCAGCAACTTGCCCAGCTTAAACTGATAACCCAGGAACCACAGCGAAGGCTTGCTGGTGATTCCGCTGGAGCCGTCCTCGACATATTCATACTGCAACGACAGGCGGTGCGCCTCGCTTTCACTGCGATACTGGCCGCCAAGCTTCGCCGCCCTGTAGTCGATCGGCTGGCTGAAGACAGGAGCCGCAGGATCGGCAAGACGGGTTCGGTTACCCGAATCGAAATAGGCAATGAAGGCCTCCCAGCCACCACGCTTGAATATCAAATCCAGCGACAGCGCATTGTCTTCCTTCTCGAAACCATAGGCGATACGCCCCCTCACCGCCCCGCCTCGCGGGGACTCATAGGCGACCATCTTGTCGAGGAAGTCTTCATGACCGAACTCGCCGCCGGTCATCCCGCCATTGCCCCGCGCCTCGAGCGAGGTGGCGACAAAAGGGTCGTACTTGACCCCGCCGGTGTATTTGTAAGGCGACTTCAGGTTACCCGCCAACACGGCGCCAAAGCCGCCAGCCAGGCCGACATAGGACATGCGCTGAGTCAGGGAGGCATTGCTGTCGGCCGCGGTATTCGACGAGGTATTGGTGGTGGTATTCAGCTCCCACTCGAAGCGGGCAAAGCTGGACACGCCGCCACCCAGATCCTCCGCCGCCTTGATGCCGAAGCGACCGCGCGTATTGTCTTCGACCCGCAGCCCTTCCTGATAATCCGGCGGCGGTGTTACGCCCTCCGGCCGCTTGTCCTGGTACGACGCCAGCTCCACATTGGCGGAGCCGTACACACTGACATCGGCAGACCAGGCCGCCATCGGAGTAAAAAACAAAGCAACTGAAGCCGCAAGCCTGCGCCGTACAACCATTACAGATCTCCACTGGGAATCACGGGTGCGCAAGGCACCGCCGTCGCGGCAACTTATACCAGCAGCCGTCACCGATGCAAGCAACGGGTAAAAATAAAGCACAAAGATTTTTCCCGCGCAGGCAGACGCGCGCGCGAAACAGGAAAGAGGTGAAAAGGGCTTTACGCCGGAAACAAAAAAAGATGGCTGGCGGACTAGGATTCGAACCTAGATTAGTGGAGTCAGAGTCCACTGTCCTGCCGTTAGACGATCCGCCAGTAAAGGATGCCGGAAGGGTCCGACAACATCATCACGCCGAACA
>DRKQ01000241.1 GCA_011051685.1 Gammaproteobacteria bacterium
CGTTGAGCTGCTCGTCGTCGCTGGTGACGGTGGGATCAAGTAGCTGCAGGGCGAGATGTTCCAGTATCGGAATGGTCTCGTGTTCCACCGGCTCGCTGTATTCCACCTTCATCAGGGAAACCCACAGCTTTTTCAGACCGGGAAACTTTTGCACCGCCTTGTATTCCACTCGCGCGTCTTCCAGCAGGCCGATGAAGAACATCTGTGCCGGACTGAGCTGCTCGGCAGACATGGAAGCGGTGGTGTACATCAGGTGTGAGGCCATGTGCGCGGCAGTGGCGCGGTACAATTCCAGGCCGGGAATACCTTCGATGTCATCCACTGCGTCTGGCATATGCAGGATACGATCTTCCACATAGGGCCGAAAGTCCGTGTAATCGGCGCCAGTGGGACGCAAAAAGAAGTCCCTGCCCCACAAGGCGCGCAGGTAAAAATTCAGTTTGCGCTGCACCTTGACGAACAGTACGCCGCGGCGTTCCTTTTCCAGCATGGCGCGGCTGTCAGCGGATTCCAGGTTGAAATAGGCGGTGAGGTTGTTGAAGTCACGGCGGTAGGCCTGGGCGCCGAAATTGGCCCAGCGGCGCAAACCACTCAATGTCAGCTTGGACAGCAGCTCATCGATATGCGAAAGCATGGGCCGCAGGCCACGCGCCGCGGTGGAGGCCAGTTGATGAATCAGGGTGAGATAGCCACGCACCAGTTGTGCATCGCCAAGATGACGGGAGACCGAGGGCAGGCTGGCAAACAACAACGCAATGACCTCGCCCGAGGTCATGGACGAGACCTTCATTGCCGCGGTGATGACATCGGGAATGATGTCTTCCCCGCACTCCTTGGCGACCAGGGGCATTTCCTGCAAATAGGTGATGACCAGATCGGGACCGCGCCGCAGGTTGCTCAGCGCCCTGGCGCCGCTGAGATAATCGGCCAGGCCGGCAGGCGACATGATGCGCGCGGCCTCGTGAAAGGTGCCTTCCAGTACATCCCTGACTTCCGGGACACTGGCTTCCAGGAGCTCGGAATATTCTTCAAGATGGATCGATGACATCACGGCGGTCCGCTGCAAGCCACGTGCTGGGCGTTGCGAGCTAACTTAAAAATGTCTGCACCGCGGCATTCAGCGTATCCCGCATGTCCGGATCGTCTGTCAGCGGAGTGATCATGGTGATGCTGCACGCAGCTTCTGCGTCGATACCCGCATGGATCAACTGGCCGGCATACACCAGCAAACGTGTGGAGATGCCTTCGTCCAGCCCATGGCCCTTGAGATTACGCGCGCGATGCGCGATCTGTACCAGTTTTTCCGCGGTGACCTTATCGACACCGGACTCATTGGCGACGATCTCCACTTCCAGTTCGGTATCGGGGTAATCGAAATTCAGCCCACCAAAACGTTGCTTGGTGGATTGTTTGAGGTCTTTCATCAGGCTCTGATAACCGGGATTGTAGGAAATCACCAGTTGGAAATCGGGATGGGCCTCGATCAGCTCGCCCTTTTTGTCCAGTGGCAGTGAGCGGCGGTGGTCGGTCAGGGGATGAATCACCACGGTGGTATCCTGCCGGGCCTCCACCACTTCATCGAGATAACAAATGGCGCCGATGCGTGCGGCGGTGGTCAATGGACCGTCCTGCCACTTGGTGCCATCCTTGTCCAGCAGGAAACGTCCCACCAGATCGGAGGCGGTCATGTCTTCGTTACAGGCCACCGTAATCAGCGGACGGCCCAGTTTCCATGCCATGTACTCCACGAAACGGGACTTGCCGCAACCGGTGGGCCCCTTGAGCATCATGGGCATGCGCACGTTGTAGGCGGCCTCGTAATACTCAACTTCATTACTGATTGCCTTGTAATACGGCTCGTCCTTTATGAGGTACTGGCTTGGATCAACGGTTGTATCAGACATGAAAGTGTCCTCTCGGTAATTCTGAATCGGGCTATTCTTCATCATTCGTTTCAAGTTCGCCTGACCAGCCCGCGGCTTTCGCCTTGCGCATGGCCTCGCCATGAATGCGACGGTGGCGTTCCGCCAGGTCTTCCGGCAAAAGGCTCACCAGGCAACCGTACTTGTCCCATTCGGCATTGACCTTTTGCAATAGATTGTCGATGGCGCCAAGATTCCAGCCTTCACAGGTTTCCGTTTCAGGGAGGATGCCAAACACCCAGGCGTCGCGAATGAGTTTGCCTATGGTGGTCATACCACCGTGGATGTCATTGTCGATGCCAACGTAACGATCGGGTTTTGTCATAAGTCGTTCCCGTGGATCCGGCCGCGTTGCCACGGCCGGATCATCGGACTCAGCAGGTATCAGACGGTTTTGCCGCGGTAGATGACCATGGACGCACCGGCAGACTGGGCGAAGTTGTCAAAACCCAGCAGCCGAACGTGATTGTCCGGATGTGCGGCGTGACAGGCTTCCACCTCTTTGAGGATGGCATCGACGTCGGTCTCGCCAAACATGGGCAGCTTCCACATGTACCAGTAGTGGCCGTTGGCGTTCTCCGGCTCGGTGTGTTCGATGCCCGGATTCCAGCCCTTGCTGACGATGTATTCGATCTGCTTGCGGATCTGCTCCGGGGTCATCTCCGGCAGGTAGGAAAAGGTCTCAAATTTACGACTTGAGGGATCGCTCAAGCTTGACTGATAGTCTTGCATTTCAATGCTCCTGATTTGATTCGGTTATCGGTGGCCGCGGCGCAACCCTTGTTGTTACGCCGCAGCCGCGCGGATGGATTGGCGGATGTTTACTTGTGTGAAACGTCCAGCTTGTCCACGGTGTCGAATTCGAACTTGATCTCCTTCCACGTTTCCATGGCGGCAGCCAGTTCCGGGCTGTGCTTGGCGGCGGCAGTAAGAATGTCCTTACCTTCTTTCTCAAGCTCACGACCTTCGTTGCGCGCCTGCACACAGGCCTCAACGGCAACACGGTTGGCGGCGGCGCCGGCGGCGTTACCCCAGGGATGACCCAGCGTACCACCACCAAACTGCAGCACGGAGTCGTCACCGAAGATGCTCACCAGGGCCGGCATGTGCCAGACATGGATACCGCCGGAGGCCACAGGCAGTACGCCAGGCATAGCCCCCCAATCCTGATCAAAGAAGATGCCGCGTGAACGGTCTTCCTTGATGTAGGAATCACGCATGATGTCGATCCAGCCAAGGGTGGCGTCGCGGTCGCCTTCCAGCTTGCCCACTACGGTACCGGAGTGCAGGTGGTCGCCGCCGGACAGACGCAGGATCTTGGTCAGCACGCGGAAGTGGATACCGTGGTGCGGGTTGCGGTCGAGTACGGCGTGCATGGCGCGATGAATGTGCAGCAGCATGCCGTTGTCCTGGCACCACTGGGCCAACTGGGTGTTAGCCGCCCAGCCGCCGGTGATGTAGTCGTGCATGATGATCGGTGCGCCGATTTCCTTGGCGTATTCGGCACGTTTCATCATCTCGTCGGAGGTGGGAGCGGTCACGTTCAGGTAATGACCTTTGCGCTCGCCGGTTTCGGCTTCGGCCTTCTGGATGGCCTCCATGACGAAATCAAAACGGTGACGCCAGCGCATGAAGGGCTGGGAGTTGACGTTCTCGTCGTCCTTGGTGAAGTCCAGGCCGCCGCGCAGACCTTCGTAACAGGCGCGACCATAGTTCTTGGCGGACAGGCCCAGTTTGGGCTTGATGGTACAGCCCAGCAATGGACGGCCGTACTTGTTGAGCAGGTCGCGTTCCACCTGGATACCCTGGGGCGGACCGTTGCAGGTCATCACATAGGCGATGGGGAAACGGATGTCTTCCAGACGCAGGGCGCGCAGTGCCTTGAAGCCGAACACGTTGCCCACCAGGGAGGTCATCACGTTGACCACCGAGCCCTCTTCGAACAGATCGATGGGATAAGCGATGAAGGCATAGAAACAGGTGTCGTCACCGGGGACGTCTTCGATGGCGTAGGCACGACCCTTGTAGTAGTCCAGATCGGTGAGCAGGTCGGTCCACACCGTGGTCCAGGTACCGGTGGAGGATTCTGCGGCAACGGCGGCGGCTACTTCTTCGCGCGGCACACCGTCCTGTGGTGTTACCTTGAAACAGGCCAGAATGTCCGTGTCTTTCGGGGTATAGTCTGGCATCCAGTAGGTTTCGCGGTATTCTTTTACGCCCGCGTCATAGGTTTTAGCCATGATTTTCTCCAGTGATTGAACAAGTAATTTGCTGTCGCGGCTGTAACCGCGGATGGACATTATGTTCAAACTGGTATATAAACTAAAATCAATAGTTTCTATCATCACCATAGATAAATGACTATGGTTTATTCCATTGCCAAAAACCTTATTCGCCATGTCACCCTGCGCCAGATGCAGATTTTCGAGGCCGTAGTACGACTTGGGGGCTACACACGTGCCGCAGACGAATTACACCTGACCCAGCCCACGGTCTCCATGCAGATCAAGAAACTCAGCGAGACCATTGGCTCTCCCCTGCTGGAGAAGATCGGCAACAAGCTCCATACCACTGCGGTGGGTGCTGAGGTGTATTCCTCGGCACAGAACATCCTCGGCAATATTCTGGCGCTGGGGGAATCCACAGAGACCCTGGAGGGAGTGGTCAAGGGACCCTTGCGCATCGCGGTCATCACCACGGCGAAATATTTCATGCCACACCTTCTGGGTGCCTTTGTTAACCAGCATCCCGAGGTACAACCCATTCTCAAGGTAACCAACCGCTCACGGGTGCTTGAGCGCCTGAAATCCAACGAAGATGATTTGCTGATCATGGGCCAGGTCCCTGTGGAGCTGGATGTGGAGGCCCATCCCTTCATCGACAATGAGTTGGTGGTAGTGGCCAGTCCTCAACACTCCCTTGCCCGGAAAAAATCCATATCACTCCGTGAGCTTGCCAAGGAACGCTTTCTGATGCGGGAGTCGGGATCCGGCACCCGCCTGGCGGTGGAACGCCTGTTTGCGGAAAATGGCCTGGAGATCCAGCCCTACATGGACCTGGGCAGCAGTGAGGCCATCAAACAGGCGGTGATGGCGGGTCTGGGTATCTCCGTATTGTCTCGCCACAACCTGCGTCTGGAACTGGCCCATAAACATATTGCCATGTTGGACGTGGAAGGTTTCCCCTTGTTTTACCGCTGGTATGCGGTACATCTGAAAAACAAGAAACTGTCACTGGCTGCCCGCACCTTTCTTGATTTCCTGCTCCAACAGGGCAAGGACATGTTAAAGCAGTTTCCCTACACCCAGATAAAAGACGGCTCTTATTAAGAGTCTCAAAATAATTGCAACAGGGTAATTTCCCCTTGTGGGAGCGCCTTTCCAAGTGCGATTCGCGCCTGGAAAGGTGCTCCCACAGTATTTGGCATTGCCTAAATGCGCGGTGGGATTAACTTGCGTTCACTCACTGCCGCTTCAAGCATTCCCATGGTGGCTATTACTCACCGATGTCTGTTAAATCAATTTTGAGACCCTCAACAACCGATCCCGAAAAATTACGGCTATGCCGGCTGCCTGCTAACGGTTAACCCATGGTGCTTTTGAGTTGTTTTCTCAGCTCTTGCAATGAGCGCGTCGTCAGTACATCCTCCTTCTCCAGCCATCCCCGCCGCGCCTGGTTGATTCCCCCGTACAACAAATCAAAACAATGGGTGCTATGCCCGTCACTGTTGATGCTGAGCAACACCCCCTGCTCCCTGGCCAACTGGCAATAGGTGTCTGTCAGGTCCAGTCGCTGCGGTTGGCTATTGATCTCAAGAAAGCAGCCGCGTTCCCTGGCAGCCTCGATGATGCGGGGCATATCGGCATCGATGGGATCACGTTCCTCCAGCAGGCGTGCGCTGGGATGTGCCAGGATGCTGAAGTACTTCGAGTCCATGGCGCGCAGGATGCGGCGGGTCTGCTGGCGACGCGAGAGGCGAAACTTGCTGTGTACGGCGCCAATAACCAGGTCCAGTTGCGCCAGCATGCCCTCGGGAAAATCAAGCCGGCCATCTTCCAGGATATCAACCTCGCTGCCCTTCAGGATGGTAATACCATCGAGCCGTTCGTTGAGGCGGTCGATCTCTTCTATCTGCTGGGCAAGACGGTTTTCATCCAGTCCGTGGGCTATACGCAGGGACTTGGAATGATCGCTAATGGCAATATACTTCAGACCGTGTTGCCGGGCCGCCAGGGCCATTTGCTCAATACTGGCGTTGCCATCCGAGGCATGGCTGTGCACGTGCAGGTCGCCCTGTAAGTCAGCCAGGGTCACCAGTTGCGGCAGATGCCCGGCCTGGGCGGCTTCGATTTCACCGCGCCCATGACGCAGTTCGGGAGGAATAAAGGGAAGCCCCACGGCCTTGAACACCGAGGCCTCGGTCTTGCCATTGACGCGTTTTCCGTCCTTGACCCTGAAGACACCGTACTCGTTGATTTTGAGACCACGCTGCTGACCGAGGCGGCGTATCTGAATATTGTGGGCCTTGTTGCCGGTGAAATAGTGCAAGGCCGCACCGAAACTGTTTTGTGCCACCACGCGCAGATCCACCTGCAGGCCACTGCGTAGAAAGACGGTGGCACGAGTACTGCCCTTGGAGACCACCTCATCCACCTCGTCGTAACCGACGAACTGTTCCATCACCGGGCTGTCTTCGCGGGTGGTGGCCAGGATATCCAGATCACCCACCGTCTCTTTTCCACGCCGGTAACTGCCGGCGATGACCACTTCCTTTACCCCATGCACCTCCTTGAGATAGGCCACCAGGGGTTCGCCATACTGGCGGGCGACGTGGTGCAGAAAGCGTCTTTCCGAGCTGCGATGGGCGGCGATGGATTCCAGGATACGTTGTTCGGTCTTCGCGCCAAAACCGGGCAACTGCTGGATGCGCCCCCGGCGCGCGGCGTTCTCCAGTTGCTTCAGAGTCTTGATGTGCAAATTCCGATACAACGACTTGACTCGTTTGGGTCCCAGGCCAGGGATCTTGAGCAGGGCCTCTAGTGTAGCGGGTACCTCTTGGTGCAATTTATCCAGGGCCTTGGTGTGACCGGTAATTAGGATCTCGGCAATCTTTGCCGCCAGGTCCTTGCCTATACCTGGCAGGCGTGTCAGGTCTTCACCCTCCTCCAGCATCTTGTTCAGGTCCTTGCCCAGACCACGAATGCTGCGCGCCGCATTGTGATAGGCGCGCACCCGGAACGGATTGGCGTCCTGGATCGCCAGCAAGTCGGCCATTTCGTCGAAAATGGCGGCAACCTCTTCGTTGTGCACAGGCATTTCAAGTTAACCCTATCTTATTCCTACCAGAAAATTTCATGCAGTCACGTCAACGTATTTCTTGTTTTAGGGCAGCCGTTGAAACAACGGGAAAACGGCCAGTCATGTGACATTGGAGACATGAATATCACGGGGCTTTTTTCATCATTCCGGCGAAGGCCGGAATCTAGGATGTCGTTAAAACCTCTGGGTTATTCGCTGCGCTCACCCTTCGGGCCGCCTGTGGCGTTCAACGCGTTTCGCGCTTATGTTCCGGCCTTCGCCAGAATGACGGTAGAGGTTACTGACTATCCATGTCTCAATTTTTCAAATCATTTCGCAGCTCATGAAAAACAAACTATTACGCCCACTAATGCAAATGTTAACGGGACAACAATGAAAGAATATAATACGCATTGCCTATTTTCGCTTAAAGAATTGAATGTAACAATAAAATGTAACAAGAAAAGGACGCCCGGTGAATAATGATCACCAGGCGCCCATTGCAAAGCAAATTCAGTCTTTTTTGGGTCGGAATCTACAGACTGCCAAGCATGAATTATCAACCTGGCAAGAACGATATTTCTTTTTCTAGAAGCATATCGTCTTTCTCAGTCATCGTACCGCTTTTCATCCGGATCCTGTTCCGGCGCGATAGGGAGAATAGTGCGGGGATACTCTGGTAAATGCAGCCCACCGCTGGATACAGTAAACAGCGGGCTTAACTGGGTACTTTGCAAAGGTGGTGTTGTACTCTGTTCCAGGAATGACACGCTCTGTCCCTTACCCACAGCATTATTAGTGGCAGCCACGTTGTTGACAATCACAGAGCCACTTAGCACCGTGCCCGTGATGCCGATAATATTGGCTGAGCCATTACCGGCAACAAAATAGCTGGTACCGCCCGGGTACACATTGACGGAAATAGGGTTGTTGAAATCGCCTATGGTGTCGCCGGCCAGGATCTCCAGGGTCTGACTGCTCAGGTTGGGGTCGAGGATGGTGCTGTTGTTACCGATAACCTTGCCGGTAACCGCATTGATGGTGAGCCGCCCTGCCCCGGAATCCAGCCGACCTAACTGGATGTCACCGCTGTTGGCAGTAACCGTGATATCGCCACCACTGGAGGTAGTCGTTCCAGAAAGTGTGATGCCGTTGCCGGCGGTGACAGTCAGATCACCACCATTGGTGGTGGATGAGCCCAGGCTAAGGCCGTTACTTTCCACCAAGGATACGTTGCCGCTACTGGTATTGTTCAGGTAGACCGTGCCAGTGAAGTCATTGGCGCCATTGGTCAGGTCAATATTGCCACCCGTAGCAGTGAAGTTGGCCGCTCCTGCACTGGCGGCTTGAACAATGGCTCCAGACTGGCTGATATCCGCCGCGCTGACACTGAGCGTGCCGGCACCCACACTGGAGGCTGCCAATACCAGGCCGTTCACATCGCTCAGCGTGGTGGAGGCCGCGCCGCTGTTCTGTAGCGTAACGTCGCCCACGAAGTCATTGGCGACATTGTCCAGGGTCATGCTGTTTGCGCCACTATCCAGATTGCTGGTTCCCTGTACCTGCAGAGCACCGGCCTGACTGAGCGGGCCGCCACTAGTGACCGAAAGATTACCGCTCAGGGTCAAGGCCGGCAGGTCCACGGCGCTGTTGTCCACCAAAGTGAGATTGTTGATGCTGCCGCTGGAGGCCGCAAAGGAAGGGGTACCGGCAAACTGGTTGGCCGCGTTGTCCAGGATGATGGAACCCGCATTGCCAACGGTAAACGAGGATGTGCCGCTGACATTGAAGTTGCCGGCAGAGGTGATGTCCCCTGCCCCGGTAGTCACATCCAACACCCCGCTGAGATTGTTCACCGCCAGTGCCAGGCCGTCCGCCTCGTTGATGTAGGCATCCACCGTGGGACCGTTGATCAGCAGGGTGTTCACCGCCGTGGACAGGGCCGCCCCGGAAAGACCGATAGTGGTGGCCTGGTTCAGACTCAGGGTATCGGCGGACAACACACCGCCCGTTCCTTCGAGTATACTTTCCGTGCTGATGTCCATGTTGCCGGCAATTTGCACCGTACCATTGATGGTCACGCTGTCCGTGCCCAGGCCGGCATCAAGAGAGAGGTTGGTTTTATTGGAAAATTGCAGGCTGGGCAGGCCGCTGATCTGGAAACTCACCGGCTGCACCCCACCGATGCTACCGGGTCCAAGGGTCATCACGTCATCACCGCTGCTACCCACCAGTGCGATGTTGTCAGCGCTCAGACTGTCCGCTACGGACTCCACAGTTGTGCCATTGATGACCTGTGTATTGCTTGTTTCGCTGGTGGTGATACTGACCTGATCACTGGCGGGCCCGAAGACATAACTGTTGCTCAGTCCTGTACCGGAACCTGTAAGGGTAATGCTGTCCGTACCTGAGCCACCATCAAAAACAATAGTGCGCGTGGAGGCGGCAATATAATCTACTTGCAGGTCATCGTTACCTGCGCCGCCACTGATGCCGCCCGAAATGGCGGATGATGCGCCATTGGAAACGACAAAGGTGTCGGCACCTGTGTTGCCAAGCAGGGTTTCCACCTGATCAAAGGCGATACCATTGAGGTCGCCGCTGTCCATCCCGGAAATCATCCAGTTACTATTTTGTGTTGGGCCAGTGAGGCTGTCAGTACCGCTGTTGCCGTTCAGGCTACCACCCACCGTAATCAAAGCGGAAACAAAGAACACATCGTCACCACCACCAGCGTCCACGTTGCCGGAGATATTTGCGCCGATATTGAAGGTGTCACCGGTGGTACCCCCCAGTAGATTGTCGATGTTCTGGAAGGCGTTGACGTTGGTCACATTCCCGGCATCGGGACTGGTGACGTTCCAGGTATTGACGATGTTGTCGGCCTGCAGTGTATCGTTACCCGTGCCACCATCGATGCTGCCGCTGATACTGCCGGCATTAAGGGTAAAGATATCACTGCTGGCATTACCACTGAGATTATTGAAACCGGAAAAGTTGATGCCATTTACATTTCCCGCATTGGCGCCATTCACAAGCCACGTGTTGATGATATTATCACCCACCAAGGTGCTATTCGTATTGTTGCCCACGAAGTTTTCAATATTCAGGTACTGTCCAGTGGCCAGCGATGCGAGTACCGCTCCGGTTTCGGAAGAATAGTCAACGGTGTCCACACCGGCCCCACCGTCAATGAGTCCGCTGAAGCTGCTGCCATCGGCAAATACAAAGTTATCGGTACTGGCATTACCGCTGAGAGTTTCGATGCCGGAGAAGGATCCAACACCAGTAACATTGCCAACGTCTGCACCAGTGATGTTCCAGAGATTTGCGATATTATTGGCTTGTAAAAGATCACTACCTGCGCCGCCATCGATCTGCCCGTTGAGTGAGCCGCTGTTGACCACAAAGGTATCGTTGTTGGTGCCCCCCTGGAGGTTGCTGAAGTTGTTGAAGCTCACCGCTCCCACGGTGCCAGCATCCAGTCCATTGATACTCCAGGTATTGACGATATTGTCGCCCACAAGGGTGCTGTTGGTACCATTACCGGTAAAATTCTCAACATTGCTGAAACCACTTCCCCCGAGGATAATATTCACAATGCCCGACTGAGCGGACTGATCTACCGCATCACTCCCCGCCCCACCATCAACGCTGCCGGAAATACTGCTGCCATCGGCAAAGACAAAATTGTCTGCTGCCGAACCTCCCACGAGGTTTTCAATATTATTAAAACTGGATATTCCAGTCACAGCACCGGCGTCGGCTGAAGAGATGGTCCAGGTGTTGGATACACCATCAGCTGTAATGCTGTCACTCCCCGCCCCGCCGTCAATGGTACCGCTGATGCTGCCGCCATTGAGGCTGAAGTCGTCAGTGTTGTTATTGCCAACAAGGTTGTTGAAACCACTGAAGTCCACCGTGCCCACCGTACCGGTGTTGTTGCCTGTGATTATCCAGGTATTGGCAACATTATCCCCGGTCAGCGTGCTGGTGAGATTGTTACCGATGAAATCCTCGATGTTGACAAATCCCGCCGCACCCAGGCTAACGCTTACCACGCCGGTTTCCAGTGAAAGATCCACCGTGTCCTGGCCAGCGCCACCATCTATCAAACCGGTGATGGTGGTGCCGTTCTGGAATTGAAAAATATCCGTCGAGATATTTCCAGTCAGGTTATTGAAATTTGTGAAGGCGATACCATTTACAGTCCCGTCGTTATTCCCAGTAATGTCCCAGGTATTGGTAGCGCTGACCGGCCCTACCAGCGTGCTGTCCGTATTGTTACCAATGAAGGACTCGATATTGGTATAGGCACTGACGCCGAGGGAAATATTGACGCTACCGGTCTCTGCCGAGAAATCCACGGAATCGGTAGTGCCGCCTGCACCATCCACGATGCCGCTGATGGTGGCGCCATTGGCGAACACAAAGGCATCCTGCAGGCTGTTGCCGGTAATATTTTCGATTTGAGTAAAGCTGCTGATTCCGGTGACACTGCCCTGATCCGCACCGAGGATGGTCCAGGTATTGACCGTGTTGTCGCCGGTGAGGCTATCGCTGCCTGCCCCACCATCGATGGAGCCGGAAATACTGCCACCAGTGACAAAAAACTGATCTGTCTGGCTATTGCCCAGCAAGTCTGTAAATCCGGCAAACGTGATGCCATTGATGGTGCCGCTATTGGGGCCCGTGATCGTCCAGCTATTCGAGGTAATGTCGCCCGTCAGGCTGCTATTCGAGTCATTGCCGGTGAAGGATTCGATGTTGAGAAAGGCCGAGGTGGAAAGATCAACGCTCACCGCGCCCAACTCGGCGGAAAAATCCACGCTGTCACTCCCCGCCCCCCCATTAATGATACCGCTAAAACTGCTGCCATTGGAGAAGGTGAAACTGTCCACCCCATTGTTACCTAGTAGGGTTTCGATTCCGTTAAAGGCTCCCACGCCGGTCAAGTTGCCCACATCCACACCGCTGATGGTCCAGGCTGCGCCGGTGGCATAACCTTGAATAGAGTCAGAGCCGGCACCACCGCTGATACTGCCGCTAATACTGCCACCGCTTGAGAGAACAAAATCATCGCTGCCGTTATTGCCCTGCAGGTTGGTGAAGTCCACAAAGTTGGTCACACCCACGGTACCATCGTTGACCCCGGTAATGCTCCAGGTATTGGCCGTATTTGTGGCAATCAGGGTACTGTCTACATTATTGCCGACAAAGGTTTCAATACTGAGGAAGTTGGTATTGGACAGGTCCACAATGACCGCCCCGACCTTGGCAGAGAAATCAACACTATCGGCCCCCGCCGCGCCATTGATGATACCTGTGAGTGAACCTCCGCCGGCAAAAATAAAATCGTCACTCGATGCATTACCAGTGAGATTCTCAACATTATTAAAACTGCCGACACCGTTAACATCACCAGAATTTGCACCGATGATATTCCATACGTTTGCGCCGCTATCTCCCACCAGAATATCATTGCCAAGTCCACCGTCGACGACACCTCCTATTGAGCCACCAGACAGGGTAAAGGTATCGTCGTTACTGCCACCAGTAATGTTATTGAAGGCGGAAAAATCTGTGCTATTCACGGTGCCTGCATTTATACCCGTGAAGGTCCAGTCATTGATGGTGTTGGCACCCACCAATGTACTATTGGTATCATTGTTGCCCACCAGGATTTCAATATTGGAAAAACCCGATGCGCCAATTGTGACCGTCAACGCCCCCGCTACGGCGGAATAATCCACGGTATCGGTATTGGTGCTACCATCCACCACACCACTGAGACTGCCGCTCACGCCAAAGGAGAAGTCATCGGTACCGGCGTTACCGGTTAGATTTTCTATGCTGGCAAATGAACCCACGCCGGTGGCGAGTCCACTGTCTGCTCCTGTAATGCTCCAGGTGTTGGCCATGTTGTCGGCGATCAGGGTGTCGGATCCAGCACCTCCGTTGAGAATGCCGCTCAAGGTACCTGATGAAAGAGTGAAACTGTCGACATCTGCACCACCGGTGAGATTGGCAAAGTCGATAAACGACACCGTGCCCACACTGCCATCATCAATGCCATCCGAGCTGCCATCGATGGTCCAGACATTAACGACATTGTCGCCAATGAGGGTGCTGTTGGCGCCATTACCGGTATAGTTTTCAATGTTAACAAGATTGCCCGCACTGAGGTCCACCACCACCAGGCCCGTTTGCAGGGACAGGTCGAGACTGTCCGTCCCTCCGCCGCCGTCGATGGTGCCGCTGACCGATACGCCGTCGGCAATTGAAAAGTCATCGGTATCGTTACGGCCATTGAGATTTTCTATATTGGCAAATGACCCCACGCCAGTAACCGTACCCGCATCGTTTGCTGAGATCGTCCAGGTGTTGGGCACATCATCGGGGGCGAGGGAATCGCTTCCGGCACCACCATCGATAGCGCCACTAATGGAGCCGGAATTCAGGATGAAACTGTCCGTACCGCTGCCACCGAACAGGTTCTCGATATTGGAAAACGTGGGCACACCATCCACCGTGCCGCTATCTGCGGCCGTTATGTTCCAGATGTTTGCCGTATTGTTGGCAGTAATGCTGTCAGTGCCAGCACCGCCGTTGATGGTGCCGGTGATACTCCCACCACTCAGGATGAAATCATCGTCGCCTGTTCCCCCCGTGAGATTGCTGAAGTCGGTAAATGCCACACCGGCCACGCTGCCATCGTTTTGCGCGGTGATAATCCAGGTATTGGCGATATCCTCAGCCAACAGGGAATAGTCGGCACCACCACCAACCAGACTTTCGATATTGGTAACGTCGGTATTCAGGGTTACGGAAATAAGTCCGGTGGCGGCAGAATAATCCACTGTATCTCCCGTTGTTTCTGCACCACCGTCGAAGATGCCGCCAATACTGCCAATACCCGAGACGCTGAAGGTATCATCATCACTGCCGCCGGTGAGGTTGGGGAAGTTGGAGAAACTGGCGCCATTCAATGTGCCGGTATTCAACGCAGTTACTGTCCAGGCATTGGGCAGGTTGGGTCCTACCAGGGTGTCGCCGCCATTACTACCACCCTGTAGCGCCACACTGCCCCCGCTGAGCGAGCCGGTGAGTGTCAGTGATTCGGCACCATCGGCATCGGTATCAACGGCCACATTGATGTTGGCCGTACCTGCAGTGGAAGCACCCATGACGGCGCTCGCGGTACTATTGATGGTTATGGCGCCATCTGCCACCGGGCCATCTGTGTTCAGTGATCCCAGGCTTACACCGGCACCGGAAATGCTCAAACCACCACCCTGGGTACTGATAGTATCGCTACTGTTCATGGAGAAACTGCCTGCGCCATCACTGTCTGTATCGGCGGCCATGCTGATGGAGCCGCTGCTGTCGATGGCAAAGGCCAGGACATTGTCCGCCAGGTCATTGACAATGATGTTGTTGGTAGCCTCTAACACAAGATTGCTATTATTGGCCAAACCCTCCAGGGCCAGTTCACCGATATCGAAGGTGCCGACGCCCTGGGTCGTATCAGACAAATCCGGCAACAGGCCGTCATTGGGCTGTGCGCCATCAGCCTGGTCATGAATAGTGATGTCCGTTGGGTCCAGTAACAGCGTGCCATATTGGCCATTAGTGGCAGAGGTATCGATGTTGCCGCCGAGCACTAGTCCCTGTTTGCCTGAAATTTCCACAAACCCGCCATCACCGGAAACAACCCCTCCTGTGGCAGATACGGACCCCAGTGCCCAGGTCGTATCATCGGCCCAGAGAACGATCTCACCGCCTGTGCCCGAGACAGTGGCATCGGCACGCAGATTTGCATCACGGCCAAACTGAGTGAATTGTGCAGTATGTTCGCCTGTGCCTTTACGATTTCCTCCAATGGTAATGCGTCCACCACCACTGTCACCGGATGCGTTCACCCTGGCGTTATCCAATATACCAATACGATCACCCCGCAGACTGACATCACCGCCGTGACCACCATTGACACCAGTGGCATTAATGATGCCGCTGTGAATAACATTGCCTCCCCAGCCTTCCAGGCGTATCACACCTCCCTGGTTGTTGATACGGGAGGCCTGGATAATCCCTTCATTGTTGATCACGTTCTTGAACACAGCGTGAGCCGCATGGGCCTCAAGCACTACGTTACCGCCATCGGCCTGAAGCTGCCCACTGTTTTGTACGGCCGACGAGACTTGTTGGGCATTGTCGAGGACCTCACCCCGCAGGCTGAATTGCAACAGACCATCTGCATCAAAGCTCAGGGTCGCCTCGCCAGCGCTCAACAAATGAATCCTGCCAAGGCGGGCATTGATCTGGCCCCGGTTGCGCACCGTCTGCCCCAGCAAGGTCACCGAGCCGCCATCGGGAGTGGTGATGGTACCGGCGTTGTCTACCAGCCCCGGACCAGTGGTGAAACGATATTCATCCTTGTCGTTCAGAGATTCAAACCATGCACTGCCCGCCACCAGGGCACTCACGTTGATGCGTGCCGATTCACCAAAAAGAATGCCATTGGGATTCATCAAAAAAACCCGGCCATTGGCCTCGATGCGTCCCAGTATCTCCGAGGGACGCTGGTCCAGGATGTGATTGAGGGCCGTTGCCTGGGCATTGGGTTGCTGAAACCGCAGCAATTCATCCGCGGCGAGGTCGAGGCTTTGCCAGTTGATGGAGAGGTTCTGGCTTTGTTGCTTCACCAGCGTGGTCTGTGTGTCCGGTGTCTGGATGTTGCCGCTACCTCTGGTGATCTCGCCACCCTGGGGTGCGGACCCGGCCGGCTGGGAGATGGAGAGTAGTGTGCCGATCATGCCGACGGCAAACCACTTTCTCATGAAACGTTGATAAATCGACTTTTTGTCATTCTTACAAACACAGGAATTCACAAGAATCAACACACTGGATCCCGGCCTTCGCCGGGATGATGAATAAATCAGATGTTTCATAACAGTAAGTTGACTGTCCCAAAAATGTTTCATGACATAGACCATTATTGGCAAGATCAAAACCCAAGATTCATTTCAAAAAAGTATTGCGGGTCACGTCCGTTACCCACCGGCTCGTCTCCCAGGGTCTTGGCCACTTCGAAGCGCGCGGAGAAACGCTGGTAATGGAAGCGCGCACCAAGGCCCCATCCACTGAGGCTCACCACCTCCCGGTCACTGGCCAGGGGATCGTTCAGCCAGCCCTTGGCGTAATCGGCAAACACCACGAACTGCAACACCTCGCCCCAGCGCTTGTTGCCAAAGGCCCGCCACTGGGCAAAGCCCGGTGCGCGCATCAGCCATTCCACGCTGGTGGTCACGGCCGTGTCGCGCAGGAATTCCGAGGTGGAATAAGCGCGCACCGAATCCGGACCGCCGATGGGCATTTGTTCCAGTGAGGTCAGCAGGTCATCGGACTGTTGGCTGCGTAGCGAGACATGCAGGCTGTGCAGCGGCAGGAAGCGGAACCAGTGGTCATAGTCCAGGTTGATCTTGCTGAACGCTCCACCGGCATAAATACCCGAGCCACCGCGGCGGCTGGCCTCGGTTTGCGCCGGGTCGCTGGTGGGTTCCATGGCCCCCAGCAGACCATCGAAGCCCTGGCTGTACTGCAATCGTCCCCGGGCCAGATGACGCCGGCTACGGCTGGCCCAGTCGAAACCCGTTTCCATGCTGGCCACGGTCAGTTCATCGGCCCGGTCTTCACCTTCCGTCACATCCAGTTTGGCGGATTTGCGACTGAGTTGAAGTAAGCCATAGCTATTAAATAATCGGCTGCGCTGAAATGCGTGACGCCAGTAGATTTGTCCGATGCTGGTAATGCCTTTGATACCAAAGGGTTCCAGGGCGGCGCCCAGGGAATAACGGTTTTTGCTAACGCCGATGCCGAAGGCATTTTTGGGACCAAAGGCATGACGTTCATAGTTCAGGGCGCCGTACAGGCCATTACTGGGATTGATCGTGCGGGACAGGCTAGCGCTGAGCCGGTCGATGGCGTCGAAGGGATTGTTCCAATGCAGGTCCAGACGGCTGCGGTACTCGCCGGTGAACTCGGATCCATAGTTGTCCACGTGCACCTGTCCCTGCACGGCCTTTTCCTCGATGATCGACACCAGTAAATCGGTCTCGCCGGGATTCAGGCCAGGGCGAAACACCCCAAATGTAGTTAGGCCAGGGTAATCATTGAGCTGCAGCATGGCGCGTTCGATCTGTGCCTTGACCACTGGGCGGCCCAGCAGATCTGCAAAGGGGCGCAACAGTTGTTCACGCCGGTAGCGCCGGTTTTTCTCCAGACTGACGTGACCCAGAATGCCCTCCATGATCCGCAGTCGGATAACGCCGTTCTCCACGGTCTGCGGCGGAATCACCACCTGGACCAGGATAAAGCCCCGTTCTCGGTAATATTGAGCCACCCGGGCGGCAATCTCTTGCAGTTGGCGCAGGCTCAGGGTTTCCACCGGCCGGGCCTTTTGGCGCAGATTGCGGATCTTTTCCTCCAGGGCGGTGAGACTGCCCTGCAGATCTTCCTCCGTGGCCATTTGTTGAATGTCCGCCAGCAGCCGGGCGCGCTCTTCTGGAGTGATTTCCGGGCTTGAACTGACCTCGACCCGGGCCAGCATGGACAGGCGTTGCTGCTCCACGAAGGCCTGCAGGGCCTGCAGAGAAATACCCAGTTCCGGCCGATCCACCGCAGCTTCGAGGTGAATTTCCTTCACCGGCAGCCGGGCCTGCGCCTGCCCAGCTGGCAAGGGGGGCTTGTCCTGCGTGGCCTGTGGCGGCTTGGCAAGAAAGCGACGCAGCTTGGGCGGTACGGGGGTCTTGAATTCACGGCCTGCCTGGGCGCCGCCGGGTTTGGCCACATCCGGTGGGGTTGCGGCCAACAGTGGATTGCCTGCGAGGCCGAGCCCCAGCAGTACTGAGATAATACTGACAAGGCGCACACACGACGGCACCGTGGTGCGGTTCCACCCACCCCACCGGCGCCTGCGCCCTGCGAAAAATTGACGGTACAGCCTCAGCAAATGACTACCTGCGTGTTTTATCTAGCGCCCCGAGAGACATGAATGGAACAGCTTCCGGAAGTCTTATGCAGGTTTGGTGCCAAATTTATGACTCGTACCAAGGCCCCGCTGGGCAGAACCGGGGAATTGCACTACCATACGCGCCCTTTGCGCAATGTTGCGTCAGACAAGAGAATAGACCCATGCAAGACATCGCCCCCGGACAACGCTGGATCAGTGACACCGAACTGGACATGGGGCTGGGCACGGTGCTGGCCGTGGAACAGCGCAGCATCAGCATCGCCTTTCCCGCCACCGGCGAGCAGCGCACCTACGCCCGGCAGACCGCCCCTCTCACCCGCGTGGCCTTTGCCCCGGGAGACACCATTCAAAACCAGCAGGGCGAGAGCCTGCGCGTCAGCGCCGTGGAAGAGGTGGACGGCCTGTTGTTCTACCGCGGTGTTACCCGCGGCGGCGAGCACACCGTGTGGCCCGAGGGCCAGCTGGACCACCACCTGCAACTGAACCGTCCCCGCGAGCGCCTGCTGGCGGGCCAGTTGGACGCCCACAAGTGGTTCGAGCTGCGCTACCAGAGCCTGGGCCACAGTAACCGCCTGGCCCATTCCGACCTGTACGGGCTGATCGGAGCACGCACCAGTCTCATTCCCCACCAATTGTTCATCGCCCACGAGGTGGCCCGGCGCTATGCGCCGCGGGTGCTGCTGGCCGACGAGGTGGGCCTGGGCAAGACTATCGAGGCGGGGCTGATCCTGCACCAGCAATTACTCACCGAACGCGCCCGGCGGGTGCTGATCGTGGTGCCCGAGGCCCTGGTGCATCAATGGCTGGTGGAAATGCTGCGGCGCTTCAATCTGCGCTTCAGCGTCTTCGACGAGGAGCGCTGTCAGGGCATAGAGGAAACCTCCAGCGGCGAGGCCACCGGCGACAACCCCTTCGACAGCGAACAACTGATCCTCTGCAGCCTGGATTTCCTAACCAGAAATAGCCGCCGCAGCGAGCAGGCCCTGGCCAGCCAATGGGACTTCCTGGTGGTGGACGAGGCCCATCACCTGCAATGGTCGCCGGCCCGGAGCAGTGACGAATACCGCTTCATCGAGGCCATGGCGCAGCAGACCAAGGGTGTGCTGCTGTTGACCGCCACCCCGGAACAACTGGGCAAGGAAAGTCATTTTGCCCGCCTGCGCCTGCTGGACCCGGAGCGCTTTCCCGACTTCGCTGCCTTCGTGGAAGAAGAGGCCCATTACCAGCCGGTGGCCGAGGCGGTGGAGGCATTGCTGCAGGCGCAGCACGAGCCGGTCCCGCCTGCTACCCTCGCCACCCTGCGCGAGACCCTCACCGAGGCGGAAAACCAGGTGCTCATCGATGCCCTGGATGGCGACGACAGGGAGGCCGCGGCCCAGGCCCGGCAACAACTCATCCAGCGCCTGCTGGACCGGCACGGCACCGGCCGCGTGCTGTTTCGCAACACCCGCGCCACGGTGAAGGGCTTCCCGGCGCGCGAGGTGAGGCCGTATCCCCTGCCCCTGCCCCATGCTTACGCCGAGGCCTGTGCCCGGGTTCGAGCCGCGGCCGACGAACCCACCCCGGACATGGCCCGTCAACTGCTTTGCCCGGAACGCCTGCTGGACAGGGCAACCACACCGTGGACCGACATCGACCCGCGCATCCCCTGGCTGCTGGACACCCTGCAACGACTCAGGCCGCAAA
>DRKQ01000242.1 GCA_011051685.1 Gammaproteobacteria bacterium
ACTCCGTCGATATCTGCCTCGGTAAGCCCCCAGGTATGGAATACCTTGAGATGTTTTTCCGTGAGTTCAGTGCCTGCCGCCAGCAACACCCGACCTGAATGATGCTTGGCATCTGCCGCGAGAACCATGCCGGGTTTGAGGTCTTGCAGGTTAAGAATAGCCATAGTCTGTTGTAAAAGTTGTGGTTATGGTGCTGGCTCAAAGGTAGTTATCGAACGTTGACTGCCTGGCAAGAAATAGCGGTAGTTGGGGGTGCTTCTTTAGCTGTAAGGCGAAGTGCCGGCTTGATATACAGGCCGAGCAGCTAATGCAGATGTAACGGATTGGCTGGGGAGAGCCGGTAGGTATTCATAGACATCGGGGAGTATGCGCCATATTGGGATGGCTGAAGCGGCAGCTAGTGAGTACAAGTTATCCTATAGCGCATCTCACTGCTATCCCACTAACTTTATATCCGTCATTCCGGCCCCGGCGAAGGCCGGGGCAGGCTGCGGCCGGAACCCGGTGGGTTTAATGGCATTCTAGATTCTGACTTCCCCGGAATGGTGGTAGAGGTTACTGACTATTCATGTCTCAAATTTTCAAATCATGCTCCTACACTGGGGAAATAACTCTGTAGCCATTATTTTGAGACGATGAATAATTTGTGTATCAGATGAAAGACCCTAAGCCGGCTAGCTGTGGATGACGATCAAAATAAATCAATTTCTCCTTCCTGCATGTCTTTTGCGCTGACGGTTTGACGTGGCCGTTTGGCCTGCTGGTTTTGCAGGCGTTGTTCTATCTGCTGTAAACATTGAAGCATATCGCTGTCGGTGCGTAACTCCTGCTGGACGATTTCCATGCTTGCCTGCATGATTTTTAACTGCTCCTTAAGATAGAGGGCGATCTGGGTGGTGGCATCTTCAAATTGCATGGCTGTAATGGCGGAGGAGATATCCCGGTGGATTTCCTGCGTGGTGTGTACCAGGTGTTCGATACTCTCATCGTTATTTTCGACACTGTCGTTTTCAAGCCGATGCAGAAGAGTGTGGAGTTGCTCCAATTGCCGGGTTGATTTACTGGCGATATTGGCAAAACTCTGCTGCAGTTTCTGTGTTCCATCATCAATAATACCCGTTATTTGTTCAAGGCTGGCATTTGCCGGGGTAAATGACTGCTGGATATTCTCCTGCAGGCGGGTACCGGCCGCCTGGCGGGCAGAGTGCAGTAAGTGAGGATGCTCCGGGCTCAGATAAGGCGTTTCCCGGTCAATGCATAGCTGGTGTTTTCGCGCTAACCAGATCCATAGTAGCAGTGTGCCCGAGGTTGCCAGCAGGCTGATTTCCACAGGGGGTTGCGCGGCAATGACCAGCAGGGTGAGCAGGCTGGCCAGATAGGCAGCCCACAATATATGGCGTTGGTTTGTTGGGATGCGGGCCATGCGCCGAGATTAACTCCTTGATATGTTGTAAAAACCAACCTTGCATCCAGGCAGCGTTGGAGATACTCATGGCAGGACTCTGACTGTGTCGGTCGCAGGGGGCAGCAACTTGAGTGACAGTGAAAAACCCGCACCTTGAGGGCTCTACCCCAGCGAGACCGATTTAAGTCAAGAAATAATAGGCCGATAGTGGCTATTACGAGTCACCAAAGATGGTTATTTGCTGGTAATTAACATCGCCAGGCTAAGTATGCGGTATACGGATGTGCAGGCATTGCGCGAGCCTATGTAAGCCCGTTGAATACCCGCAATTTCGCACACGATTTCAGGGATGGAGGAGGTAGGGTGAAGCAGGGAGCCAGAAACGAGCTGCGCCCGTATTTCGCGGGCCGCCATGCCCTTTCATTTGTCGCACCCCCCGTGGGGGTGGCTTTTGATGGAAGGCTTGGTATTGATGCTCTCTATGGATGGGTTTTATTTGATCATGAAGAAGAAAATCCTCAGCAGATTGCGAAACAGAGATCCGTTATCCATCGGTGGCAGGGTTGTTGCTGTAAATACATTGCTGATGTCATTCATGCTACTGGCGTTGATCGGCTATGTGCGGGCTTCCTATCTGGATAACCATCGCAAGGAATTGATCGAACGCAGTGATACCCTGGTGAGGGTCTCTGCTGCGGCAATTGCCGAGTCAATGATCAACCGGAATATGGCTGCGCTGGAGGCATTTTCCACGACCCTGATGAGTGATCATGACATCCTGTTCGTGCACATTGTGGATAACAGGGATGTTGTCCTGATCAGCAAGGACAGGAATGGTGTGTTACAGCAATTGTTTCTGCCGGACGACAATCTGTTGGGGACACACAACAATGGTGTGTTTGACGCCTCGGCAGATATTCGAGTGGATGACACAGTGTATGGCCGCCTGCGGCTTGGTGTCGATGCGGGTGAAATCGTCACCGATGCGGAGGGGTTGTTTCACAAGCTGATAGTGGGTGGCCTATTGGGCATATTGTTGATCGGCCTGCTGACCCGCTGGTTCATGCAGTATTTCATACGTCGCTTGAATAGGCTGCGGGATGCCTTGTTTGGTCTGGCGCAGGGAGATGTGGATCTCAATGTAAACCTGCCCGACGAGGGAGGGGATGAGGCAGCACAAATTACAACCTCCTTTAACCTCTTTGTCGGCAAGTTGAGAGAGATGGTAAATGAGGTTCTTCATGTAGCAGAAAGCCTGTCCCACAGCAGTCGGCGTGCCCAGGAGACCACTGCCAGTACCAGTGAATCGGTAGGGCAACAGGCCAATGCAATCTCGGGTTTTGCGCAAATGATTGACCAGTTGGCCAATTCCAGTGATCAGGTGAGTCACGAGGTGGAAGGCGTGGCGAAACAGGCCGAGCAGGTGCAGGTGCAGGCGGGGATGGGGCGGCAAGTGATTCTCTCGGCCGTCAACAGCATGGATGTATTGAAGGCTGAAGTGATAGAAACCCGGGCAATCGTGAGCGAGCTGGCGGCTAACAACATAAGCATCAGCAAGGTGCTCGACATGATCGTCAGTATTGCCGAACAAACCAATTTGTTGGCCTTGAATGCTGCCATTGAGGCAGCCCGTGCAGGTGAACATGGCCGGGGGTTTGCAGTGGTGGCAGATGAAGTCCGCAACCTGTCACAGCGCACCACGGAGGCCACAACGGAAATACGCGGACTCATCGAATCTATCCAGCAGGACAGTGACAAGGCCGTTGACAGTATGGCGCGCAATGAGATTCAGGCCAGCCAGAGTCTCGAACAAATCAGCCAGGCAGGTGATAGTTTCGGTGATATCGCCGATGCAATCGTGGATATTCACCGGCACAGTGCCAATAGTGCGGAGCTCGCCCTCCAGGAGCAGAAGATGGCACAGGAAATCCTGGGATGCATCATGCAAATTGAAAACAAAGTGCATGAGTTGGCCAATATGGCCAAGCAGAATATCTCTGACAACAGTGATCTGTCGCAGTACTCCGTGCAGCTGGAAATGCTCGTTGGGAGCTATTCGAGCAAGGAAAGGAAACGGGAGGAACCGGCAAATGCAGCCGTGGATGATGGCATTGAGTTGTTCTAGATGAAAATGCTTATTACAAAAAATAATACTTCAGGGGTTAAAGAATCATTCGCAATAGCCGCTTTGCGGTATTAGCCCTTGGTGTCTGGAGGTGGTGAAAAATGGCAGATGACTTCACTCAAATCGATTGCGGAACTACCTTGGACATCGCCTGTGTTGCGGCCTTTTGCATGCAGTGTCTGGCAGCCCTGGAAGTGAAACAAAAGATCGTCCTGCAGGCCAGCGAGTTGGAGCGTGTGGATACCGCGGCCCTGCAAGTGTTAGTCAGTCTTTTTCAGGGTGCCAGGCTGCAGCGGCAAGCCGTCCAGTGGCAGTCGCCCAGTGAGGCGCTTTATCAGTCGGCGGCATTATTGGGTTTAAGCGATTTATTGGATTTGCAAGATTCAGGAGATTGAACAATGGCAAGCATTTTAGCGGTGGATGATTCCGCCTCCATGCGACAAATGGTGGTCTTTACGTTGAAAGGTGCGGGCCATCAGGTCACCGAGGCCGCTGACGGCCAGACGGCGCTGGACATTGCCAAGGGTCAGAAATTCGACCTGGTGTTGTCGGATGTGAACATGCCCCGCATGGACGGCATCGCCCTGGCCAAAGAGCTGCGCGCCCTCCCCGACTTCAAGTTCACCCCTATACTGATGCTTACCACCGAGTCGGGTCTCAACAAGAAACAGGAAGGTAAGGCAGCCGGTGCCACGGGCTGGATCGTCAAGCCTTTCAACCCCGAGCAGTTGCTGGCGACCATCAAAAAGGTGGTGGGTTAGACACATGACCATCGACATGGAACAGTTCAAGGCTACCTTCTTGGAAGAAAGCCGTGAGGGTCTGGATACCATGGAATCCGTGTTACTGGAGATGCACCCCGGTGAGACAGATGCCGAGGCCATCGACACGATCTTTCGTGCCGCCCATTCCATCAAAGGTGGTGCGGCCACTTTCGGTCTGGAGGCCATCGCCGGCTTTACCCATGTGGTGGAAACCCTGCTGGACGAGATCCGCAATGGCGAGCGTGAGGTGACTCAGGAGGCCATTGTTCTGTTTCTGAGTTCCGTGGATTGTATTCGGGAATTGCTGGATGCCGACCAGAGCGGCGAGGCAGTGGATCAGGAACACATCGACCAGGTAAAGGCCGGGCTGGACAACATGCTGGGCAGTCAGGCAAATACTGGAGAAGCACAGGCGGATATGACCGATGACGCCCCGGTGAAGGGCTGGCAGATTGCCTTCAGGCCCATGCCGGACATGTTGCGTACCGGTAATGATGTGGTGCGCATGTTCCGCGAGCTGGCCAGCCTGGGTGAACTGGAAACCATTGTTGATCTGGACGGGCTGCCACCATTGGCGGAGATGGACCCCGAGGAGGCCTATCTTGCCTGGCAGCTCACTCTTAAGGGCGAGATCGAAAAGGCGCAAATCGAAGAGGTCTTCGAGTGGGTTGAAGATGAAAGTGAGTTGACTATCGACCCACTGCAGGAAGCCCCGTCCATGACGCAGGATCCAAGCGTGAAACAGACGGCAGCACCGGCGGAGGATCGGCGCAATCACGACGACCGCCGGCAGACGACGGATCGCCGCAAATCGACCACCACAGAGTCATCCTCCATCCGCGTGGATATCGACAAGATCGATGCACTGATCAACATGGTGGGCGAGCTTGTGATCACCCAGTCCATGCTGGGTCAGCTGGGCGAGGATTTCGACATGAGCCGGGTGGAGCGCCTTAAGGACGGCCTTGGCGAACTGGAACGCAATACTCGCGAGTTGCAGGAAAGCGTGATGCGGATTCGCATGTTACCCATCAGCTTTGCCTTTAACCGTTTCCCGCGCATGGTGCATGACCTTAGCGCAAAACTGGGCAAGAAGATTGAGCTCACCATGTCCGGTGAGCAAACCGAGCTGGACAAGACAGTGATGGAAAAGATCGGTGATCCCCTGGTTCATCTAGTACGCAATTCCATCGATCATGGTATCGAGATCCCCGAGCAACGGCTTGCCGCTGGCAAGTCGGAAACCGGTGTGGTGGGCCTCAACGCCTATCACCAGGGCGGGAATATCGTTATCGAGATTACCGATGATGGTGCGGGATTGAATCGGGACAAGATCCTTGCCAAGGCCGTTGAGCGTGGCCTGGTGCAGGAGGATGAGGAATTGGCGGAGGAGAAGGTCTTCGAGCTGTTGTTTGAACCGGGTTTTTCCACGGCGGATGTGGTCAGTGACGTCTCCGGCCGAGGTGTAGGAATGGATGTGGTGAAGAGAAACATTCAGGCCTTGGGCGGTAGCGTGGAGGTGTGTTCAGAACAAGGCAAGGGTTCCACCTTTACCATACGCCTGCCTCTGACGCTGGCCATCCTCGATGGGCAGCTGGTGCGTGTGGGCGAGAATACCTACATTATCCCGCTGATCTCCATCGTCGAATCACTGCTGGTGGAGCAAGGCAATGTCAACATTGTGGCAGGCAAGGCGGAGTTGTATCAATTACGCGATGAATACCTGCCCATTATCCGCCTCTATGAAACCTTCGGCATCGAGCCCGACCGTCGCAGTCTGGACGATGGCCTGCTGGTGGTGGTTGAGGGTGATGGCAAGAAGGGTGGTCTGTTGGTGGACGAACTGCTCGGCCAGCAACAGGTAGTGATCAAAAGTTTGGAGACTAATTTCCGCAAGGTGGAAGGACTGTCGGGCGCCACTATCCTGGGTGACGGCACCGTGGCGCTGATTGTGGATGTGGCCGGCGTGGTGCGTCTGGCATCCAGAGATGTCAGTGGTCAACAGGCAGCATAGAAGGTTCGAGGCAGGCATAAGGACGCAGCCCAAACAGTGAAGGCAAGAGGAGTGGATCGATGGACGTAGCACAGGCACAAAATATTGCTCATGACATTCAGCAAGGAATGGAATCGGATGGTGATCAGTTTCTTACCTTCATGCTCGCGGGCGAGGAATATGGCGTTGATATCCTGCGCGTGCAGGAGATCAAGGGCTGGGATTCGGTGACACCCATTCCCAACACCCCGGACTACATCCGAGGTGTGATCAACCTGCGAGGCACCATTGTGCCAATCATCGATCTGCGCCGGCGCTTCGGTCTGGAGGCCGTGGAATACAGCCCGGTGACTGTGGTGATCGTGTTGCGGGTAGAGGATCCCGAGACGGGGAACAGCCGGGTGATGGGCCTGGTTGTGGATGCGGTTTCCGATGTTTACAACGTGCCGGAGGACGCCATCAAGCCGGCGCCCGATTTTGGCAGCATCGTGGATGTGGATTTTGTCAAAGGTCTGGCCGCCCTGGATGAGGTGATGGTGATCGTGCTGGATGTGGACCGTCTGCTCAATGCCAATGAGCTGGCCACGGTCAGTCGAGCAGCACAGTAACCCGCTGTCAGAGTATGAGCAGAATGATTGCGGTGATCAACCAGAAAGGTGGCGTAGGCAAGACCACCA
>DRKQ01000243.1 GCA_011051685.1 Gammaproteobacteria bacterium
CCCCTTCGGGGCGCCTACGCTGTGCTTCGGCGTCCCGATTGCTGATGCAATCGGTCGAACAGGGGTTTTCATCCAGAATCCCATCACCTGAATACTAAAAAAGGCCACTCAAAAGCGAGTGGCCTTTTTTAGTATTGGCGGAGAGGGAGGGATTCGAACCCTCGATACGGGGTTACCGTATACACACTTTCCAGGCGTGCTCCTTCAGCCGCTCGGACACCTCTCCAAAGAATGCTTTGTACACCTTGCCGGTGAAAAAACAGCGCGCAAGGTTAAACCAGAACGGGCCCGGGCGCAAACTGAATGGCTGTTTTTTGCCCAGATATTGAGAAGCCAATGGTTTTCAAAGGGTTTTCGCCGTGACGCTCAAGCTGACCGGTTTTCTGCCGATAGATTTTGCGGTCAATACACTGTCTGTAAATACGAATCCTATGAAATTTATTATCGGCGTTATCACTGTTTTGGGTTGTGTGGCGGGGGGCTATGTCCTGTCCCACGGTAATCTTGCGGCGTTGTGGCAGCCTTTTGAGTTGCTGATCATTGGTGGTGCGGCCTTTGGCGCCTTTGTAATTTCCAATCCGGGTACGGTGATCAAGGGGGCCTTGGGTTCCATTGGTACATTGTTGAAGGGGTCCAAGCACAATAAAAAGAGTTACATGGAAGTGCTGGCGCTGATGTATGACCTGTTTACCAAGGCACGCAAGGAGGGGTTGATGGCGCTGGAGGCGGATATCGATGAGCCGGAAAACAGCCCCATTTTCCAGAAATACCCCAGTATTCTCAAAAACCATCACGTCCTGGATTTCATTGCCGATTATTTGCGCCTGATGGTGGGTGGCAATATGAATCCCTTTGAGCTGGAAAATCTTATGGATGTGGAGCTGGAAACTCACCATGCCGAGGCGCACAAGGTGCCGGCGGCTATTACGGCCGTATCAGATGCCCTGCCCGGTTTTGGTATTGTGGCAGCGGTATTGGGTATCGTGATCACCATGGGTTCCATCGGTGGGCCCATCGAGGAGCTGGGTGCGCACGTCGCGGCGGCGTTGGTGGGCACGTTTTTGGGTATTTTGCTGGCCTATGGCTTTGTGGGGCCCATGGCTACGAGTTTGAGCGGCATCCTCGATGAGGAGGGCAAGGTGTTCGAGTGCATTAAGGTGTGTCTGCTGGCCTCGCTCAATGGCTATGCCCCGCAGATTGCCGTGGAGTTCGGCCGTAAGGCGCTGGAATCCCATGTGCGGCCTGGTTTCCAGGAGCTGGAAGATTTCGTCAAGGGCAAGACCGAATAATGGCTCTTCATTAATCCCCGGTCTGGACACGATCCCCCATGGAAAACCAGACGATTATCGTCAAAAAAATCAAGAAGGCTGGGCACGGCCACCATGGTGGCGCCTGGAAGGTGGCCTTCGCGGATTTTGTGACTGCGATGATGGCCTTCTTTCTGTTGCTGTGGCTGCTGGCGGCCACCACCAAGGAAGAGAAGGCCGGCCTGTCGGAGTATTTCAGTCCCACCACCACCGGGCTTGCCGAGGGGAGTGGAAAGAGTGAGGACATCATCGATATGGGCGGTGGGCAGAAGATTTCCCAGGGAGATATTTCCTCGGAAAATGCCCGCGAGGCGCGCGCCCCCACGGAAGAGGAAATCCAGGCGGCGGCGGTGGCCGAGAAGGAACGCCTGGAGTCTCTCATGGAGGAATTGAAAAAATCCATCGAGGCCAGTCAGGCATTGAAGCCCTTCAAGGATCAATTGTTACTGGACATTACTCCCGAGGGTCTGCGTATCCAGATCGTGGATAAGGAAAACCGGCCCATGTTCGACAGCGGCAGTGCCGAGCTCAAGGGCTACACCAAGGAGATCCTCCACGAACTGGCCAAGACCATCAATACGGTGCCCAATCGGGTGAGTCTCACTGGTCATACCGATGCGGCGCGTTTCGTGGGCCGGGACGATTACAGCAACTGGGAGCTGTCGGCGGACCGCGCCAATGCCTCGCGCCGTGAGTTGATTGCCGGCGGCCTCAAAGAAGACAAGATCGCCAAGGTCATGGGCCTGGCGTCCATGGTGCCCTTTGACAAGACCAACCCCCGTAGCCCCATCAACCGGCGCATTGCCATCATCGTTATGAACAAGGCGGCGGAGGATGCCCTGCTGCATGAGTCCACGCCGGTGTCTTCGGCGGATGAGGGTGAGCGGCTGATCAGGGAGGGTGAGCGGCCCAAGAGTCTCTCCGGATCCATTGCCGGGCAACTGCAAAAATCGCCAGCCAAGCCCGCCGTGGCCGCAAAACCCCAGGCCAAGGCACCGGCGGCGGTCCGACCGAAACCCAAGCCCAAGCCCAAGCCCAAGCCCAAGGCAAAAGCCTCAGCCAAGGCAGAACTGCCACCGGCAAAGAAGAAAGAAAAAAATTTCATCAACCTGCCAGAGCCCATCGCGCCCATCAATCCCATCCAAGTGCCCGGTCAGTAACACACCTGCATACTGAAGCCGGCCATGAGGGAGTCATTCCTGCTACAATGGCCGCCATGTCAGGAAACAGTTTCGGAAAACTCTTTACCGTCACCTCGTTTGGTGAAAGCCACGGCCCCGCCATCGGTTGCGTCGTCGACGGCTGCCCACCCGGTCTGGCACTGAGCGAGGCGGATCTGCAGGGCGACCTGGACCTGCGCAAGCCGGGCACCTCGCGCCACACCACCCAGCGCCGCGAGGCCGACCAGGTGCAAATCCTCTCCGGGGTGTTCGAGGGCAGGACCACCGGCACACCCATCGGCCTGATCATCCACAACACCGATCAGCGTTCCAAGGACTATTCCGAGATCATGGACCGCTTCCGCCCCGGACATGCCGACTACACCTATCAGCAGAAGTACGGTGTGCGCGACTACCGTGGGGGCGGGCGCTCCTCGGCGCGGGAGACCGCCATGCGCGTGGCCGCCGGCGGTATCGCCAAGAAATACCTGCGGGACAACTACGGAATCACTATTCGTGGTTATCTCAAGCAGCTCGGCCCCATCGTCGCCGAGACCCTGGACTGGGACGAGGTGCACAACAACCCCTTCTTTTGTCCCGATGCGTCCAAGGTCAAAGAGCTGGAAGACTATATGGATGCCCTGCGCAAGTCCGGCGACTCCATCGGCGCGCGCATCAACGTGGTGGCCAGCGGGGTGATGCCGGGGCTGGGCGAGCCCATCTTCGATCGCCTCGATGCCGACATCGCCCACGCCATGATGAGCATCAACGCGGTGAAGGGCGTGGAGATCGGCGCCGGTTTCGAATCCGTGGTGCAAAAGGGCACCGAGCACCGCGACGAGATCACCCCCGAGGGTTTTCTCTCCAACCACGCCGGCGGCACCCTGGGCGGTATTTCCTCCGGCCAGGACATCCTGGTGAGCATGGCACTCAAACCCACCTCCAGCCTGCGCCTGCCGGGCAAGAGCGTAAATCTCAAGGGCGAGCCGGTGGAGGTGATCACCAAGGGCCGCCACGACCCCTGTGTGGGCATCCGCGCCACGCCCATCGCCGAGGCCATGCTGGCCATCGTGCTGATGGACCACCTGCTGCGCCATCGTGCGCAGAATGCGGATGTGGTGAGTGGTACCCCCGTCATTCCCGCCATTCCCGCCAGTCCCAAGGGCTGAGTGGTGGATCGGGAAGTAGAGCAAAGGGGAAAGATAAAAGAGGAAAGGGAATGCCAGCGCCTGTGGCGCAGCTATTGTTGTTTTTACAAATTTCCTTCCCGCCGGATGCAGGCGATGTCTTTTCTCTTTACCCTTTACTCTTTCCTCTGAAGTCATGCCCTACTGGCGCCTGTCCGGTTTCTATTTTTTCTACTTCGCCTCCATCGGCGCGCTGATCCCCTACTGGTCGCTGTATCTCAAACAACTGGGTTTTTCCCCCCGCGACATTGGCACCCTCATGGCCTTGGTGATGGCCACCAAGATCGTTTCGCCCAATGTGTGGGGCTGGGTGGCAGATCACACCGGCCAGCGCATGACCATCGTGCGTGTGGGTTGCCTGCTGGGCATGGTGTGCTTTGCCGGTGTGTTTCTCCATAGCAGCTACGGGTGGCTGGCGGCGGTGATGCTGGCCTTCAGTTTTTTCTGGAACGCCACCCTGCCACAGTTCGAGGCCACCACCTTCAATTACCTGGGCAAGCACAGCCACCGATACAGCGGTATCCGCCTGTGGGGCTCCATTGGTTTCATCGTCGCCGTTGCCGCCTTGGGGCCGGTACTGGATGACCGGGGGACGGCCATCCTGCCGGTGATCATTATGGTGTTGTTTGCGGGCATCTGGCTGTCCAGCCTGCTGGTGCCGGAACAGGCGGCGCATCATCTGCCGCTCACCCATGAACCCATCCTCAAGGTGATCCGCCGCCCGGAGGTATTGTCACTGCTGGTCGTGTGTTTTTTGATGCAGGCCAGCCACGGTCCCTATTACACTTTTTATACCTTGTACATGGAGGCTCATGATTACTCGCGCTCGCTCATCGGCCAGTTGTGGGCCCTGGGGGTGGTGGCGGAGGTGGGGGTATTTTTGTTGATGCATCGCTGGGTACCGCGCTTCGGGTTGAGAACCTTGTTGCTGACAAGCCTGGGGCTGACGGTGTTACGCTGGGGCCTCATCGGCCAGTTCCCGGAGTTCCTGACGGTGATGATCTTTGCCCAGACCCTGCATGCCGCCAGTTTTGGTATTTATCATGCTGTGGCCATTCAACTGATTCACCGTTACTTCACCGGCCGCAACCAGGGCCGTGGCCAGGCCCTGTACAGCAGCATGAGTTTTGGCGCCGGTGGGGCGGTGGGCAGCTTCGCCAGTGGCCTGGGTTGGGAAACCATGGGCCCCGCCAGCGTCTATTGGATGGCGGCCCTGCTGGCCCTGCTGGCTTTATTGGTGGCGGCGGTGTGGATCCGGCCAGCAGACGAGACAGACTAAAACAGACAGGGAACCGTGATGCGATTCGGACATTTCAATCTTTTACTCATGCTGCTTGGGCTGCTGCTGGCGTCGCCGGTGCAGGCCGAGGATGCCGCCCAGCAGGCCTACGACAATGGTCAGTACGGGCAGGCGGTCACACTCTGGCGCAAGCGCGCCGCGGCCGGTGATACCGTGGCACAGAACCGCCTGGGTGAAATGTATCGCAAGGGCCACGGTGTCGAGCGTAACTATAAAAAGGCGGCGCAATGGTTCACAAGAGCGGCCCAACAGGGAGACCCCGAGGCACAGTTCAACCTGGGCGCTCTGTACCGTGCCGGCAAGGGGGTCAGCAAGGATCCCAAAATGGCGGCGCAATGGTTTGAACGCGCCGCAAGGCAGGGGCATGCCAAGGCGCAGTTCAGTTTCGGCCTGATGCTGGAATATGGACGCGGAGTGGTGCATGACCATGCCGCGGCCCGCGCCTGGTATGTGAAGGCCGCTGCGCAGGGAAACCGCAAGGCCGCCAGGCGCCTGAAAACGCTCAAGCAGGCATCCGATAAAACCGTTGTCGGAGACCCGGCCAGGGCCCTGCTTAAGGCCGCCCGCACCGGCGACCTGGACACCCTGCGCCGCCTGAAGCAATACGTCAACACGGCGACTACGGAGAAGGGGGACACGCCCCTGATGCTGGCGGCGGAAAAGGACCAGTTTGCCGCCGTGGAGATGCTGCTCGATGCGGGGGCCAAGATACATGCCCGCAATCAACAAAAAGAAACCGCCCTGTTGCTGGCCAGCAAGGCTGGCGCGCTGAAAACCGTGCAACGCTTGTTGCAGGCGGGTGCACGACTGGCTGATGCCGACAGTTTCAAGCGCACCCCGCTGATGGTGGCGGTGGACAAGGGACATACTAAGGTGGTGAAACGCCTGTTGGCAGGCAGGGCAAATCCCAATCGCCAGGACAAGCGCGGTGAATCGGCCTTGAGTCGCGCAGTGAAACAGGGCCGGCCGGGATTGGTGACCTTGCTGCTGAAACATGGCGCCCGGGTCGATCAACGCGATGCCAGTGGCCTGTCCTTGCTGATGGCGGCCATCAAGCAACGGTATGCCAGGATTGTAGAATTACTGTTAGGCGCCGGCGCCGATGTGTCAGCTGCCGACGATGATGGCCGCACAGCATTGCTTAATGCCGCAGAGCAGGGTTTTGCCCGGGGGGTGTCCTTGTTGTTGCAGCACGGCGCGCCGGTCGGGCAAAAGGATCGGCGCGGCTGGACAGCGCTAATGCTGGCGGCCCGACAGGGACACGTTGCTGTGCTGGACGCCTTGTTGCAACACTCTGCGCCGCTCGATGCGCAAAATGAATACGGTGACACGGCGCTGATGATCGCCAGCAATCAGGGCCGGGACGAGATCGTCAAGCATCTGCTGCGGGCCGGTGCCGATGTGCGCCGTCGCAACAAACAGGGCTGGACGGCACTGATGTTTGCCGCCGCCAAGGGGCGTTTGGCCATCGTGGCCGGACTCATCGCGGCCCAGGCCAGGGTGGATGTACGCAATCGTATGGACGAAACCCCCCTGATGTTTGCCGCGGAGCAGGGGCATCTGAAAACGACCCGCTATCTGCTGGACAAGGGGGCCGGGATCAATCTGCGCAACCGTGCCGGGCATTCGGCCCTGAGCCTGGCGCAACAGGCGAAAAAGACCGCCGTGGTGGCGCTGCTCAGACAGCGCGGTGCACAGCAACATGCCATGCCGGCTGCACCCAAATTCAAGTCCGGCAAGAAGCAACGTCAATTATACGAAGGCTGGACGCCACTGATGGTGGCGGCCTGGGAGGGGCGGCTGCAGGCGGTGAAACAACGACTGGCCAGCGGGGATCCCTTGCAGCAGCGTGGTCCTCAGGGTGAGACAGCACTGGCGTTGGCCGCACAGCAGGGGCATCTGGAGGTGGTGCGCTTTCTGTTGGGCCGAGGCGCCAAGCCCGGCGTCGCCGATCGACAGGGCAACACACCGCTGATGCTGGCGGCGCGTGAGGGGCATCCCCGAACCGTACAATTGTTGTTAGATGCGAGTGCGCCTATCGATGCGCGCAACAAGCGGGGTTACACGGCACTGATGCTGGCGATCCGTGCCGGGCGGGGTGCTGTGGCCAAGGGTCTGTTGGCGCGCGGTGCGGCCCTGGAGGTGTCTGGCAAGGACGGTAATACGGCCCTGAGCCTGGCCCTGTCCCAGGCGCAGGATGGACTGGCGGTGCAATTGCTCCAGCGGGCGGCATCACTCGACTGGCAGGACAAGGAACGACACAATCTGTTGTGGCTGGCGGCGCGCTTTGGTAATCAACGCAGCGTGGCACGTCTGTTGCAAACACCGTCTGTTGCCGGCGCTGCCGGGCGCGATGCGGCCTTCAGGGCGGCGATTCGTTATGGGCACGAGGCGGTGGTCAGCCAGTTGTTACAGGCGGGCGCGGATGTCATGGCGCGCAGTGCGGAAGGCAATACACCCCTGCATGTGGCCGCCGGTGTGGGGGCGGTCGGGGTGCTGGATGTGTTGCTGGCCCATGGGGCAGACGTGAATGCCGAGAATACCTTGCGCAACACGCCGTTGCTGATGGCCGTCAAGGCCGGGCATGTGGCGGCGGCTCGGCGCCTGCTGGAGAAAGGCGCCGATTGGCAGGTGAAAAACAAGATGAAGGAAACCGCCCTGTCCGCCGCGCAGGCGGGAAAGAATCCCGCGCTCATCAAACTTCTGCAGGAACATGCGCAAAAGAACAAGGGCTTGTTTGGGGTGTTTTATTGAGGCTCACAAAATAGGTTTCACAGATATCGGCGGGCATTCACCACCTTGTGAAAGCCTGAAGGGTCAGTCAACGAATGCAAGCCTATTCAACCGTTCACTTATGCGATGTCAAATACCGTGGGAGCGCCTTTCCAGGCGCGATTCGCGCCTGGAAAGGCGCTCCTACATGGAGGTAATAACACGGTTGTCATTATTTTGAGACACTAATAATCGCGACTTTTGTTGGTTTCAGACTGATACCTGCTGCTAATGGGGTGTAAAGCCTGTCAGGTCTTCTGTCAGTTGTTGCCTGATGGTGGTGACCTCCTGAGGTGCATAGTCGCGACGCTGGGACGTACCCCACACCACGCCCGGCCAGCAGGTATCATCGTGGCGCCGGCCGATGATGTGGATGTGCAGCTGCGAAACCACATTGCCGATGCTGGCGATGTTGATCTTGTCCGGGGCAAACCGGGTTTCGATAAAGCGGGCAATGGCGTTGATGTGTTGCTGGGTGCGCTGCTGATGTTCGGGTCCGAGTTTGTGATATTCGATTTCAGGAGTGTCGGGCACCAGGATAAACCAGGGAAACAGGGCATTTTTTGCCAGCAGCAACAGGCTGTCGTCCATCTGGCCCAGGATATGGCTGTCTGCCGCCAGGCGTGGATCCAGTGCTGGGCTTGTCATGCGGTACCCCGCTTGGTCTCCACGCTGATGCCCAGTTCCTTCAACATGCCCGTGGGCAGGATGCCGCCGGCGCTGACGATCACCGCATCGTTGTCGATCTCGATTTGTTCGCCGTTCTGTTCGAGGACCACCTTGTCCGGGGTGATTTCCTTGGTGTTGGATTTCATCAGCACGGTGAGCGTTCCCCGGGCCTCGGCGTCCGCCACCTTTTGCCGGTTCTTTTCCTTGGCGCGGGAGAAGGCCTCGCTGCGGTAGGAGAGGGTGACATGGCTGCCGGGTTGGGCGGCGATACTGGTGGCGGCCTCCAGGGCGCTGTCGCCGCCACCCACCACCAGCACCTTCTGGCCACGATACTGCTCCGGGTCGATGAGCCGGTAGACCACCTTGGGCAACTCCTCGCCGGGCACCCCCAGCTTGCGCGGTGTGCCGCGGCGGCCGATGCTGAGCAGGATATTCCGGGTCTTGTAACTGGATTTAGGTGTCGTCACCACGTAGCCCTCGGCGTCGGCCTCGATCTTGCTCATGGGTTCGCCGCAGTTGACCTTGAGGCCGGTGTCGGCCACCACCTTTTCCCAGAAGGCCATGAGTTCCTCCTTGGTGGTTTCGCGAAAGCGTACCTTGCCCACCAGGGGCAGTTCGGCGGGCTGGGTCATCACCACCTTGCCGCGGGGATAGTGGGAGACGGTGCCGCCAAGGGTCTCCTGTTCCAGGGTGACGAACTTCAGCTTGTGTTTCATGGCCCCCAGGGAGGCCGAGAATCCGGCGGGACCGGCGCCGATGATCACCACGTCGAGCCGCCCGGGATCCCTGCTGCGTTCCTTTTTGGCGATGGAGTCCATGGCCTGGCGGCCCTGGGTGATGGCGTTGCGGATCAGTCCCATGCCCCCCAGCTCGCCGGCGATGAAGATGCCAGGGACGTTGGTCTCAAAGCTGGGGCTGACGTGGGGGATATCCACGCCGCGTTTCTCCGTGCCAAACACCAGAGTGATGGCGTCCACCGGGCAGGCCTTTTTGCAGGCGCCGTGGCCGATGCAGTGGGTGGGGTTTATGAGTTCCACCTTGTCGTGGATGATGGCCAGCACGTCGTGCTCCGGACAGGCCTTGGCGCAGGCGTTGCAGGCGATGCACAAGTCACGGTTGATCAGCGGGTGCAGGGAGGCGGGTTCGGTGAGCCCGGCCTGCTGGGTTTCGCGCAGGGCTTCGCGGTGACGGCGGGTGGCGGCACGGGCGTGGCGGGTGCGCCACCACCAGATCAGCGCCACTGGCGCCAGATAGACCAGCAGGATGGCGTATTGGCCGAGATTATTGGGTGTTTCCATGGATTTAAGGAACGATTTCTGTGCCGATTTCGTTAAGACTTGAGTGATTTTTCTCGATTTTATGACCGATGACCTGTGGAAAAGGGTCTGTTTCGCCGATGTTCTCACATAGAATGGGCCCGCGCATAAAACTTTTCCACAGAATTTGGGTTTTCACGGCATGAGCAGTAGTGCAAGCATAGAAGTGACCCCCTCCGCCGAGAGCTCCAGCAAGCCAGTGCAGACACACGACGTCCGCCAGCTCGCCCGCCGTGGCGAGCTGTTTTTCGCCCTGGGGCTGATTCTCTTCATGGCAGCCTTGTTTGTCCTGGGGCGTCTCTACTGGGACGAACGCTACTACGTGCCGGAGGAGGGCCTGGGCTACTGGCTGGGTCTGGTGGGTGGGGTGATGATGCTGCTGGCCATGGTCTATGGCCTGTTCAAGCACGTGGCGGCGTTGCGTAGCCTGGGCTGGATGAAACGCTGGCTGTGGCTGCACATCGTGTTCGGTATTTCCGGGCCGGTGCTGGTGCTGATCCATTCCACCTTCCGCCTGGGCTCCCTCAATGGCGCGGTGGCGCTGGTTTCCATGATCCTGGTGTTTCTCAGCGGGGTCATGGGACGCTTTCTCTATTCCAAGATTCACTACGGCCTGGGTGGCAGCAAGGCACAGCTGGCGGAGGTGCAGTCCAGCCTGGTGACGGCGGGCAAGCGCATCAAGTCGCGCCGCCTGGATGAATTTGCCGACTCGGTGATGTCTCATCCCGGCAGCCTGCTCAATGCCGGGCTGGATCTGCTGGCCTTTGGCTGGCGCAGTCGCTGGCTCGCCTTCCAGTTGCGTCGTGATATGCGGCGGCATCTGAAACAGATGGCACAACAGGAAGGCTGGACGGCGGCGGAATTGCGCCGCCAGCGCCGGGCCTTCAATCACCAATTGCGTACCTACATGTTTACCCTGCGCAAGGTGGCCCTGTTCAGCGTTTACGAGCGTTTCTTCGCCTTCTGGCGGCATGCCCATGTGCCCCTGCTGTATCTGCTCTTGTTCAGCGGTGTGGTGCACGTGATTGCCGTGCACATGTACTGAACATGTCCTTGCGCCACTGGACGGCAGGCGCCTGCGCTGCGCTGTTTTTATTGCACCTGGGAGGTGCCCGCGCGGGCATGCTGGATGCCATGGAAAAGTCGCTCATGCCCGGTGAGTTGTCCGCGGCCCATGCCAGGTTCGAGGACAGTTGTACGGACTGCCACAAGTTTTTCGGTCAGGAACACCAGAACAAACTATGCCTGGATTGCCATGACCACAAAAACGTGGCCGACGACATCGACAAGGGCAAGGGCTATCACGGGCGAATTCCCGGAGTGAAAGAAAAACCCTGTCGCTTCTGTCATTCGGAACACAAGGGGCGGAAGCATTCCATCGTCCTGCTGGACAAGCAGACCTTCGATCATCGGCTCACGGACTTTCCCCTTCGCGGCCGGCACGGCGATGCCCCCTGTCAGGCCTGTCACAATAAGGACAAAAAGACCGGTAAGGCAAGGCCTTATCACGCGGCGCCGCGTCAGTGTGTGAAGTGCCACAAGGAGGATGATGCCCACGACGGCCGCCTGGGCAAGCAGTGCGGCAGTTGCCATGCGCAAACCCGTTGGCAGGATTTCCGTTTTGATCACTCGGTTACCAAGTTCAAGCTAGCGGGCAAGCACAAGGGGGTGGAATGCCGGCTGTGTCACCCCCAGGATCGCTATGGCGGCGTGCCCAAACAATGTGTGGCCTGCCACAAGGGCGATGACAAGCACAAGGGGCAATTCGGCAAGAAATGCCAGGACTGTCACAGTGAGTCGGGCTGGAGCAGCCAGCAATTTGATCACAACAAGGACACGGATTTTTCACTGAAGGCGCGTCACAAGGCCGTGGCCTGCCAGCAATGCCACCGCAGTGAGGGTTATAAAAAGAACGCAAAGAAGAAGATCAAAAAGCTCAATACCCGCTGTTATGCCTGTCATCGCCTGCAGGACGAGCACAAGGGGCGCTATGGCAGGAAGTGCCGCTCCTGCCACACGGTGAAGGGTTGGCAAAAGGTGATCTTCAAGCACCAAAAGACCGACTTTCCCCTCAAGGGGCGGCATAAGAAGGTGGCCTGTGATGATTGTCACCCGGGGATTCTCTACAAGGAGGAACTGAAGACCGACTGTTTCTCCTGTCACCGTGAAGATGACGTGCACCGGGAAAAACAGGGCAAGAATTGTCAGGATTGTCATAACGAAAAGGGCTGGCAGCACAAGGTGGCCTTTGATCACAACCTGGCAAAATTCCCCCTGTTGGGCGCCCATGCGGCCCTGGCCTGTGAAGAATGTCACGATTCCGGCACATTCAGGGACACCAAAGCGGCCTGTGCAGCGTGTCATAGGGACGACGATGTGCATGAGCGTTCCCTGGGGCCGAAATGTGCACGCTGTCACTATGTGGGTGACTGGAAGGCATGGAGCTTCGATCACGACAAACAGACAGACTTTGAACTGACGGGCAAGCACAAGGGCATCACCTGCAAGGCCTGTCATCGCGAGCCGGTGGAGGACGAAATGGACATGCCCAATGACTGTCAGGATTGTCACTTGCAGGACGACGCCCACGATGGGGAGTTTGGACGGCGTTGCCAACGCTGTCACAACACAGAATCATTCGCCGAGGTCAGAATGGGCCTGATACGCTAACGGAAAGTAGTAGGAACGGCGAAGGTTAAGGTATTTTTTTGTGAGGACGCGAGGGATGGGCAAAATGGAAGGCAGGGGTAATGCAATGAAAACAAGAATCTTTTTACCATGGTATGCGCTGATCGTTTTGATGCTCGCGCTATTGCCGGGTGTGGCGGCAGCGGCCCCTGAACGGGATTTCGATCACTTCGAGACGGGTTTCCCCCTT
Organism: Gammaproteobacteria bacterium; assembly: GCA_011051685.1. Classification (GTDB taxonomy): domain Bacteria; phylum Pseudomonadota; class Gammaproteobacteria; order SZUA-152; family SZUA-152; genus SZUA-152. The sequence goes on from DRKQ01000243.1 coordinate 12,590, forward strand.
TCCGGTCAGCACCAGGGGGTACCCTGTGCCGCCTGTCATCTGCGCGGTGTGTTCAAGGGTACGCCGCTCACCTGTAATGGTTGCCACAATGGCTCCATCGCCCCTGGCAAGCCGGCGGGGCACGTGGCCAGCACGGCGGCCTGTGATAATTGCCATACCATTTTCAGCTGGCAGGCTGCAGCAATGGATCATAGCTCTGTGATGGGCGCCTGTATCCAGTGCCACAGTGACACCATGCCGGCACAACACATACAGACCCGCGCTTCCTGTGACGACTGCCATGGAACGGTGGGCTGGTCGCCGGCACGGTTTTCCCACGATGGCGTTTCACAGATCTGCAGCAGTTGCCACAATGGTGTGCAGGCCACGGGCAAACCCGGAGGGCATGTACAGACCACGGCCGAGTGCGGCACCTGTCATCTCACGCGAGCCTGGTCACCGGCGCAGTTTTCCCACAACAATGTCAGCGGCCCCTGCAGCAGTTGTCACAATGGGGTGCAGGCCACGGGCAAGAGTAGTAATCATCTACAGACCACTTCGGATTGCATCGATTGTCACAGCACCAACGGTTGGCTGCCCGCCAACTTTTCCCATACGAATATCAGCGGCGCCTGCAGCAGTTGTCACAACGGGTCAACGGCAACGGGCAAGACAGGCGATCACATTCAAACCGGCAGCGATTGCGATGTGTGCCACAGTACCAACGCCTGGACACCCTCCAGTTTCGATCACAGCGGAGCCAGTGGTCCATGCAGCAGTTGCCACAATGGCGTGACGGCCACCGGCAAGTCGGCAAACCATGTGCAGACCTCCGGTGAATGTGATGTGTGTCACAACAACAATGCCTGGGTGCCCGCCAATTTCGATCACAACTCGGCCACGGGCTCCTGTAGCAGCTGCCATAATGGGATAACGGCCACCGGCAAGTCGGCCGGGCATATTCAAACCAGTGGAGAGTGCGATGCCTGCCATAGCAATACCGCCTGGCTGCCGGCCAAGTTCACTCACGATAACATCACTGGCAACTGTGCCACTTGCCACAACGGGGTGCAGGCCACGGGTAAACCCGGTGGGCATTTACGAACCACGTCGGATTGCGTCGATTGCCACAGCACCAATGCCTGGTTGCCGGCGAATTTCTCCCATGCCAATATCACCGGTGCCTGCAGCTCCTGCCATGATGGCGGCGTGGCCACGGGCAAGCCGGGTAATCATATCCAGACCACCGGGGATTGTGATGCCTGCCACAATACTAATGCCTGGCTACCGGCAAGCTTCGATCACAGCACGGTGAGCGGTTCCTGCAGCACTTGCCACGATGGCAACACCGCCACCGGCAAGCCCAATGGACACGTCACCACCTCGGGTGAATGCGACGTGTGTCATACCACTGTGGCCTGGCTGCCGGCGACCTTTGATCACAGTTCATCCAGTGGTATTTGCAGCAGCTGTCACGATGGCATCACGGCCACGGGCAAGACCAGCAACCATTTCATTACCTCCAGACAGTGCGATGCCTGTCATACCACGCAAAGCTGGACATCGGTGAGCTACGATCATGTCACCGCGGGCTACCCAGGCGGCCACAGAGGCTTTACATGCACGCGCTGCCATACTGGGAATAGTGAAACTTCGGTGTGGGAGACAACGGCCTACAAGCCGGATTGTGCAGGTTGCCATGCGGATAACTGGAAACGGGGTCCGCATAAAAAAACCGACAAACCCAATACCATTTATTACACTGTAAGTGAGTTGCGCGATTGCGCCGGATCCTGTCACATGTATACCGATAGCAGCTTTACCACGATCAAAAAGACGCGCAACCGGGAGCACAGTCCCAATGGGGGGGATTTCTAGGTTGTCACCGGTTGTTGTTAGAAATTATCAATGAGAGGTTTGCGTTTCTGGTTCCAGGTGCTGGGAGGGTGTGTGCTGGTTTTCTCCCGGGCCTGGGCCCTGCCCAGCCAGTCTCTAGAGAGTATTGAATACCTGACTTATGGTGGACAGGCCGCCATTGAGATCGGTTTTGCCCAGCCAGTAAATGTGCTCTCACAGTTTCCCCTGGAAATGGGCGCCACCCTGCAGATATTCATTGGTCCGCGTACGGCGGTGGATGCCGAGGTGGACAAGCTGCCCTATGCGCAGGCCATGCGCGCACCGGATTCCAGGGAGATCCCTCTGTCCCAGGTGACTTTCCGCATCAACGAGGCCGGGGAATCATCAGTGGTGGTGGATTTCAAACGGGTCGTGGAATTCAGCGTGAAGGCGGGGCGCAGCGCCAACAGCCTGATGATTCTATTGCGGGGACTGAAGGTCTCGCAGACGGTGCAGACCAAGGACGCCCGGGTGACCCAGGTGACGGACAGCAAGGCCTTCAAACTACTGGTGCTGGGACGCAAGGCTCTCAAGCAGGGTCAAAATAAAAAGGCGATTCGTATCTTTACAAAGATGCTGGGTCTGCCCGACAGCCCGGAGCGCCAAGAGGCCCTGGAGTTACTGGGCGTGGCTAGGTTGCGCAATGGCCAGTTGGCCCATGCCAAGGCCATGTTCCGCGAATATCTCAAGCAATATCCCAAGAGCGAAGGCGCGGCGCGGGTCAAGCAACGCCTGCAGGATTTGTTGCGCGGCCAGTTGAAACCGCGGGCAAGACTGAAGGCGCCGGAAAAGAGCAAAAACAAAAAGACCAGCTCACGCATCTATGGCAGCTTTGCCCAGTATTATTACCGTGGTGAAAATAGTGTAGAGAATGCCGGCAGCTCGGTGGATCAATCCCTGTTGCTGAACCAGCTATCGGTGAACTGGCGTATCCGCAGCAGCGATTACGATGTGCGCAACTTTGTCTATGCCAGCCAGAGCCATGACTTCGCCAGCGACAGCGGCAAGGCCGTGACCCTGGAAACCGCGTACAGCCAGTTCAAGAACAGCCGCTGGGGCTTTTCCGGGCGTGCCGGTCGGCAGACCGGTTCCGGGGGTGGTGTGCTGGGCAAATTCGATGGTCTGCGCGCCAGCTATGATGTCACCCGCAGACTGGCTATTAGCGCCGTAGCGGGATATCCGGTGGACATCAGTGACAAGCGGGGTATCCAGACAGAAAGGCCCTTTTGGGGCATTGGCGCCGAACTGGATGGCGAAGGCAGAGATGTAGACATACTGCCCTATTATATTCGTCAGGAGGTGGATGGCATCATTGATCGTGAGGCCATAGGTAGTGAATTTCGTTTCTTCCACAAACTGGGGAATTTCTATGGCCTCATCGATTATGACATCCACTACACGGATCTGAATATTTATCTGTTTCGTGGCCAGTACAACTGGCGCAAGAACACCAGCTTCAATCTGAATTTCGATTACCGTAACAGCCCGCTGCTGTTTACCAGTGACGCATTGATAGGCCACCCCGATGTGTCCGGTATCGACGAGTTGTTGAAAATTCGCGGTGAGCAGCGTGTTTATGAACTGGCGGAGAATCGCGTGGGGGATTCCCGCAGTCTGTCGCTTGGCATCAGTCACACTATCAGTACACGTTATCAGCTTAATGCCGATCTCACCTACGCCAAACAGAACTTTGTCATCGATGGCGCTACTCTCGGCGAACTGACTACGGACAGTGATCAGCAAATCTATCTTTCCAGTCAATTGATCGCCTACAAGTGGCTGAACGAACGTGATACCACGGTATTGGGCGCCCGGCTTTCCATGACCAGCATTTATGATGAAGTTTCCCTGTCCGCCTCCAATCGGTTACCGCTGAAAAACCACTGGCAGTTCGATACGCGCATGCGGGTTGATGTGCGCAAGAATGATTCCGGCGAAGACCTCACCAAGTACCGGCCTTCGGTAAAATGGAATTATCGCCAGAATCAGACCATGTACTACGAGGCGGAGCTAGGTGTGGAATGGTGGCGTTATGGCGGCAATACCAATAATGCCAATTTCCGGCGTCTGTTCGCCAACCTGGGGTATCGCTGGAATTTCTGAGCATATTTCCCTGTTGAAACAACTGTCGCAGCGTGAAGCCCTTCACACTCTTTTCAAAGTTTTTGCATTGAAAAAAATTCAATCTGCAGGTCTAAAGCCCGTGCAGGGTGGGACGATAACGGGATTACTGGTGGCGCACATTCGCGCCATGACCAAACGCGATCAAACCGTTTTCAAGGGGACAGGCTAGTGAAAAAACAGGAATATGGACGTGCGATTGGCTCGCACCTGGGTAAAACCATTTATGAATCCTTCAAGGATCACGGCGTGACATATATTTTTGACCGGCTGGCACAATGCGATGCCGAGGGCTGCCCTCTGGATCAGGTGAAACATGGCGAGTTACTGGTACAGCCGGGACTGATCTACCGCCAGGCCTCCTGAGTTTCTTCCTGCCGGTGGTGGAATTTATTCACCACCGGCGTGCATCATCTCCCTTGCCCGCTGTTCCAGTCGGCGGGCCTCTGTCTTGCGCAACCATTTCCACGGTAACGGGATCAGCCCGGGCACCTGCCGACGATAGTCTTCGTAGACCTTTCCATACTGCGCGATGAGCTTGCGTTCCTCCAGCCGTGAGCCGATGACGAAATACAGCGTGATCAACCCGTACACCAGCACTTGCACCAAATGCAGATCCTGCGCCCACATGATCACCAGAAAGAAAAAATACCACGGATGGCGCACGAAGCGGTGCAGGGTGGAGATGTGCAGGGAACCGGGGTCTTGTGCGGCCTTGTGCCGGTTACGCCATTGGCTAATGCCCAGGAATACCATATTGTCGTAGGACTTCAGAGACCAGAGAAATCCCAGTACGGCGGCTGCCGTGAGTCCATTACTCAGCCAGGTCAGTGATTCCGGCCATTGCCAAACCAGGGGGCCCGGGGCCTGACGCATGAACCAGAGCAGGGGGATGAGCAGGGTGATGGCCAGAAAATTGTAGGCCACGCGGTAGGCGTGCATTATCTGCGGCCAGCGGTGATGCACCCAGCGTTTGAAACGCAACGAGGCCAGCAGGGAGTGCAGCGCAAAATAGGCCACAAAGCCCAGTATCAGGGGAACCAGGGAGAGGAGAGTGTCGTTGGCCATGGGGGCGTGTAATTATTAGGTCTCAACGTTGGTTTTAACAGACATTGGTGAGCACTTGCCAGCTTGGCTAAGCCTGAGGCGGCAGTGAGTGGACGAAAGTTATCCGTAGCACACATATACCATGCCAAAACCTGTGGGGGATGTAACCCTGTTGCAATTATTTTGAGATGGTGAATAAAGTTTTTTTCAACGATAGTCGATACTTAGCGTGAACAGGCTTTTTCGACAGAATGTGGGAACGGTTATTCATATGGCACACGGTTGTGCCGCTATTGGTACAAGCCAATGTAAGCCCGCGAAATACCAGCAATTTCGCACAGTTTCCCACAGTTGCGTTCGTATTTGATGGGTAGGTTAATAACAGTCTAACAGCAAAGGTGAATATGATGCGTCAGATGAAAGTGTTTGTTTTGGTGGGCTTGTTGAGTGTGATTATGGTGGCGCCAGCGACCGCGGGCGGTCTGTATTTTGGTGCCAAGACCGGTCCCATGATTGTAGACAGTTCGATGGTGAAGACTGATCCCACCAATGTTGGTGTGATGGTTGGTTATGAGCTTGGTGTGGTGGTGGGTGACTTGGCGTTGGAAGGCGAATTCACTACCAGTACCAGCGATGGTGAGTACAAGAGTGGTTTCGGCAAATTCAATCTGGACACTATTGCGGCCTACCTGGCCTTCCGTACCGCCGGGCCGATCTATCTCAAGGCCAAGGGTGGTTTTTTGCAGGTAGATGAAGATGGCAGCTCTGACACGGGTGCTTCCTATGGTGTTGGTGTCGGTCTGGGCGTCGGTATTGTTCAGGTGGAACTGGAATATACCCAGACATCTGTTGATCCCAGTCTTTCCTTTCTCAGCGTGGGTGTACAGTTCTAGTTAGTCGGGGTTTGTTGATTCGTTATTCCGACGATTGTATGCCCCGTCATTCCGGCCTTTGCCGGAATGACGGGGCTGAGGCTTTTCAAGGCTTTCTCAGTATTTTCTTTGACGGCTATTTGATGGCCAATGAACAGGCTCCGGCAACCAGCGGGGCTTTTTTATGCCTTGAGGGAACGCTTGAGGGAACGCAAGGTGCCCATCATCGCCTGCGCCGCATTGGATAGCGTGCGTGCGCGATGACGCACAATGCCCAGTTCCCGGGTCAGGTGCATGCCGCGCACCTTCAGTGCCACCAGTTCCTCGTCCAGCATGCTGCGCGGCAGCACCGACCAGCCCAGGCCCACGCTGACCATCATCTTGATGGTCTCCAGATAATTCGTGGTCATGCCGGCGCGCAGTGTTTCCCCGATGTCGGCCACGCTGCGCTCCAGCAGTTCGCGGGTGTAGGTGCCGGGGGCGGGAAGGATGGCCGGATGCTCCGCCAGTTGGGCGAAACCGAGTCGCCTGCGCCCGGCCAGGGGGTGTTCACGGCCCACCACGATGTCCAGGGGGTCGGGCCAGATCCGTTCGCTGTGCAGGTCCGCCAGTGGCTCCAGCGGCAGGGTGACGATGCCCAGTTCCAGGTCGCCGCTTTGCACGGCGCGGCAGGCGGCCTCGGAATCCATGAATTGCAGGTCCAGCGCCACCTCGGGATAACGCGCGGTAAACCGGCGTAGCACCGGCGGCAGGCGGTGCAGGCCGATGTGATGAGAGGTGCCGATGCGCAGGCGTCCGCCCACGTGGCCGCTGAGGTTGGAGATCAGCCGCCGGCTGTCCTCGATCTCGCGCAGGATGTCCCTGGCCCGGGGCAGGAATGCACGGCCTGCCTCGGTAAGGCTGACCCGCCGACCGATGCGGTCGAACAGCGCCGCGCCCAGTTCCCCCTCCAGGCTCGCCACCCGCTTGCTCACCGCCGGCTGGGTGAGATAGAGCTGCTCGGCGGCCAGGGAAAAGGACTCCAGCTCCGCGGCGGCGATGAAGGTTTGTAAATTCACCGTATCCACACGCTCAGTTTATTCATTCCAATAAGGAATGCAAATCATCAAAAGATAGAATTGTTGTTATTTTCGTTGTGGACTAGGCTTACCCTCCATGGCGTGAACCAAGGCACGCGAAACAGCTACGAGGATAAGCGCATGGCCGGCAAGACCCTTTACGACAAATTGTGGGAGCAGCACGTGGTGCTCACCCAGGACGATGGCACCTGCCTCCTTTATATCGACCGCCACCTGGTGCACGAGGTGACCTCGCCCCAGGCCTTCGAGGGCCTGCGCATGGCCGGGCGCAAGCCCTGGCGCGTGGAAGCCAATCTTGCCACGCCGGATCACAACGTGCCCACCACGCCGGAGGACCGTCGCGGTGGTGTCGCAGCCATCCACGACCCCGTGTCGCGCCTGCAGGTGGAGACCCTTGACAGGAACTGCGAGGAATTCGGCATCCCGGAGTTCACCATCAATGATCCGCGCCAGGGCATTGTCCACGTAGTGGGCCCCGAGGAGGGCGCCACCCTGCCGGGCATGACCGTGGTCTGCGGTGATTCGCATACCTCGACACATGGCGCGCTGGGCGCGTTGGCCCACGGCATCGGCACCTCCGAGGTGGAGCACGTGCTGGCGACCCAGTGTTTGATTCAGCGCAAGTCGAAAAACATGCTGGTGAGCATCGACGGCCCGGTGGGGCCGGGGGTCACCGCGAAAGACATCGTGCTCGCCATCATCGGCGAGATCGGCACCGCCGGCGGCACGGGCTATGCCATCGAGTTCGGCGGCGAGGGCATTCGTGATCTCTCCATCGAGGGCCGTATGACCGTGTGCAACATGGCCATCGAGGCCGGCGCGCGGGCGGGCATGGTGGCGGTGGATGAGAAAACCATCGACTACGTCAAGGGCCGCCCGTATGCACCCACGGCTGAACAATGGGATGCCGCGGTGGCCGCCTGGGCGGACCTGCACTCCGATGCCGACGCGCAGTTCGACCGCGTGGTACGCATCAACGGTGCCGACATCCAGCCGCAGGTCACCTGGGGCACCTCACCGGAAATGGTGGTCCCGGTGGACGGCCGCGTGCCCGACCCGGCGCAGGAAGCCGATGCGGTGAAGGCCGAGGGCATGCGCGCAGCCTTGGCCTACATGGGTCTGGAGGCCAACACGCCCATCAACGAGATTCGCATTGATAAAGCCTTCATCGGCTCCTGCACCAACTCGCGCATCGAGGA
>DRKQ01000244.1 GCA_011051685.1 Gammaproteobacteria bacterium
AAGACGCGCGCGCCACAGAGGCTGTCGCCCTGATTCGTGACAACGCCCGAACCGGCCAACCGCTGGCCGGCTGGATTTATATGACTCCTATCGCTGAGGCCATACCCATTGAAGACCTGGGGAGTCCTGATTAATCCATTTTTCGTCATCTCGGCATGAACCGGCATGATGCATTGAGCAGAGCCGGCCTCAAGATAACAGCCATGAGACCAATCCTTGCCACAGGGAGTCTATAACCCATTGTTTATAAAGTTATAACAGGAAAACAGAAATTTCCTTGACCTTTGACGGCGTGATGCTATTCTACTATTCAATTGAGTTATTGAATAGTAGGATTGCTTACCAATATCACCATCTACCGGCCAGGGAGACGTTCTATGTCCATTTCAATCATTATCGCGGGCTTGATTACCGGCATGCTACTGGGGGTGTTCGGGAGCGGCGGCTCCATTATCACTATGCCCGCTCTGCTCTACCTGCTCGACGTGGAACCCAAGACAGCCATTGCCATGAGTCTGGGCATCGTCGCGGTTACCGCCACCATTACAGCGATGCAGCACTGGCGGCATGGCAACGTGAATCTGAGGATCACGGCCATTTTTGGCCTGTTTGGTGTGATAGGGACCTACTTTGGCGCGCTGGTGGGTGTGGTGACACCGGTGGTCATTCAACTCAGTGTCTTTGCGCTGGTGATGTATGCCGCCGCCTGGAAAATGCTTAAACCCCGGCCCCAGCGTAAATCCGTGGGTGCAGCGGCGGTCGAGGAATGTCCCGATGGCAATTGCGACGATCTCGACTATGGACATATTGCCGTGCATGGCATCGCGGTGGGTGTTTTGACCGGTATTGTGGGTGTCGGTGGCGGCTTCCTGATTGTCCCCGCCCTGGTGTTATTGTCCGGTCTTTCCATGAAAAAGGCCGTGGGGACTTCCTTAAGCATTGTTGCGCTTAAATCATTCGCCGGTTTTGCCGGTTATGCCGGGGCAGTCGTCATTGACTATCCGATGATGGCAGTGTTTACGGCCATTGCGGTTGTCGGCAGTGTCGTGGGCAGTCAGTTGGGGCATCGTGTACCCGCAGATTTACTCAAGCGTGGATTTGGCGGTTTTTTGCTGCTGGTGGCCAGTTATATTTTATTCAAGAGCGTGTTGTTTAATTGAGGGAGTCGCAGCAATGTGGAAGAAACCCTGCGGAGCTATAAATGATGGATAAGGATTCACATCTGGCAACACAATGCATTTAACCAACAGCCACTGGGCCTGGGTGCCGATCTTGTCATCCACAGCGCGACCAAGTATCTGGGTGGTCACAGTGACATCACTGCCGGTGCACTGATGGGCAGTGCCGCATTGATCGAGCCGGTATTCCAGTGGCGCAAGAACCTGGGTCAGACACCCTCGCCTGAAGCTGATCGGTGCACAACAGGAAGAAATCATGTTCACCGGCTGTGCTACCGAAGCCAATAATCTGGCTATTCGAGGCGTGGCGGCGGCATTACGTGATCGTGGTCGCCACATCATCACCAGTGCAATTGAACACCCTTCAGTTGCAGCGCCCTTTGGCTTACTGGGGCAACAGGGGTGGGATGTGACTGTGTTGCCAGTGGATGAATCCGGTATGGTCAACCCGGCATCAGTGGCAGCTGCACTGCGGCCTGATACCGTGCTGGTCTCCGTGATGCACGCCAACAATGAAGTCGGCACTATTCAGCCGATTTCGGCTATATCAGCCATTACTCGTCCAAAGGGGATTGTGCTGCATACCGATGCGGCACAGTCGGTGGGAAAAATTCCGGTCATGGTCGATCAACTGGGTGTCGATCTGCTTACCATCGCGGGGCACAAGTTTTATGCCACCAAGGGGGTGGGGGCTGTATATTTCGTGCGCTGGCTTGTGAGTGACAAAGAGGGCAGTGTTCAGGAAAGTCCGCTGGATATCCTAAAGCGACGTTATGCTCGTGGTGAAATAGGTCGAGACACCTTTGAGCGTATGAAAAAGGACCTGGAGCCATGAAGCGTAACAGACGTTTACTGACAACGGCCATCGCAATGTTGGTTATTGGCATAGGCGGTCAGTTTGCCGTGCGCGCTATGGCACAACAAAACCCGATGGGCATGATGGGGGGCAGGAGCTGTATGATGGGAAACCGGATGCCACAGGGAATCAATCCAGGTCAGCTGCCCGATCCAGACTCTGAAGGGGCCAGGCTGCTTGGTCAATACTGTTCCCAGTGTCATGGCGTCCCTGGCCCCGGTATGCACACCGCAAGTGAGTGGCCCACCGTGGTTGCTCGTATGAACCGGCGCATGCAGATGATGAGAGGTGGGCGCATGATGATACGTATTGAAGCACCGGACGATAATGAACTTGGTATTCTGAGGGCTTATCTGGAAAAAAATGGTCAGCGAGCAGTTGATATGAGCAAACTTGTCGGGGCAGATACACCGGGAGGGCTGACCTTTCAGAAAACCTGTGCCCAATGTCATGCGCTGCCTGATCCTGCACAACATACACGTAATGAATGGCCTGCTGTGATCGAGAGAATGCGTACGAATATGACTGCCATGGGGAATCAGTTGCCAGATCAAGCAGCCACTGAGGGGATACTCAGCTTCCTGCTAGCACACGCAGTGAAATAAGCACGATGTGCTTTGCACAAATATCTCCGGTATTTATTCTTTATAGTTTATCTTCCCAACTACACAGAGGAGTACATGCTTCCCATGACAACCGTTACTGTCGTTATTCAAAATTCGCCCTACAAGGAAAACAACAAAGCCTGGCATGCCCTGAGGTTTGCCGGCGCTGCGCTGGCAGAGGACATGGCCGTCCGCGTACACCTGCTGGATGACGGGGTTGAAGTTGGGCGACACAGCCACAAGGTACCGGAGGGTGCAGTCAATCTTGAAGAGTTACTCAGCGAGCTTATTGAATGTGGTCTGGAAGTGCGCGCCTGCGGTATGGCGTTGAATGATTGCTCGATTGACGAGTCGGCCATGTTGCCGGGAATTGAGCGCGGGTCCATGAAGGCGCTGGCGAACTGGGTGAAAAACAGTGAGCATGTGATGGTGTTCTAGAGATAGGCATATCTGCTGCAAATAAAAACTTGAAGTAGCTATCAGATACTCAAGAAGATAGCTGGTAAGGAAAATAAAAACACCACTCTGATTAGATGACGATGCAACCTGAGCAGGTTGCCGACTTCACCGTGGACGGTAAGAAAACGCCGTGCCTGATCGGCAGATTTTAATCGCCTCATCTGTCCTTCCCCTGCGAATCAAAACATGATTTCAACGCAGACCGGCGCACTAACTCTTTGAGTTTCAGTCCGCCGGCTGGGTTGGTCCCGAATGCTGGTTTACATCACATGCTGCATCTTCGGAAATAATTTGCCGAAGGGGCTTGACATGGAGTTGACTCCAGGCTCTAGGCTTTCTCTCGTTAAGTATTTTTCTGAATCAGTTGTTGAACCTGGAGTGCCCTCCAGGTTGTCACAACGTTGTAAGAAGGATTGCAGTCGTGAGTAGTGTGAGTAAACAAAGAGTTCGATTCAACAGAAGGGTATTGAGTGCCGTGTTCCTGGCCGGGTTCGTTGCCAGTCCCGTGCAGGCACACGATCCGATTTTCGGCATCGGGCCTCACGTCCTTTATAAGGGCGGGGTTGAGGTGGCCCCTGAGGTTCATACGGGTAAAAAAGGTAATGAGCGTGAGACTGAGTTGGGTCTCGAGCTGACATACGGTCTGACCGGCGACTGGGCGGCCGGTATCGATCTTCCTTACCGATTCAGTAAGGAGGGATCGGACAACGCGTCCGGCATCGGTGATGTCAGCCTGTTCACCAAGTACCGCTTCTGGCGCCACGATACCCTGGGTGCCCAGGAAACGGCTGCGATACTGGCGAAAGTCAAATTCGCCAGCGGCGATGAAGACAAGACACCGCCGGTCGGTTCCGGCAGCACGGACG
>DRKQ01000245.1 GCA_011051685.1 Gammaproteobacteria bacterium
GCTGCGTCAGTTCTGCCTGCGGGAGACCATCGGCGATTTCAGTGATGGCGGCGACGGTAGCGATCTTACCATCGGCCACTTTCATGTCCAACCAGTGTTGTTTTCTGCGCCGGTACTGGGTTTCCAAAACAGCCTTGAGTCCCAGTTTTTTCACCTGCTGGAAGCGTTCCTCGGCGGTGCTTTTACGCTTGAAAAGGCCCAGTGAAATGGCATTCTTCCGACTGCCCTTGCCCATGATGAACAAGTCCGTGAGGCCTTTCTTGCGCAAGGCCTCTACCTTTCGTTTTGCGGCCTGGTAGGATTTTGAGGGTGGCAGGTATACCCAGTATCCCTTGGGGATACGACGCGTCACATCTCTCTGCCTCACTTCCACGTTCCAGGCCAACAAGGCCTTGGCGGTGCGTTGCATGATGCTTTCCTTGGTGAAGGGGCCAAGGGTGAAACAGGCCGGCTCACGGGTTTTCGCCACTGGTGGCGCTGCGGGCGGCTCTCGCGATGGCGCAGCAGGCACATTTGCCACCACTTTTGGCGGCTTGCTTTTGACATTCTGCACAGGTGGAGATTCGGGTCTGGCGGTAGGCAGGGGGGATTTGCTGATACCCAGACCCCGCTCTCGCAGCAGCACCAGCCTGCCTACCCCTGCTGGCAAGGGGGGTTCCTTGAGAATGCTGGATGACGCCGGCGCATCGGCAGCGTCAAACTGCAGATAAAAATAGGCGGCGTTGAGCAGCAGAAAAAAAACAAAAAGGATTCGTATCATCAATGGCCGTTTCCGCCCACACGCCCGGTGGGCGCACTCGATTCTTGCCCGTACGACACAGGCTGTTACTGGCAGCCGGCAATCACTGCCAGGCCTTTCAATACCCAATGGGGTTCATACAAGCTTCCCCGTGGCAACACAGGTAACACCGCCGGGGCATCACCGCCGGTGAGTACACAGGTCAGGGGAGACAACCCCTTCTGCTCGTACTGGCGCAAAACGTTTTCCACGGTACCCTGGATGGCGGCCATTATACCTGCTTGCACGGCATCCGCCGTGTCCTTCGCGGCAAACAAGGTGTGATTCACAGGTGTGTCCACATCCACCTGTGCGGTTTCGCGTTGCAGACTCCTGCGCATCAACTCCCGGCCCGGGACGATGATCCCTCCCAGGTGATCGCCATTGGCGCCGAGCACATCGATGGTCAGGGCGGTGCCGCAATCGATAATACAACTGGCCCCGGGAAGGTGGTGCCGGGCCGCCACCAGCCCCGCCCATCGATCCGCCCCCAAACGCTCCGGTCGGGCATAAGCGCAATTCACACCAAAAGCCTGTTTCTGTGCCTCCACTGTTTCTATCGTCATGGGCGTGGTTTCCTGTAGCCCATTCACCCACTGCAAAACGGCTTCATGCACCCTCTGACCAGCCACATTACTCAGGACGACGGCGGACACTGGGTGATGGGAGAGGACATCCCATTGCGCTGCAAGTCGAGGAGACAGGTGTGTTTCGTCATAGGCCAGTTCCCCCTGGCGGGAGAATCCCCCGGCACTGCACAGAGCCCATTTCAGGCGTGTGTTGCCGGCATCTACCAGCAGGGTGCTACTCATTGCGCCGGATCCCGTGGGTCGGCGGCCAGGCGCACAGACACCTCACCACTGTGATAGCGCTGCAATACCCCATCGTGGGCCAGCAATAACGCGCCATGCTCGTCCACGCCACGCACCACCCCCCGGACGGTACCCTGAGGCAGAGCCAGGCATACATCCTGGCCAGCGAGGCCATCCCATTGTGCCCATTCCTCCAGAAAGGGCTCCAGCCCCTGATGTTCAAAGCTCGCCAGGGCGTGGCACAATTCGTTGAGCAGCCGCGCAGCCAGGCCATTGCGCGACACCGTTGCGCACAAGGCCGTTTCGAGATCTGTCCAGGGTTGCTCCACCGAGCTCATTTCTCCTGGCGGCACCCGGACATTCAACCCCACCCCCACCACCACGGCACAGGGCCCTTCGGCCTCGCCAGCCAGTTCAAGGAGGATCCCCGCTAGCTTGCGCCCTTCGCACAGAATATCATTGGGCCATTTGAGCCGCGCCTGATGCAGGCCCATTCCCGCAAGCGCGCGCATCACGGCCACGGCCGCGGCAAGACTCAAGCCGCTGAGCCCCCGGGCGCCGGAATCAAAACACCAGGACAGTGACAGGTAGAGATTTCCCCCGGGCGGGGAAACCCAGTTGCGGCCACGCCGTCCCCGTCCGGTGCGCTGGGTTTCTGCCAGACAGGCCCGCACCCGGTTATCTCCCTGTTTGGCCCGCTCCAGGAGATAGGTATTGGTGGAATCGATATCGTGGAAAACTTCCAAGCAGTGGATGGCCTGCACAGACCCGGTATTCAACGCGGCCCGCACCTTGTCCATATCGAGCATTTCAACCGGCCGTGACAAGCGATAACCCTTGCCTCGCACCGAATAGATCTCCAGCCCGCTGTCCCGCAAGGCCTTGATTGCCTTCCACACCGCACTGCGACTGCACCCTGTTACCCGTCCCAGGGCCGAACCAGAGTGAAACTCACCATTGGCGAGTAGCTTCAGGACGGTCTGCACAAGACTCATGGCGGCTGAGAAACCTGGCTGCGGCAGCCAGGTTTACTCCATTTCCACATCGGGTAGATTATCCAGGCTGTCCAGTAGTACGAAGGCATCAAAACCCTCTTGTGACAGCAGGTAGGTAGCAATGGAGGCTCGCCGGCCCGAATCGCAATACAGGAGATATCGCCGCTCCGGATCCAGCTTTTCCAGCTTGGTGCGCAATAGAGGGAGTGGAATATTAATACTTTTTCGGATGTGTCTCGCCTTGTATTCGGCTGGCAGGCGCACATCGATCCACACCGCACCATCCGCGGCCAGTTCACTGCCCTCCCGGAAACTCACCCACTTGAGCAATGGTTCATTGAGTAACTCGAGAAAATCAGCCTTTGACAAGCTCATCAACACCCCATCGGTGAGCATGGTCACCGAGGCATTGCGCTTGCCACCGGAGATCAGCGCTTCCTCGCCAAAATTGTCTCCGACCGAAAGGGTGGCCAACACCATTCCCTCAGGATTCTTGCGGGTCTTGCGACTGACCTCACATTGGCCCTCACGAATAATATAGAAATGCTCCCCCTCCTCTCCCTGACGGATCACACTTTCTCCAGCGGAAAAATGCTCGGTCACCATGCTCATAAAGATCGACTGAATATTGGCCGGCGGGATGCGGTGAAACACCTTGGCCTGCAATAGTCTGGCCATCCAGTCACCGTCGTCATCATCTTCTGCCCTGACGCTTTCATCCAGTTCCTGTACCTCGTAGCCGCCGGACTGATCCCAGGTGAGCATGATATCCAGTGCATTCTGATCCACGCGGACACAGACAACGTCTGTCAAAGCGCGGGCCGTGTGCTGGCATTGTTCCGCCTGCTCCAGGGGGAGCTTGGCAAGACGCGTGCCCCCCCTAATGTGCTTTTCCACCTGCCCGTCCACCAGCAATTCGACGTCGCCTGACATCACATACACGATGCTTTGGGAAACATCACCCTGCTCAAAAATGATCGTGCCCTTGGCAAAGGCAACCACCTCGGATTGAGCAAGTAATTCCCGGCAATGTTCCATGCCCAGCGCCTTAATAGGCACCAGCGAGGAAAACTCGATCAAATCGACAGTAGCTTGTTCGGACATCCTAGAATAACTCAACCCTTGGCTCGATTTACTGCGCGTCGCTACCCACAGCTAACCTGCTGTACAGAAAATGCACCTCAGAGCACACCCTCACCCCGTGAGCAAGCGCAGTTCAGTACACACACTATTGTCGGCAAAATTCTACCTTATTTTACCGCCAGATAGAGAATTGCAGGAAAATTCTTGTAACGTCCCATGTCAGCAAAGGGACTTCGCCACCTCGACACAGTTGCGTCAAGGGTAATACAACAAAATCTGGAGGACAGACTTGTTCTGCAAAAGAGAAATCTGCCCGAAACAGCAGAATAGTCAGCGCAGGGAATTTTCCCACACAGCAAAAGAAAAACCCCCGACACTTGAATGTCGGGGGTTTTGAATAAAACCTGGCGGTGACCTACTCTCACATGGGGAAACCCCACACTACCATCGGCGCTAGAGCGTTTCACTTCCGAGTTCGGGATGGGATCGGGTGGTGCCACTCCGCTATGGCCGCCAGGAAAACTTGTATCGCTTTCAGCGAGAGAAAAGAGCAAAGGGTAAAGATAAAAGTCGAATGACCTCTTTTATCTTGTATCTTTTCTCTTTCCCTGCGTTCCAGCAAAATTCGGGAAGTTGCGCTAAGGGGTATATTCATCATGTCGCGATATAACCACCAAGCAAACCACTTGGGTGTTATATGGTCAAGCCTCACGGTCAATTAGTACTGGTTAGCTTCACGCATTACTACGCTTCCACACCCAGCCTATCAACGTCGTAGTCTTCGACGGACCTTCAGGGAGCTCGAGGCTCCAGTGAGATCTAATCTTGGGAGGGGCTTCCCGCTTAGATGCTTTCAGCGGTTATCCTGTCCGATCATAGCTACCCGGCAATGCCACTGGCGTGACAACCGGAACACCAGAGGATCGTCCACTCCGGTCCTCTCGTACTAGGAGCAGCTTCCCTCAAA
>DRKQ01000246.1 GCA_011051685.1 Gammaproteobacteria bacterium
AAGGCTAGCCCGGAAGTTGTATGAAGATACCGGATGGATGTGCGTCTGGCGTGTTCGAGCGTGCCACTTTGGAGGGAAAAGCGTAGTTGTTGCTACGCTTTGAGTGAAAAGTGGTGCGATCGGGCGCGCCAGGCGTGCAGACGCCAGTATAGCGTTCCGGTGACAGTTCGTTACGCGCTAATAGTCCGGATAATTGCTGTGTAAACATGAGCTTGTTTGTATTTGGCAGCGTCTTCGTGCAACTTCCGGGCTAGCGATTGCTCAGCAGCCGCTTGGGCGCCACCCGGCCATCATCCAGCACCGTGCCCAGACCGAGGAAACGCTCGTTGCCAGCATACAGGCGCACCCAGCCGCGGTCCTTGAGCTGTGGCACGAATACCGGCTGGCCCTGGCAGAGATAAAAACTGGCGTCCTCGGACAGCCGCACCTGGGGCCAGTCCGGCAGGGTGGATTCCATGGGCAGCAACAGGGCATCCAGGGCCGCGGGGCCACCCTCCGCGTCCACGGCCTGTAATTCCTCCAGGGTGTGTATGGGCTGATCGTGCAGGGCGCCGACTCCGGTGCGCCGCAAGGCCGACACGTGGGCGCCGCAGCCCAGGGCCTCGCCGATGTCCTCGGCCAGCACGCGGATGTAGGTACCCTTGGTACAGCGCACCGCCAGTTCCAGCTCGTCGCCCTCGAGGCGGATCAGGTCCAGGGAATGAATAGTGATCTCCCGCGGTTCCCGCGCCACCTCCACGCCCTCGCGGGCCAGTTTGTACAGGGGCTGGCCATTGCGCTTGATGGCGGAATGCATGGGCGGGGTCTGCTGGCTCTGGCCCAGGAAACCCTCCAGCACCTCCTGCACCTCGGCGACGCTGATCCCACCCACGGGCCGGGTCTCGCGCACTTCGCCATCGGCATCGCCGCTGTCAGTGGTCACCCCCAGCTTGCAGACCGCGTGGTATTCCTTGTCCGCCGAGAGCAAAAAGCCGGAAATCTTCGTCGCCTCCCCCAGGCAGATGGGCAGCAGGCCCGAGGCCAAGGGATCGAGGCTGCCGGTGTGTCCCGCCTTGTTGGCATTGAACAAGCGCTTGACCTTTTGCAGGGCGGCATTGGAGGTGATGCCGGTGGGTTTGTCCAGCAGCAGTACACCATTTACGTTTCGGCCACGGTCACGACGTCGCGCCACGAGAATTCTCCAGTGAAAAAATGATTACGTATTTTCCGACGGCGGATCAGCCGGAGGGTTGGCCGATTCCTCGTCCCTGACCGGGGCGGCGGCCTGTTTGATCAGGTCCGACAGGCGATTGCCGTATTCCATGGAGACATCGTAGATGAATTCCAGCTGCGGTGTGGTGCGCAACTTGAGACGCCGCGCCAGGGCCGAGCGTAAAAAGCCCGCGGCATTGTTCAATGCCCGGGTGGAGGACTCGATGGCCTTTTGCGCCTGCTCCTTGTCCGCCAGGTTTTCATCCAGCACGGTGAAATAGATGCGCGCCCGCTCAAACTCGTGGGTCACGTCCACGCCGGTGACGGTAACCATGCCCACCCGCGGGTCGCCCAACTCCATCTGGATCAGCTCGGCCATGTAGCGCTGGATCTGGTCCGCCACCCGGCGGGTGCGGCTGTATTCCTTGGCCATGTCTGTTTACCCCGCGACGTCATGCCCGCAATCTGCAATCACCCCGTTGGTGATTACAGCGTGCGCTTGACCTCTACCTGTTCGTACACCTCGATCTGGTCGCCGGGCTTGATATCGTTGTAATTCTTCACACCGATACCGCACTCGGTGCCTGCGCGCACTTCCTGCACATCGTCTTTGAAACGGCGCAGGGATTCCAGCTCGCCTTCGTAGATCACCACGTTGTCACGCAACACGCGAATGGGATTGTTGCGCTTCACCACGCCCTCGGTAACCATGCAGCCGGCGATGGCGCCCAGTTTGGGCGACCGGAATACATCGCGCACCTCGGCGAGGCCGATGATCTCTTCCTTGAATTCCGGCGCCAGCATGCCACTCAGCGACTTCTTCACTTCATCGATGGCATCGTAGATCACGCTGTAATAATGCAGGTCGATGCCCTCTTCCTCGATGAGGCGTTTGGCCGAGGCGTCGGCGCGCACATTGAAGCCGATGATCACCGCCGACGAGGCCGCCGCCAGGTTGACGTCCGACTCGGTAATGCCACCCACGCCGCTGGCGACGATCTTCACCTTCACCTCGTCGGTGGACAGCTTGGTCAGCGCCTCGGTGAGCGCCTCCACCGAGCCTTGTACGTCTGCCTTCACCACCAGGTTGAGGGTATTCACTTCGCCCTCTTCCATTTGCTCGAACATGCTTTCCAGCTTGGCCTTCTGCTGGCGCGCCAGTTTCACATCGCGGAACTTGCCTTGGCGGAACAGCGCCACTTCCCGTGCTTTGCGTTCGTCTTCCACCACCAGCATCTCATCGCCGGCGCTGGGGGTGCCGGACAGGCCGAGGATCTCCACCGGGGTGGACGGACCGGCCTCGTCGATGGGCTTGCCGTTTTCGTCCAGCAGGGCGCGCACCCGGCCGTATTCCTGCCCGGCCAGCACCATGTCACCCTTGTGCAGAGTACCGCTTTGCACCAGTACCGTGGCCACGCTGCCGCGGCCCTTGTCGAGGCGGGATTCGATCACCACGCCACGGGCCGGGCCGTCCTTCACCGCAGTAAGTTCCAGCAGTTCGGCCTGCAGCAAGATCGCCTCCAGCAGCTTATCGATACCCTGGCCGGTATGGGCGGAGACCTCCACAAACTGGGTGTCACCACCCCAGTCTTCCGGCACCACCTCCTCGGCCACCAGTTCCTGCTTGACCCGGTCCGGCTGGGCGTCTTCCTTGTCGATCTTGTTAATGGCCACCACCAGGGGCACACCCGCCGCCTTGGCGTGCTGGATGGCCTCCTTGGTCTGCGGCATCACGCCGTCATCGGCGGCCACCACCAGCACCACGATATCCGTGGCCTGGGCGCCGCGGGCGCGCATGGCGGTAAACGCCGCGTGTCCCGGGGTATCAAGGAAGGTGATGGGGCCCTGGTCCGTGTCGACCCGGTAGGCACCGATGTGCTGAGTGATGCCGCCAGCCTCGCCGGAGGCCACCTTGGACTTGCGGATGTAATCCAGCAATGAGGTCTTGCCGTGATCGACATGCCCCATGATGGTCACCGCTGGCGCGCGCGTGACCTTTTCACCCTCTTCTGCACTTGCCTGGGAAATGCTCTCTTCGATGGCATTGTCGCTCACCGGAATGGCGTTATGGCCCATCTCCTCCACGACAATGGTGGCGGTTTCCTGATCCAG
The DNA here is from genome assembly GCA_011051685.1 of Gammaproteobacteria bacterium. Classification (GTDB taxonomy): domain Bacteria; phylum Pseudomonadota; class Gammaproteobacteria; order SZUA-152; family SZUA-152; genus SZUA-152. The sequence continues at coordinate 3,304 of DRKQ01000246.1, forward strand.
CACCTGGTTGATGGTCACCATGGATCCCATACCCATCATCACCTTGATGACCTCGGCGGCCTTCACCGCCATCTTCTGCGCCAGCTCACCCACGGTAATGGTCTCGGGGATGCTTACGTCACGCACCACCGGCGCGACGGGCATTTCGAAACCATGTTCGCCGCTGCTGCTGGACACCGCGCTGCGCCCGGCGCGACGGGGTTTCTTCTTGCGCCGCCCGGATTTGCTCGCATCCACGTGCAATTCCTTGCGGCCATACTTGGTCTCTTTCTCGGCCTTGCTGTGTTTGTCACCGCGCTTGCCGCGTTTTTCACTCTTCTCCGCAGGCGGAGGCACCGGTGGTGCGGCCGCGGCAGCGGCGGCCTGTTTCAGGGCTTCCTCTTCCTCGCGCTTGCGGGCCTCGGCCTCTGCCTTGCGCGCCTCTTCTTCGCGGG
>DRKQ01000247.1 GCA_011051685.1 Gammaproteobacteria bacterium
GAATCTCACCGGACTGGGCCTTTTGTTCAATAACCTCCAGCAATTGCACAAAGGATTCCAGCTGTGGATTTTGAATCAATACTTCACTCAAGTAGATCATCTTGCCTGTTCCTGTAATATTTACCCTGTTTCATTGCACATGATCGTAAAAACGCGCGCGATAGATCAACCGCCCCTGCCCCGCCTGTTGCTCGTCCTCAAAGGCCGTGCGGGTATGCAACACATTGTTGCTGATGATGCCCTCCCCGGCCGCCAGACGGGTATGAAACACATAAGGCGACTCGCCGGCCAGCAGGGCCTCCAGTGCACTCACGGCCGCCCGGGTGTCCGCATCGTCCTTCCAGACAATGGAGCGGGTACGGGCAGTGTAGCGCATGTGCAAGCGGCCGCTGGCGGCGTCCACGGAAAATACGGGGCCACTCTGCGCCGGGCGGATCTCCACCCCGTTTTCGATATTGGCGGGAATGGTCATCACATCCTCCTGCATCAGGGCGGCGATGTACCGGGGGTTTTGGTCACGTAATTGTAGATAGAGCATCTCGTGATCCAGCAAGGTATTTTCACCCCCTTTTGCCGCAGGACGCACACAATGCAAGACCATGGCGCACACCTTCCGTTCGGGGGGATTGTAATAACCATCGGTATGCCAGCTGATGCCTTTGCTGCTGTACGGGATGTACTCGTATTGGCGACGCTTGCTGGACACTTGCAGGGCGGAAATCCCGGTATCGTCCGCATAAAGATTCTGATCCAGCCGACGCAAGCCAAACTGTCTGCCCATGGCGGCCACCAGTGAGGCATCCGGCTCGCCATTGCCTGCCGGCCGCACACTGGTATAAATGGCCATATTGGCGCACCCGCAGGCCGCCCGGATCGCTGCGCACTCCGCCTCGCTCAAGGCCTGGAGGTTGGCCACCCTGACACGCAGATCCGCCAGGCTTCGCGGAAACCGTGCCAGCTTCTGCTCGCGCCACGCGGCATAGGCCCGAGAATTGTGGAGATCAAAAGGGCTCTCCGCTGGTAAAACAGCGCTGCTAAGTTGCGAATAGGGTGTTACGGCTGGCACCTTGTTTGTCCTGTCCCGTGTTGTGTCCTGCGCATTGTCCTGTACTAATTGTCCTGTACTAAAGGAAGCATTCAATGTCTAAAGTCCACCCAGATCATGCCGACAATGGGTGGCCTGGGATGCTAACAGTAAATTAACATATAACCATATTATTATCTGGTAACATCACAAAAATTAGTCTACATTATGTGACGCAAGGCGTGCAGATTCCGTTTGAGATAGATGACAACCTGCGCCGCCGGCACCGCTGATGACAGAAAAAAAGAACCGCGGCCCTTTTCTGGCCTTGTGCCAGGCAAGGTGTAGCAGGCTGTAGGGGCTGCCGTCCAGGGGCGCGGAAGACACCGGGGCACACCTATCACCAATGGGATAGCCATAAAAACGACACCTCTCCCCTTGGAGCCATTTGCACCTTGGCGTGGGTCTCATACACTCCGGATCAATGAACGGGAGCACCGCCTCACACCCAGCAGGGTAGCCGCGGAAAGACCGTTAGCTGGCAGCACGCATCACCTTTAAACGCCGTATTTTGCTTAACGAATTTTTGACGTCGAATTCAATCGAGGAGACCTGGGCCATGGCCGAGCAAACACCGAAAAATCCCGAAAAACACAGCACTTACCTCCCCAAGGAGAAAAAATCCAGTAAGCCGTTCCACAAGACGCCAATGATCGACCAGTTGGAATCCGGTCCCTGGCCGAGCTTTGTCACCGGCCTCAAGCGTCTGGCCATGGAAGAAAAATACGGCAACATGATGGTGGATCTGCTGGGTCAGCTGGAGCACTCCTACGAGACGCGTCTGGGTTACTGGAAGGGTGGCACGGTATCGGTGTTTGGCTACGGCGGCGGCATCATCCCCCGCTTCACCGAGCTGATGAACGAGGACGGCACCCCCATGTTCCCCGAGGCCAAGGAATTCCACACCCTGCGTGTGCAACCCCCCGCCGGCAACCACTACACCACGGACATGCTACGTCAGCTGTCCAACTCCTGGAACAAATACGGTTCCGGCCTCATCGCCTTCCATGGCCAGACCGGCAACATCATGTTCATCGGCACCACCACCGAGAATACCCAGCATTTCTTCGATGAAATCAACGAATACGGCTGGGACCTGGGCGGCGCCGGTCCCTGCGTGCGCACCGGCATGTCCTGCGTGGGCGCGGCGCGCTGCGAGCAGTCCTGCGCCAACGAACAGAAGATTCACCGTCTGCTGGTGAACAATTTCCTCGATGATATGCACCGTCCCGCACTGCCCTACAAGTTCAAATTCAAAGTCTCCGGTTGCCCCAACGACTGTATGAACTCCATTCAGCGTTCCGATTTCGCGGTCATCGGCACCTGGCGCGACGACATGAAAGTGGATCAGGAGGAAGTGAAGAAATTCATCGCCGAAAAGGGCCGTCAGTATGTAGTGGACTCCGTGGTCAGCATGTGCCCCACGTCCGCCCTGTCCCTGAAAGACGACGATACCCTCGAAGTGGACAACCGCAACTGCGTACGCTGCATGCACTGCATCAACGTCATGACCAAGGCCCTCAGCGTGGGTGACGACAAGGGTGTGACCATCCTCCTCGGCGGCAAGCGCACCCTGAAGATCGGCGACACCATGGGTACCGTGATCGTCCCCTTCATGAAGCTGGAAACCGAAGAAGATTACGAAAAGCTTGTTGAGCTTTCCGAGGAAATCATTGATTTCTGGGCAGAAAATGCCCTGGAGCACGAGCGTGTGGGTGAGACCATCGACCGCATCGGCCTGGTGAACTTCCTCGAAGGCATCGATATCGACGTGGACCCCAACATGATTTCCGAAGCCCGCCAGTCCAGCTACGTGCGCATGGACACCTGGGACGAGGAAGCCGAGAAGTGGAAAGCGCGTCAAGCGGGTTAATCCCCTTGCACGGCTGTTAACCCATCAACATATTTTCGATTATTGGAGATTAAAACATGAGCGAACAACCACGCTTTCCCATCGAGAGTGGTGTACCCGACGCATTCCAGTACATGCATCCGGCCTACATCAAGAACTACGGCAACTGGGCCTATCACGACCGCCCGCGTCCCGGTGTGCTGCATCACGTGGCCAAGAGCGGCGACGAGGTATGGACCGTGCGCGTGGGCACCCAGCGCCAGTTGGGTCCGTACGAGATCAACCTGCTGTGCGACATCATCGACAAATATGCCGATGGCCACGTGCGCTTCACCATCCGTTCCAATATGGAAGTCACCGTCACCGACGAGGCCAAGGTGCAACCGCTGATCGACGCCTTCGAAGACGCCGGCTACCCCGTGGGCGGCACCGGCAACTCGGTGACCATGATCTCCCACACCCAGGGCTGGCTGCACTGCGACATCCCCGGCACCGACGCCTCCGGCGTGGTGAAGGCCCTGATGGACGAGCTGTACGACGAGTTCAAGCAGGAAGACATGCCCAACCGCGTGCACATCACCACCTCCTGCTGCCAGATCAACTGCGGCGGCCAGGGCGACATCGCCATCAACGTGCAGCACACCAAACCGCCGAAGATCAACCACGACCTGGTGGCCAACGTCTGCGAACGTCCCTCCGTGGTGGCCCGTTGCCCGGTGGCGGCCATTCGCCCCGCCATGGTCAACGGCAAACCTTCCCTGGAAGTGGACGAGAAGAAGTGCATCTGTTGCGGCGCCTGCTTCCCGCCCTGCCCGCCCATGCAAATCAACGATCCCGATCACTCCAAGCTGGCCATCTGGGTGGGCGGCAAGCACTCCAACGCCCGTAGCAAGCCCATGTTCCACAAACTGGTGGCCGCAGGTGTACCCAACAATCCGCCGCGTTGGCCGGAAGTGTCCGAGATCGTCAAGAAGATCCTCAGCACCTACAAGGCCGACGCCAAGAACTGGGAACGCATCGGTGACTGGATCGAACGCATCGGCTGGCCGCGCTTCTTCGAGCTGACCGAACTGCCGTTCACAAAGTTCCACATCGACAACTGGACCGGTGCCCGAAAGACCCTCAACGCTTCCACCCACATTCGATTCTAAGGACGGGGTAGCGATGAAAATTTCCGTAATGATCAGTGAGGGTCCATACACCCATCAGGCGTCGGACACGGCGTACCACTTCACCAAGGCGGCGCTGGAAGGTGGACACGAAATCTTTCGCGTCTTCTTCTACCACGATGGTGTCAACAACGGCACACGTCTGGCCACCCCGCCGCAGGATGACCGCAACATCGTCAACCGCTGGTCGGAACTGGCCGCGGAACACAATCTGGATCTGGTGCTCTGCGTGGCCGCGGCACAACGCCGCGGCATTGCCGACCCGGACGAGGCCAAGCGTAACGGCAAAGATGCCGACAACATTGCGCCGGGCTTTCGAATCTCGGGCCTCGGTCAGTTGATCGAAGCCGGCATCCAGAGTGACCGTCTGGTCACCTTTGGCGACTAAAGGGGAACGCTGCAATGTCTGATGTAAAAAAATTCCTGTATGTCAACCGTAAGGCGCCTTACGGCACCATTTACGCCCTGGAGTCCCTGGAGGTGGTGCTGATTGGCGCCGCTTTCGAACAGGACGTGGCCCTGGCCTTCCTGGACGATGGCGTGTTCCAGCTCACCAAGGGGCAGGACACCGGGGAAGTGGGCATGAAAAACTTCTCGCCCACCTACAAGGCCCTGGGTGACTACGACGTCAACAAGATCTATGTTGAGAAAGAGTCACTGGACGCCCGTGGCCTGACGCTGGACGACCTGCTGCCACTGACTTACGAAGACGAAGACGACGACTGGGCCGAGAAGGACTCCATCAAGGTGGTTTCCGCCGCCGAGATGGCCGAAATCATGGAACAGTCCGACGTTATTCTAAGTTTTTAAGGAGAGGATGATATGTCACAGTTACACACCGTCAACAAATCGCCTCTCGAGCGCATTGCCCTGGAATCCGCCATCAAGCATGCCGTGAAAGGCAATGCCATCCTGATGATCGAGGACGGCGTCTATGGCGCCATGCAGGGCACACAGAAATCGGGCATGGTGACTGACGCAATGGGAGATATTTCCTTTTACGTCATGGGACCCGACCTTAAAGCCAGGGGCATCGATGAAGCACGGATTATCGATGGCATCAACATCATCGATTACAATGGTTTTGTCACCCTGGTTACCGAGCATGATGTCACTCAGTCCTGGCTCTGATTGTATTACGTTAACAGCAACCGACTCACAAAAGATAAACTGAAGGAGAACGAAAATGGCCTTAGAAGTAGGTGGAAAGACCGTCGAAACCGATGAAGAGGGTTACCTGGAAAACCGCGACGAATGGAACATGGACATTGCCAAGGCCATCGCCGAGGCGGAAAACCTGGACATGACCGACAATCACTGGGAAGTGGTGAACTTCCTGCGTGAATATTACGACGAATACCAGATCGCCCCTGCCGTGCGCGTGCTGACCAAAGCCATCGGCAAAAAACTGGGCAAGGACAAGGGCAACAGCAAGTACCTGTACGAGCTGTTCCCTTACGGGCCGGCCAAGCAGGCCTGTAAGATCGCCGGCCTGCCCAAGCCCACAGGTTGCGTTTAATTACTCACCTGTAACATCTCGTGGCCTGTCAGGCCGGCATTTGCCGGCCTGACAGATCCAGAGACAACACCAACGAAGAGTTGGTAAAAAACAGCCTGTTTGTCCCCGCTTCGAGGCCAGCCAAGCATGCTGTTTTTTATCAGCACAAGTCAGCGTCTGATTGCTGACAAACATTCACTTTTTACAGTTACGCTGGGTTGATCCATGATGCTATCAGTGATTTATGCCATCCTTTTTTACGCCGCGACATTACTCTTGATTGTCGGCGTGGGACGTAAAATCGCCATTTATGCGCGCACCCCTGCACCTTTGAAGATCCCCACCACCCCGGCACCCATCACCAAGGCGGGCGTGGTCTGGCGCATGACCAAGGAAGTCACGGTCTTTCAGAGCCTGTTCAAATCCAACAAGTGGACCTGGCTGTTTGGCTGGGTATTTCATGTCGCCCTCGCCCTGGTGCTGTTGCGTCACCTGCGCTATTTCCAGGAGCCAGTGTGGACCGTGGTGGCACTGATCCAACCCTTTGGTAAATACGCCGCCTTTGCCATGCTTGCCGGGCTTGCTGGGCTTTGGGCGCGGCGTTTTCTGGTGGATCGTGTGCGTTACATCACCAACCTCTCCGACCACTTGATGCTCGCCCTGCTGGTGGCCATTGGCATCAGCGGGTTGGGCATCAAGTTTGTCTCACACACGGATATCGTTTCGCTCAAGGCCTTTGTCCAGGGACTGATGTATTTCGATTTGCAACCCCTGCCCAGCGACGGCTTTTTACTCGTGCACCTGACTCTGGTGCTTATCCTGATGGTGGTCTTCCCCATCAGCAAGCTACTGCATGTGCCGGGGCTGTTTTTCATGCCCACACGCAACCAGGTGGACAACCCGCGCGAGGTTCGCCACACGGCGGGCTGGACGGCGGAATAGAACACGCTACTTGATTTACGAAACACTTACAAAACAACGCAAAAAAACGCAAAAAGAGATTTGATACGTGGCCGCCAAATTTGACACGCCTGAGTTGTTTGAAAACATTGCGGTCATCGACCCTCCCCCGAAGTATGAGGAAGGAGCGATGGCCCACAGCCGTCCCTTTGTGGCCAAACCGGCGCACAACGAAGGCATTGGCTACCCCGGCGAATTGGTAGACAACTGGGAAGAAAAGGCCGTCACCCGACTGGGTGAACTGGTGGACGGTTCCCGCGCCCTGCGCACCTTCCTCGACTCCTGCGTGAAGTGTGGCGCCTGCACAGACAAGTGCCACTATTTCCTTGGCACCAAAGACCCGAAGAACATGCCCGTGGCGCGCCAGGATCTGCTGCGCAGCATCTACCGCCGCTACTACACCTTCGCCGGCAAGCACTTCCCCAAGCTGGTGGGCGCCCGCGACATGGACAAGAGCGTACTGGACGAGTGGTACAGCTATTTCCATCAATGCTCGCAATGCCGCCGCTGCTCCGTGTTCTGTCCCTACGGCATCGACACCGCGGAAATCTCCATGGCCGCGCGCGAGATCATGGACAGCGTGGGCCTGGGTCAAAAATACTGCAACGAAATCCTCGCCAAGGTACACGTGGTGGGTAACAATCTCGGCCTGCCCGAGCCCGCCCTGGCGGATACCCTGGAGGGCCTGGAAGAAGACGTGGAAGAGGATACCGGCGTCGCCATTCGTTTCCCGCTGGACGTGAAGGGTGCGGACGTGCTGTTGATCACCCCTTCCGCCGACTTCTTCGCCGAGCCCCACATCGACGGTCTCATCGGTTATGCCAAGGTCTTCCACCAGGCCGGCATCAGCTGGACCCTGTCCTCCTATGCCTCGGAGGCCGCCAACTTCTCCATGTTCATCGGCAGTGGCGACAACCTGAAAAAGGTCGCCATGCGTATCCGCGATGCGGCCATCGACCTGGGCGTCAAGCGCATCATCGTCGGCGAGTGCGGCCATGCCTGGCGCGTGGCTTACAGTTTCTGGAACACCCTGGCGGGTCCCTTCGATTTCCTGGATCCCAAATACCCGGCGCCGCAGCACATCGTGGAGTTCACCTACGACCTGATCCAGCGTGGCGCGTTGAATCTTGACAAAGAGGCCAATGACCACCGGCGTATCACCTTCCATGATTCCTGCAACGTGGCACGCGCCTCACGCATGGGCGACATGCCCGGCGGGCAGTTCATCCTGCCCCGCGAGGTGATCAAGGCGGCGGCCAACAACTTTTTCGACATGGCCCCCGAAACCATCCATGAAAACACCTTCTGCTGTGGCGGCGGCGGTGGTCTGCTGACCGACGATCTGATGGAGTTGCGGGTCAAGGGCGCCATGCCGCGCATGCAAGCGCTGAAACAGGTGGTGGACGATCACGACGTCAACACCCTGGTGGCCATCTGCGCCATCTGCAAGACGCAGTTTGCAAAAACGCTACCCTACTACAACAACCCCATGAGCATGATCACCAGTCTGCACCACGTGGTGGGGGATGCCATTCAGCTGGGAACAAAAGAGTAGGACTGAGGGTTTAGGACCAAGGACTGAGTTGAGTGGGTTACACCCACCCGATAAATGAGAAAAGAGATTTAGAAACCAATCGACACGAGTGGATTAGGAGACAGACGCTATGGCTACGCCGGCAGATGAAGTGAAAAAAGAATATACCTTCCGCAAATTCAAAGATGGCGACAACAGGGTAGACAGCTGGAATCAACAGATTTTCAAGGCTGACCATTCCTACAAGTGCCCCACTTATGTGTTGCAGACCCCTCCCTGCCAGGGCAGTTGTCCCTCCGGCGAGGATATCCGCGGCTGGCTGAACATCGTGCGGGGCATCGAAAAGCCCGCCGAAGGCATGGACTGGCAGGAATACGCCTTCCGCCGTTCCACCGAGGCCAACCCTTTCCCGTCGGTGATGGGCCGCGTCTGCCCCGCGCCGTGCCAGGATGGTTGCAACCGCAACCAGGTAGATGACTTTGTGGGCATCAATGCCGTGGAACAGTTCATCGGCGACAGCGCCCTGGATGCCGGACTGAAATTCACTCCCGGTGCAGACACCGGCAAGAAGGTCGCCATCATCGGCGGCGGCCCCTGCGGCCTGGCCGCTGCCTACCAGCTGCGCCTCAAAGGTCATGCCTGTACGGTGTTTGACGATCACGAAGATCTCGGCGGTATGATGATGTACGGCATCCCCGGCTACCGTACCCCTCGCGATGTATTGCACGGTGAGATGAACCGCATCATCGACATGGGCGTGGAGACCCGTCTGAAAACCCGCGTGGGCGAAGACGTTACCCTGGAAGAACTGGAAAAAGAATTCGACGCCGTATTGTTCGCCATCGGCGCCCAAACCGGCCGCGACCTGCCCATTGAAGGCTTCAAGGAAGCCCCCAACTGCCTCACCGGTGTGGCCTTCCTCGCCGCCTTCAACGAAGGACGTCTGAAGGGTGTGGCCGGCAAGGTAGTCGTGATCGGTGGTGGTGATACTTCCATTGACGTAGCCTCCGTTGCCCGCCGCATCGGCAAGATCACCAACGTCCATGAAAACGACCGCCCGGAAAATGTCATCCTTGGCCAGACCGCCCACGACGTGGCCGGTGTTGCCTCCAAGGAAGGCGCCGAAGTGGCCCTGTTATCGCGTCACGAAATCGCCAACATGACCGCCGCCAAGCACGAGATCGACGACGCCACCCGCGAAGGCGTGGAGATCATCGATTCCATCGACCCGGTAGCCGTGGTGCTGGGCGACGACGGTCGCGCCAAGGCCCTGCGCGTGCGCAAGCTGAAATGGGAAGGCAACAAGATGGAGCCCATCGAAGGTTCCGAGTACGAGATCGAGGCCGACCTCATCGTCGCCGCCATCGGCCAGACCGGCAACCTCAAGGGCATGGAAGAATTCGGTAACGAGCGTGGCCTGATCGATGCCGACAGCAACTTCCAGGTGCCCAACAAACCCGGTTACTTCGTGGCCGGTGATATCGTCCAGCCCCATCTGCTGACCACCGTTATCGGCCAGGCCTCGGTGGCGGTGGAAAGCATCGACCATTACCTGAAACACGAAGAAGCCGGCAAACGTCCGAAGGTGGACGTACATCACTTCAACCTGCTCAACAAGCTGCGTGAAACCCATCACGAACCCGCCCCTTTCAAGCCCGAGGGCGATGAAAAGGTGCGTGGCATCGACCGTGGTCTGCGCGGCACTTCGGATGCGGATTTCGCCATCCACAACTTTGAAGATCGCTCCGCACAGCAGATCATCTCTGCGGACAAACTCTTTCTCGGCCACTTCGAACATGTCGAACGTCACGTACGCCATGAAGACGTCCCCACCTCGGAAGAGGTGCTGGGTCACTTCGAGGAACGCATGAAAGGCCTGTCGGAGGAAGAGACCATCGAGGAAGCCAAGCGTTGCATGAGTTGCGGTGTGTGTTTTGAATGCGACAACTGTGTGATCTACTGCCCGCAGGATGCCGTTTACAAGGTGAAGCAAGACGAGCACACCATTGGCCGTTATGTAGCCACAGATTATGCCAGATGCATCGGTTGTCATATCTGCGCCGATGTCTGCCCCACCGGTTACATCCAGATGGGTCTGGGTGAATAAGGGCGGAGAAAGGCAGAGCAAAGAGGAAAGGGAACAGATGAAAGAGTCAAGACATACACGACAAGGATTCTGGGCTGCCGCCCTTATCTTTGCGCTTTTCTCTTTGCCGGTGATGGCCGGCGCCCCCGTGCCTGACATCCCCGAGGCCGTCAAGGGCGATCAGTGCGTGGAAGAGACCGGCTTCATGCGCAAAAACCACATGGAGCTCCTGTTACATCAGCGCGATGAAACCATGCACCGGGGTATTCGCACCAAGAAACACAGCCTGAAAAACTGCTTCACCTGTCACGTGGTCAAGGACGCCGGTGGCCAGCCGGTGACGGTGAAAAGTCCGAAACATTTCTGCCGTGAATGCCACGACTATGCCGCGGTACAGATCGACTGCTTCCAGTGCCACACCTCTGTACCGGGTGGTCACAAGACCACGGGGGAGAAGCTATGAACCCGCAGGAACGCAAGCAGGACGATAACCAGATCGACACCTATCGCCGCAGGCTGCTCGGTGGGGGCGCCGCCCTTGCGGGCGCGGCAACCCTGGGGCCAGGAGTATTTTTCACCAGCGTCGCCCGCGCCAAACCGGATGATCAACCTGTCAGCAGCGAGGTGCGCTGGGGCTTTCTCATCGACACCAACAAGTGCGCCGACAACTGCAACGACTGCGTCACCGCCTGTGAAAAGGAAAACGGCTGGGGCAGTGGCAGCGCCGACGAGCAGCATTCACGGCCCGATCAGAAGGCACAGTGGATTCGCAAGGTCACGGTGCGTGACAAACGCACCGATCACAGCATGTCCCTGCCCATGATGTGCCAGCACTGCGCCCATCCCCCCTGCGTGGATGTCTGCCCCACCGGCGCCTCCATGAAACGTGCCGACGGCATTGTTCTGGTGGACAAGCACATCTGTATTGGTTGCCGTTATTGCATGATGGCCTGTCCCTACAAGGCACGCTCCTTTGTGCATGAAGACCTGGAGCATCAGCGCGAATATGCGCCGCGCGGAAAAGGTACGGTGGAAAGCTGCAACCTTTGCGTACATCGCGTGGACAAGGATGAAATCCCCGCCTGCGCCGAAGCCTGCGAGGAAAAAGCCATCCTCTTCGGCAATCTCAACGACGCCAACAGCGAGATTGCCCGGCGCCTGGCCAGCGAGCCTTCCACCGAGATTCGCGGCGATCTGCGTCTGGATTTGGGTGTGCGTTACCAAGGGATTTAATCCTAGTGCTAAGTGCTAAGGACTGAGTGCTAAGGACTGAGTAACAACCGGGTTTAACTACTACGTTTAACTACGAGCAAAATAATGAAACCAACCACCTTTCGTGAGATTTCCGGCACCAGCGCGGGTTACTACAGCCTGTTAGGCCTGTTGGCCCTGCTGGTGGCCAGTGGCCTCGGTGCGGCCTATTACATGGAACACAACGGTCATTGGGTCACAGGCATGAACAACCAGATCGTCTGGGGCATGCCCCATGTGTTTGCCGTGTTTCTCATTGTCGCCGCCTCCGGCGCGTTAAACGTGGCCTCCATGGCCTCCGTGTTTGGCAAGACCGCCTACAAACCCCTGTCGCGACTCTCGGGCCTGCTGGCCATCACCCTGCTGGTGGGGGGACTCACCGTACTGGTGCTGGATCTTGGACGACCCGACCGGCTTATCGTCGCCATGACTTACTATAACTTCAAGTCCATCTTCGCCTGGAACATTATCCTCTACAATGGCTTCCTGGTGATCGTCGCCGCCTACCTGTTTACCATGATGTCGCGGGCCGCCAACAAGCATAGTACTAAGGCCGGCTTTGTCGCCTTCCTCTGGCGCCTGACTCTGACCACTGGCACCGGCTCCATCTTCGGCTTTATCGTTGCCCGTCAGGCCTATGATGCCGCCATCATGGCGCCCATGTTCATCGTCTTCTCCTTTGCCTTTGGCCTCGCCATTTTCCTGCTGGTACTGTTCGCCGGCTTCCGCTGGACGGGCCGCCCGCTGGGGGATTACCTGGTGAATCGTCTGCAACGCCTGCTGGGACTTTTTGTGGCTGCCAGTCTGTTTTTCGTGGTGGTGTTTCACCTCACCAATCTCTACGCCACCGAACACCACGAGGTGGAACACTTTATTCTCGCAGGCAACAATGTCTATTCCGGCCTGTTCTGGGTGGGTTATGTCCTGCTAGGCAGCCTGGCGCCGCTGGCCATTTGTTATCTGGCGCCTTTCCGTGCTTCGGTGGGCTGGGCCACCACTGCCTCGGTACTGGTGATTGGCGGTGGATTGGCGATGATGTATGTAATCATCATTGGTGGGCAGGCCTTCCCGCTACAGCTCTTCCCCGGCATGGAAGTAAGCAGCAGCTTTAACGATGGCGTGATCAACCCATATAACCCTTCCGTACCGGAGATCCTGCTGGGTATTGGGGGCTTTTCCCTGGCACTGGCCATGGCCATGGTGGCCATCAAGATCATGCGTTTTCTTCCCCTCAGCCTCAGCAATGCAGAAACGGATCCGCATTTCACGGCAGAGGAAAGATAAAAGATGAAAGATAAAAGTATATCCCTCAAGAGCGCCGTTCACTTTTATCTTTACTCTTTCATCTTTCCCCTGCAGTCTTAACTTTTCTCTTTTATCTTTACCCTGATGTCACAAGAACACCCCTTCGCACAATACGTCCGCATCCTTGGCAAGGGCAAGAACGGCTCACGTCCGCTTACCCGGGACGAGGCCTATGCGGCCTTTCGCATGATCCTCGCCGGCGAAGTGCTGCCCGAACAACTGGGCGCCTTTCTCATGCTAATGCGGGTCAAGGAAGAAACCCCGGAGGAACTGGCGGGCTTCATCCGTGCCGTGAAGGAAAGCCTGGTGATTCCAGAAAATGCTCCGAAAATCCACCTGGACTGGTCCTCCTACGCCGGCAAGCGCCGCCACCTGCCCTGGTTTATTCTTGCCACCCTGTTGCTGGCGCAAAACGGCGTGAACATTTTCATGCACGGCGCCAGCGGCCACACCGCCGGCCGCCTGTACACCAAAGATGTGCTGGCCGCGTTGGGCATCACGCCGTGTACTTCGCTGCAGGAATCCGCGCAGCGCATCCGCGAGACCGGTTTCGCCTATCTGGATTTAGAGTACCTGAGCCCCAAGTTGCACGAGATCATCGAACTGCGCCCGCTGCTTGGCCTGCGTTCCCCGGTGCATACCATCGCGCGCATGCTCAACCCCTTCGATGCTCCCTACGTGATGCAAGGCATCTTTCATCCCGGTTACCGGCCCATGCATCAGGAGGCCGCACTGTTACTGGGTCAACCCCACCTGGCGGTGATCAAGGGCGACGGTGGCGAAATCGAACGCGACCCCGATGCCCCCTGCCTGGTGCAAAGCGTACACGACGGCAAAATGATCGACGAGGAATGGCCGGCCCTCTATAACAAACGTCACGTCAAGGATGCCGAGTTGAACGTGCAGCGCCTGCGCGACGCCTGGGAAGGCAAGGATGACGACGAATACGGCATCGGCGCGGTGATCGGCACCACGGCCATCGCCCTGAAAATGATGGGCCGCACCGGCAACATGGCCGACGCCGAGACCCAGGCCCGCGCCCTGTGGGAGGCCCGCAACAAGGGTAAATTCGGCGCTGCCGCCTGACCGGCACTGCTGCCTAATCACAGTTAGGCTTCACCATGGCACACCTGTTCATCTCCGCCGCCCACAAGTCCTCGGGCAAGACCACATTAAGCATTGGCCTGTGCGCCGCCTTTCGCCAGCGTGGACTGACCGTGCAACCCTTCAAGAAAGGCCCGGACTACATCGACCCCATGTGGCTGTCCCGTGCCGCCGGGCGGGATTGTTTCAACCTGGATTTCCACACCCAGGGCCATGAGGAAATCCTCGACGCCTTCGGCCAGCGCACGGAGCGGGCCGATCTCAGCCTCATCGAGGGCAACAAGGGCCTGTACGACGGTCTCGACCTGGACGGCAGTAATTCCAATGCCGCCCTGGCCATCCTGCTGGACTCACCGGTGATCCTGGTGATCGACGCCCAGGGCATGACCCGCGGTATCGCGCCGCTGATTCTCGGCTACCAGGCCTTCGCCAAGGACATCCACATCGCCGGGGTGATTCTCAATCAACTGGGTGGCAGCCGCCACGAGGCCAAGCTGCGCAACGTCATCGAGCACTACACCGGGGTGCCCGTGGTGGGGGCCGTGCATCGCGATCCCCTGCTCAACATCCAGGAACGCCACCTGGGGCTGATCCCCAGCAACGAGGCGCTGGCGGTGGAAAAACAGATCGACGCCGTGGCCGAGGTCATTGCCGGGCAGGTGAATCTCGATCAATTGCAGGCCATTGCCGGCCAGGCCGCCACCCCGACCCACCGGCCCGCCACGGAGACCGCCCTTCCCCCTTGCGACGTGCGCATCGGCATCGCCCGGGACGCCGCCTTCGGCTTTTATTACCCCGACGATTTGCAGGCCTTCCGCGCCGCCGGCGCCGAACTGGTGGCCATCGACACCCTGCACGACGCCCATCTGCCCGACATTCATGGCCTGTTCATCGGCGGCGGCTTTCCCGAAACCCAGATGCAGGCCCTGCAGGCCAACGCCCGCCTGCGCGAGGAAATCCGCGCCGCCATCGAGGCCGGCCTGCCGGTGTACGCCGAATGCGGCGGGCTGATGTACCTGTCCCGCCACCTGCTATGGGAGGAACAACGCTGTCAAATGGTGGGCGCCCTACCCATGGACACACGCATGCATCCCCGCCCCCAGGGCCGCGGTTATGTGCGTCTGGCCACCACCGGGGATGCCCTATGGGGCACCAAAGCCAGCGACCACAGCCCCCTCTGCGCCCATGAATTCCACTATTCCTCGGCGGGCAGACTGAACACCGACACCCGTTTTGCCTATCGCGTATTGCGTGGACAAGGAGTGGACGGCACCCATGATGGTATAATCCATCGCAACGTTCAGGCCAATTACAGTCATATGCGCAACGTAGCCGGCAATCCCTGGGTCACTCAGTTTGTTGACTTCGTACGCCGGCAATCTCAATCTGGCCGCTAAACCCACAACATCATCTTTCACCCAACAGAGACCGTACCCATGGACATCATCACCTTTTCCCCCACTGCCATTGCACAAATCAAACTGAATCTGCAGGAAAATGAAAACAATGGCATGGCCCTGCGCATCGCCGCCAACATGAGTGCCGACGAAACCGTCAACTACGGAATGGGCTTCGACGAGGCCAGGGAAGACGATGTCCAGTTCACCTATGACGGTGTGGACTTCCTGGTCAGCCCGGACTGCCTGGAATTGCTCAATGGTGCCCATCTGGATTTCGTGGAAATCGAACCGGGCCAGCATCACTTTATTTTCCTTAACCCCAACGATCCCAACTACAAACCGCCCACCGAAGAGGATGCGGTGGACTGAACCATTCATGGCCAAGTCAGCAACACCCCATCATCCGGCACACACCATGGCAGACAGCGCTTCACAAAACACCAGCCACCCACGGCGCACCCTTGCCCCGTTGATCCACCGTGGGGATCAACACACACATCATCCCATGGCATTGAGTCACAGTGGCCTGTTCCGCCCCTTGGTGGGGCTGATCATTGCCCTCACCGGTATCCTGCTCTCGAGCATTTCTGCCTACTTCTGGCCGCAACATTTGTCCACCCTGGCCGCCAGTCAGATTATCCTGGCGGCCATCAGCTTCTTCCTGATCTCGCGCATCGCGCTATGCATGAAAAAAAACCTGCTCACGCCATTGGCACAGCTTCGTGAGTGGGCGCAGCGCATGCGCACAGGCGACCTTTCTGCCCGCGTACCGGACACCGAGCAGGGAGAATTCTCCGCCCTGGCCAGCGACATCAACCAGCTGGGTGATGCCCTGCGCACCCTGACACGGGAGATGGACGAGCGGGTCAAGGAACAGACCATCACCCTGCAACGCAAGACCCGCTCACTGGAAATCCTCTACGATGTGGCGGCGCGCAGTAACACCGCCAAGGATATCGACGAACTGCTCAACACCTATCTCAACACCCTCACGGAGATCGTTTACGCCCACGCCGGCACCGTGCGCCTGATGACCGATGACCGGCAGATGCGCCTGGTGGGCAGCGTGGGCCTGGACGACAGTGTCCTCGAAGAGATTCGCACCATGCCCGTTGAACACTGCCTGTGTGCACAAGAGTTTTCCGAAAACATGCTGGTTTGCCAGAACCACTTCGAGCACTGTGAAAATGCCGCCGGAGATTTGCTGTTTCCCGGCGACAAACTGGAAAACATCGCCATCCCCCTGCGCTACAACAACCGCACCCTGGGCATTTACAACCTGTTCGTGGAAAAACTCGGCCTCGCCGAACGGGAAGACATCAAGGACATCCTCACCAACATCGGCCAGCACCTGAGCATGGCCATCACCAAGGCGCACTGGGACGCCGAATCCCACCGCCTGTCCATCATGCAGGAACGCACCATGCTCGCCCACGAACTGCACGACTCCCTGGCCCAGACTCTGGCCAGCCTGCGCTTCCGGGTGAGCATGCTGCAACAGACCCTGGCCAGCTGCGAGAAATCAAACAAGGAAAAAACCGGGGCACTCAAGGAGGTCGAGGACATCAAGACGGGACTGGACGAAGCCAATTTCGAACTGCGCGAATTGCTTTCCCATTTCCGCATCCGCATGGACGAACGGGGTCTGATCCCGGCCACCGAAGGCCTGGTGGAACGCTTCAAGAACGAGAGTCATTGCCAGATCTTTTTCCAGA
>DRKQ01000248.1 GCA_011051685.1 Gammaproteobacteria bacterium
ACCTGCGTCTGTCCGTTACCGACAAATGCAATATCCGTTGCTTCTATTGCCTGCCCAAGGGATTTAATGACTTTGATTGCAGCAGCCTGCACCTCAGCCAGGATGAGATCGTCCGCGTCGTCGGCGCCTTTTCCGAGCTAGGCGTGAAACGCATTCGCCTCACCGGGGGCGAGCCACTGGTGCGAAAGGATCTGTGCCAATTGAGCGCACGCCTTTCTGGTCTGCCCGGGGTGGAGGATTTGTCGCTGAGTACCAATGCCAGCCTGCTGGCGCAATACGCAGCAACCTTGAAGCGCTCCGGCGTTGCGCGCATCAATGTCAGCCTGGACACCTTGCATGCCGACCGCTTCCACGACATCAATGGCGGCAGGCTGTCCGACACCCTGGATGGCCTCATGGCCGCAAAGGCCGCCGGCCTCGCCCCCATCAAGATCAACATGGTGGCCATGAAGGGCATCAATGACGACGAGTTTGAAGACATGGTCGCCTTCTGCCTTGAACATGGCTTCACCCTGCGCTTCATCGAGACCATGCCGGTGAGCAGCGCCGGCCGCGACGCCAGCAAGCACTATCTGCCGCTGCAGGAGGTCGAGGACAAGCTCCAGCGCCAGTTCGAGCTGATTCCCGGCGTCATGCCCGGTGGCGGCCCCGCCCGTTACTTCCAGGTCAAGGGCACAGACCTGCGCATTGGCTTCATCACCCCCATCTCCCAGCACTTTTGCGAGACCTGTAACCGGGTGCGTCTGACGGCGACGGGCGCCCTGTATCTTTGCCTGGGCCACGAGCACAAGATTGAGTTGCGCGAAAAACTCCGCGCGGGCATCAGCGATGATGCCTTGAAACAATGTCTCATCGATGCCCTGACCCTAAAACCGGAACGCCACTATTTCGAAGAAAGCCCCACCCAGGTAGTACGCTTCATGGCGAAGATCGGCGGCTGAACCGTTCTCATTCAACCTCGCCGGCTATGATGCCGGCGAGGGTTCTGGGCACAACAAAAACCTAGCCCAGCCTTCCACCCTCTGCAGTCCTTGCCTAGCCAATCAAGAAACGCTGATTCAGCGCTACGTGTCCTGCCGCATGCCCAGTCCAAGAAGGTCGGAAAAAACTCGCATGGCGGCCATCACCGACATGACAAACGGCGCGGCTCCCCAAGGTAACTTTAGACAATAGCCCATAAGACGCCTTCTCAAGCCCTCGTCCTTGCGGTCAATAAATCGCCTTTTACATAACCAAAATGCTGCGATATTAAATTTCCGTTCATGACCCGTATTGACGTCAATGGATTCCATCAACAATTGAATAAATGCAGATACCTTTCTGAATACCTTCACCCCAAACTCAACAATAAACAAACACCCTTAGCTCTACGCCCACAACCCCCACAGAAGTCAGCAAATATACTGATACTCCAGATAATATAATCATACAAAAGAGAATCATTTGCACTTACCTTCATACACACGACTGCTTGTGCAACCAGTATACTGTTTTCTTTTACAGTATTATTAAATAAATACAATATTCATATTCTCTGGCATTTATCTACCCTTCAGTTTGAGTTCAGCGATCATTCACAAAATAAAATTAATCCTACATTCACAACCCGTCTAACTATGGGTTAGCAGTTCCCTTATGATTGATAAGGATCAATGAAATTGAATTTTTCGTCTCTATGATGAGGCATTGCCTGAGCAACTATATGAAAAAATATAGCTAAATAATTGGGTAATATTTCAACATGCACTCGCATCGTTACCTAAAGAACATTAAGGAGGAGTAATGTATGCAAGCACTACCGATATTCCAAAGAACTAATCGATTAACGTTGTTGATCGTCTTATTGGGAGCCTCATTTTCAGCCAGCGTTTCCGCAGCCGGGGATGCAGCGGTCAAAATGGGAAAGCAGCTCTATGAAGAGAACTGCATCTTCTGCCATCAGGAGAACGGTGTCGGGCAGGTTGGCATTGCACCTTCTTTGACAAACAAGGAATTGCTCAGTACGGCAACCGACAAATTCCTCATCGAGACTATCCGCGACGGACGTATGGGCACCAGCATGGCATCGTTCAATATGCTGGGCACATCGGGGGCTCAGGCCATCGTTGCCTACCTCCGCTCCTTTGAAAAACTCCCCAACCGCGCCGCCGAGGTCAACATGGAACCGGATGCCTTTGGTGATCCGCGGTTTGGCAAACAGTGGTATGAGCAAATCTGCTCGACCTGTCACGGCATGGCGGGAGAGGGTTACGAGGCCGGTGGTTCCGGCACTGCGATCGGCAAGAGCGGCTTCCTCAGCAAGGCCTCCGACGGTTTCATCCGCGAGACCATCAAGATAGGGCGTTCCAATACGCCCATGCACGGTTTCCAGGGCCCGACGGCCGGCCTGGCTGATCTGAACGATCGTGAGATAGACGATATCATTGTCTATCTCCGCAGCCTGCAAACCCATTAACCGACTGTGGAGTAGATCATGAAACGGAATAAAATTTCTCGCCGCAGCTTCCTCAAGGGAAGCGCTTTCATCACCGGCTCCGCTGCCGGCGCCGGGCTCTTCGTCTCCAACAATCCCGAGCTGGAGGCCGCACCGGCAAAACCGGAGGCCAGCCTCAATCGCACCACCGCCCTGGCGGCCTGCCCCTACTGTGGCGTGGGCTGCGGCACGGTGATCCAGGTGGAGAACGGCAAGATCGTCTCCATGCGTCCCGACAAGGACCACCCCACGAACAAGGGCCTGCAGTGCATCAAGGGCCTGACCGCCGCCGAGCCTATCTATGTGGATCGTCTGCAAGGGGATTCCTATGTGCGCAAGGACGTCTGGGAGGAGTGGAACAAGCCCGGACACGGCAATCTCGAGTACATCAGTAAGACCAAGGGTTCCTTCGATGAGGAGCACTTCGTGCGCGTGCCTTATCACGAGGCCTCGATGATGACAGCACACAAAATTGCCCACTTCGCCAAAAAGTACACCGGCAATTCCATCGGCCTGTATGGCTCCGGGCAGCTGACCCTGGAAGGACAGTATCTCGAGAATCTGTTCATGAAGGGCATCCTGGGCTCGAACACCATCGAGGCCAATGCGCGTATGTGCATGACCTCGGCGGTGACGGCCTATTTCAAGACCCTGGGCTCGGACACGCCACCGCTGTCCTATGAGGATCTCGAACTCAGCGACATGGTGATGCACTTCGGCCATAACGCCCGCGAGTCGCATCCCATCGTCTTCTGGCGTATCGCAGATCACAAAAAAAAGCACGACATCCCCACGGTTGTCGTCGAGCCCCGCAACACCGGCACGGTGCAGGGTTACCGGGATATCAATCCCGATAATTCACTCCATGTCCCCACCCTCAACGGCGACATCAGCTTCCTCAATGCCATGGCGCATGTGTTGCTCAAGGAGCATCCTGATGTCATCGACTGGGACTTCATGAAGGCCAACACCACCGGCTGGGAGGAGTACACCAAGGGCGTGCTGAAGGATTACAGCCCGGAACAGGTGCAGGATCGCATGGGTTCCGAGGAGGTAACGCCCGATCTGATCCGTGAGGTGGCTCGTTACTATGCCGACGCCACGCGCAAACGTCTGGCCCGGGCCAAGAAGGATCCCAAGGGTATCGGTCACGGCGGTGCGGTCATTATGTGGGGCATCGGCTACAACCAGCACATCCATGGCCAGCACAACGTCATCGCCATCATCAACCTGTGCGCCTTGACCGGCAACATTGCCAAGCCCGGCTGTGG
The DNA here is from genome assembly GCA_011051685.1 of Gammaproteobacteria bacterium. Lineage (GTDB taxonomy): Bacteria > Pseudomonadota > Gammaproteobacteria > SZUA-152 > SZUA-152 > SZUA-152. The sequence continues at coordinate 3,745 of DRKQ01000248.1, forward strand.
CCCCTTCTCCATGACGGGACAGCCCAATGCCATGGGCGAGCGCTTTACCGGCGGTCTCACCGGTCGTCTGCCCTTCAACCAGCCATTGAAGAACAAGAAGCATCGCTTCAAAATGGCCAAGGCCTGGGGTGTGCCGGAGGCAAACCTGCGCACGGCGATGAACTCCAAGAACCCCGGCTACGCGGTCGGCATGATGGAGCGGGCGCAAAAGGGGGAGGTGAAGGCGATGTTCTTTGTCTACGCGACGCACATCGACCTGCCCGACTCAAACAACCTGGTGCGTGCAGCATTGATGAAGACCTTCAATGTCGCCCAGGAAATCTACCGCCACGCCCCCAACAATCTGTACGCCGATGTCATCTTCCCGGCCGCAACCTGGGGCGAGGTACAGGGGCTCTACATCAACTCCGAGCGCCGTGTTTATGTTGTCGACAAGGCCGCCGAGGCCCCTCCCGGCTGCCGTTCCGACCTGGACATGGTCATCGACAAGGGCAAGGAGATCGGTGAAATCCTCGGCCTGGACGTGAAGAAGATCTTCCCTTGGAAGAAGATGCCCGACGGCAGTTATGATACCGAGGAGATCTTCCGCGACATCATCCGCGCCTCCGAGGACACCGATACCGACTTGACCGGCATCCTCGCGGTGGAGAAGAAGGACAAGCTGAGCCCCTATGAACAGATCCGCCAGCTGCGCGGCATCCAGTGGCCGGCGCCCACCTACGAGATCGCCAAGGCCGGTGGTACCAAGCGTCGCTACATGGGGCAGGAAGGTAATTGGAAGGACAAGCCCTATGGCAACTTCCGCACCAAGGACGGCAAGATGCACTTCAAGTTCGTGCAGCAGGACTACACCCAGCGCGAGGAGATCACCAAGCAGCTGATGGAGTTCGGCCAGAAGAAAGGCCTGTACACCATCGACAATATCGACCTGCTGAAGAAGGCCCGCGACATGGCGCTGACGCCGGATCTGCCCGATGCGGGTTACCGTGGCAGACCACAGTCGGAGATCCCCCTCGACAAATACCCCTACTGGCTGGGACTGGGCATCGTGTACGAGCACTTCCACACCGCCAAGTCCAACCGCAGCCCCACCACCCGTCGTCTGGTGCCGGAGATGTACGTCGAGATGCACCCCGAGGATGCAGCCGAGCTTGGCATCAAGGATGGCGACAAGGTACGGCTGGTGACCCGTCGCGGCCACTTCGAGGCACGCGCCCAGGTCGGCACCAACAGCCTGGTGCGGCCGGCGCGTAACTCAGTGCCACGCGGTTACGTGTTCAGCCCGTGGAACCTGTCGGTGGCCGACAGTGCCGATCCGCGCAAGAACAAGTGGCTGGTCAACGCCACTTCCAGCCGGGTGTGGGACATCGTCTCCGGCCAGGTGGATTTCAAGAAACTGGCTTGTCGTATTGAGAAAGTATGATTGAAATCAATCCAATTACGGAGAAAATGAAGTAAGCTTAAATGGCGCCTTTTGCAAAAAGGGCGCCATTTTTTTCCTCAGTCGACACAGTAGCTGTGAACCGTTGAAAAGTGCGGTAAAGCAATTACCTGTCTTAGGATGGTACTCATGAAAAGACGTGCCTTTCTTGGTTATGCCGTCGCCGGGACGGCCGCCTCCCTGCTACCGTTGGCGACGGCCGACGCCGCCATACAACAGGGTGGGCAACGCTATCTGCGCCCTCCCGGAGCACCCAAGGAGGATGAATTTCTCGACCACTGCATCCGCTGCGGCCTCTGCGGCCAAGCCTGCCCCAACCGCGCCATCAAGTTCTTTGGCATGGAAAATGGCACCGCCTCCCTGGACACCCCCTATATCACACCGCGAGAACAGGCCTGTATCCTGTGCATGAAATGCGGTGATGTCTGCCCCACCGGGGCGATCCCCAAAATACCCCGCACCGCAGAAGACGTGATGGCCAAGGTCGACATGGGCCAGGCGCGCGTGGACGAAACGCTGTGCCTGTCTTACCAGGGCAAGACCTGCGGCGTATGCTACCGGGCCTGTCCGTTACAGGATATCGCCCTGCGTGTTGGCATGCTGGAACAGCCCCACGTCTCCGAGGCCTGCGTGGGCTGCGGCCTGTGCGAACGCTCGTGTATCCAGATCCCCCAGGCGATCAGAATCATTCCCCACCACAGCTAAGAACGGTAACGCCATGTCATCACCCGACTCCAAACCCTTTTTCCTCTGGCGCCACCTCAACAAACTGCGCTGGCTGAGCCTGAGCATCGTGTTCCTGATGCTGATCCTGATTCCGTTCCTGCATCTCTACCAGACCTATATTGCCGCCCACGCCTACGACCTGCTCTACCCCTCGGAAAAGGTGATCTACGACAGCATGGAGACCCTCACCGCCCCCTTCATCAGCGATCCCGAAAACGACCTGGATCTGCTCAAGGGCACCACCTGGTCGGGGCGGCTGTTCGGCCTCGACCTGAGCGACCCGCTGGCCCTGGCGGGGCAAATCGCCGCCAGTGGCAAGCTGCTTTGGCCCTTTGTGCTGACCGCGCTGATCCCCATCGGTCTGACCCTGCTGCTGGGACGCTTCTTCTGCGGCTGGATCTGTCCCGCCAGCTTTCTCTATGAGCTCAACACCACCCTCGGCGCCTGGCTGCGGAATATCGGCCTGCACACCGGCCAGCGCCGCATGAGCCGCAAGTTCAAATATCTGGTGCTGTTTGTCGGCCTACTGCTTTCACCCCTGCTGGGCAGCGTCGCCGTGGCCGCCATCTATCCGCCCGCCATCGTCGGCCGTGAAATCTATTACGCCATCGCCCTCGGTGGCTTCGGCGTCGGCGCCGTGTTCTTTGCCGCCACCCTGCTGTTCGACCTGCTGGTGGCGCGGCGAGGTTTCTGTCGCTACCTGTGTCCCGGTGGCGCCCTCTACTCCCTGTTGGGCAAGTTCCGTCTATTGCGGATTCAGCGTGTCGTCGAAGACTGCAACGATTGCGCGAAATGCAACGCGGTGTGCGAATTCGGCCTCGACCCGCTACGCGACGGCTTTGGCATGGAATGCAACAACTGCACCGCCTGCATCGCGGTGTGTCCAACCGATGCCCTGGTCTTCAAAGTCACACCCAAGGATCAGCCCGACCGGGGTCCGGGACACCTGGGCCGGCAGTATCGCCGCGCGCACAACGAAAATGCCGAGGATGAGCATGAACCGTAGAAAGGTGATAAAGCGTCTCGCCCTTGGCGTCGCTTCCCTGTCGGCGGCAGGCATTCCCTATGGCCTGTCACGCCTACTGGCGCCGGATCGGCTGACCACCAGCAAGATCCATTATCTCCGCCCCCCGGGAGCGCTGAGCGATGCCACGGCCTTCAACGAGGCCTGCATCGGCTGCGGCCTGTGCGGCGAGGTCTGCCCGCCGAAGTGTATCCTCTTCAGCGACCGCGAGGGCGGCAGCCGCCTCAACACCCCCTTCATCGACCCGGCGAAAAAGGGCTGCATCCTGTGCGGCAAGTGCATGGAGGTTTGCCCCACCGATGCCCTCACGGAAGTGGATCGCAAGGATATCAAAATGGGCATTGCGCAGATCGACCGCACCGCCTGCTATCCCTGGGTAGACAGGGGCGTCTGCGGCGCCTGCGTGGTGGCTTGCCCACTGGGCGAGCACGCCATTGGTTTCGATTTTGCCAACATGTACCGCCCCGTGATAAAGAAAGGCTGTGTGGGTTGCGGCGTGTGCGTGGAGGTCTGTCCCCACCCGAGCCTGCCCATCCGCATTGCCGAGCGAGGATCCAGTACTGTCGTCGTCCACCAGATCTAAAGAGGAAGATCCGTGCAAAAAATCCGTTTGTTGCTGCTGCTTGTCGTTGTCCAGACCTGCATCGTGACCCCGGCATTCGCCCATCACGTGCTAGGCCGCCCCTCATACAGCCTCAACGAGGATTCCAATACCCCACCGAGCATGCAGGTGGAAACGCAGATCGGAAAATTCTTCGTTACCTACATGGTGTTTCCCGCCTTTCCGCGCGCCAACGAGCCGGGCCGAGTCAACCTCTATGCCAGCCGCATCGACAACGGTAAACCCTTTGACGGCCAAATCACCTTCAGCGTCAGAGACGACAGCTGGTTCTCCAGCGATGAGGAAATCCTCGGCACCCAGCCCATCGACGACGGCGTGTTCCGTCAGGGCTTCCAGTTCAACAATGATGGCGAATACATCATCACCGCCCGCTTCGAGGCCGATGGCGAGCCCTATGCTATCGATTTCCCCCTCACCATCGGTGACGCCTCGTCTTCGACGCCCATCACCGTCAGCGTCATCATCATCGTGCTGTTCCTCGCCAGCATCAATATCATCAAACGCAAGCAACTGCTGCGCGCCAAGATACGCGCCGGCCAGGAGGACAAGCACGCATGACGATGACCCACCCCGGCCTTCCCTTCGCTTGGGCACTGGGGATTGTCATCGCAATGTTACTGTCGGGCCTGGGGGTGATGCTGATGGGCGGCGAAGCGCCACGGCAGCGC
>DRKQ01000249.1 GCA_011051685.1 Gammaproteobacteria bacterium
GCATTGGCCTGCACAAACTCGATGTTGGACAACACGCCGCGATCGATGAGCCGCTCGCGGCCCACGTGCAACATGGATTCGTTGATGTCCGCCAGCACCACTTCGCCGGAGTCGCCTACCAACGCGGAAAATTTCGCCGCCAGGTCGCCGGTGCCGCCGGCGATGTCCAGCACCCGCTGGCCGCCGCGCACCCCGCTCATCTCGATGGTGTAGCGCTTCCACAGGCGATGAATGCCCAGGGACATGAGATCGTTCATCACATCGTAGCTGCCGGCCACGGAATGAAACACCCCCGCCACCTTGCCGGCCTTTTCCTCGGCGCGCACCTGCTGGTAGCCAAAGTGGGTGACCTCGGGCGTTTCCCTGGCTGTCTTTTGCGTATCGTTCATGGAGCGCCTCGCGTCTACGGTGTTATTACTCATCTCAAAATAATTACCACAGCGTTATATTCCCATGTAGGAGCGCCTTTCCAGGTGTGAATCGCGCCTGGAAAGGCGCTCCTACAGTCTTTGGTACCACACAAGGCACTATTGAACTGGCTTGCGTTCACTCACTGACCCTTCAGGCATTCGCAAGATGACAAATGTCCACCGATGTCTGTTAAATCTATTTTGATGCCTTGCGTTTGTGACCGGCCTTTTCCAGGCGGTTGAGATACTCGGCCCACAGCTCTTCCTTGTCCCGGCCCAGCACGTACAGGGTATCCCAGGAATAGATGCCGGTGTTGTGGCCGTCATCGAATTCCAGTTGGATGGCGTAATTGCCCACCGGCTCGATACCGGCAATATTGACATTTTCCTTGCCCACTTGCAGCACTTCCTGGCCGGGACCGTGGCCCTGCACCTCCGCCGAGGGCGAGTACACGCGCAGGTATTCGCAGGGATACTCGAAATGGCTGCCGTCGTCGAAGGTGATCTCCAGGATGCGCGAGGCCTGGTGCAACTTGATGTCGGTGGGTTTCGGGGCTGTGGTCATGACGTTCTCCGTTAATTCGTTTGGGTAAGACTTGCGTCCTTCGTCATTCCGGCGCAGGCCGGAATGACGTAAAGATAGACGCTGATGCTTGCTATCTCCGTCATTACAAAATATACCGACTCAAATCCTCGTTCTTCGCCAGCTCGCCCAGGTGTTGGTCCACATAGGCGGCATCCACAATCACCGTAGCGCCGCCGCGGTCTGCGGCGGTGAAGGAAATATCCTCCAGCAGACGCTCCACCACGGTGTGCAGGCGGCGCGCGCCGATGTTGTCGGTGCGCTCGTTCACCTGCCAGGCCACCTCGGCAATCCGTGCAATACCGTCATCGCTGAAACTGAGCGTAACGCCCTCCGTGGCCAGCAGGGCGCTGTACTGTTCGGTGAGCGAGGCATCGGGCTCGGTGAGGATGCGCACGAAATCCTCCACACTCAGGGCATTCAATTCCACGCGAATAGGCAGGCGGCCCTGCAGTTCGGGGATCAGGTCCGAGGGCTTGGACAGATGAAACGCGCCGGAGGCCACAAACAGGATGTGATCGGTTTTCACCATGCCGTACTTGGTGGACACGGTGCAGCCCTCCACCAGCGGCAGCAGGTCGCGCTGCACGCCTTCACGCGAAACATCCGGTCCGGTGCTTTCACCGCGCTTGCAGATCTTGTCCATCTCGTCGAGGAACACGATGCCGTTCTGCTCCACGTTGTCCACCGCGCGCAGCTTGATGTCTTCCTCGTTGAGCAGCTTGCCCGCCTCTTCGTCGGTCAGCAGCTTGAAGGCATCCTTGATGCGCAGCTTGCGGGTCTTGGTGCGCCCGGCGCCGATATTCTGAAACAGGCCCTGCAACTGGCTGCTCATCTCCTCCATGCCCGGCGGCGCCATGATCTCCACGCCCATGGGGGCGACGCTCAACTCCACCTCGATCTCCTTGTCGTCGAGATCACCCTCGCGGAGTTTCTTGCGGAACTTCTGGCGCGTGGAGGATTCCGCCGTCGTCTCCGGCGTTTCTTCACCCGTAGCGAAACCGAAATTGCTCGGCCGCGCCGGCCGCAAAAGAATATCGAGGATGCGCTCCTCCGCCGCCTCTTCGGCGCGATAACGCACCTTTTTCATCTCCTGCTCGCGCACCAGCTTGATGGAGATCTCGATCAGGTCGCGGATGATAGATTCCACATCGCGGCCCACGTAACCCACCTCGGTGAACTTGGTGGCCTCCACCTTGACGAAGGGCGCATTGGCCAGCTTGGCCAGGCGCCGGGCGATCTCGGTCTTGCCCACGCCGGTGGGACCGATCATCAGGATGTTCTTCGGCGTGATCTCGCCCTTCAGCGCATCGTCCACCTGGGAGCGCCGCCAGCGGTTGCGCAGGGCGATGGCCACGGCGCGCTTGGCCTCGTCCTGGCCGATGATGTGCTTGTCCAGCTCCTGAACGATCTCCCGGGGAGTCATTTGTGAGCTATTTTCAGTTATGTTCTGCGCCATTAGTCTGCCTCTCCATCCGCCAGGGCTTCGATGGTGAAATTGTCGTTGGTGTACACGCAGATCTCCGCGGCAATGGTCAGGGCCTTTTCGCAGATCTCGCGCGCCGCCAGTTCGGTGTTTTGCATCAAGGCCCGCGCCGCGGACTCGGCGAAGGAACCGCCGGAGCCGATGGCGATGACGTCGTGCTCCGGCTCGATGACATCGCCGTTGCCGGAGATCACCAGCGAGGCGCTCTCGTCGGCCACCAGCAGCAGGGCCTCGAGGCGGCGCAACATGCGGTCGGTGCGCCAGTCCTTGGCCAGCTCCACTGCGGCACGGGTGAGATGGCCCTGATGTTTCTCCAGCTTGCCTTCAAAACGCTCGAACAGGGTGAAGGCATCGGCTGTGCCGCCGGCGAAACCGGCGATCACCTTGTCGTGATACAGGCGGCGCACCTTGCGCGCGTTGCCCTTCATGATGGTGCTGCCCATGGAGACTTGGCCGTCGCCTCCGACCACGACCGCGCCGTTGCGCCGGACTGCGAGAATGGTGGTGCCGTGAAATTGTTCCAAGATCGTACCGCCTCTATTCGTTCTGCTTAAGTTCTGCTTAAGTTCTGCTTAAGTTCTGCTTAAGTTCCGTGAGTTCGTTCCATTGTACGCGCAGGTGAGCCAGCGCGCGGGAAAATGTAAAAAGGGAGCCCGATTTTACATCATTTCCGGGCTTTTCTCTGCGCCGCTGAGCACCGTATATTTTATCCTTGCAATTCGCCGGACATTGCCCTGTAGTGGGCACCCGGCCAACACAATGAGGGAACGAATCATGCGCACATTCATTGCCATAGTGCTTTTACTCAGCAGCCTGCCCGCCCTGGCGGCGGTACAGGGCAAGGAAGTCACCTACCGCGCCGGGAACACCGTGCTCAAGGGCTATCTCGCCACGGATTCCGCCAAAAAGGGCCCGCGCCCCGGCATCCTCGTGGTGCACGAGTGGTGGGGGCACAACGACTACGCCCGCCAGCGGGCGCGCATGCTCGCCGAGCTGGGCTACACCGCCCTGGCGGTGGACATGTACGGCAACGGCAAGCAGGCGGCACACCCGGAAGATGCCGGCAAGTTCGCCGGTGAGGTGGCGAAAAACGCCGAACTGGCCAAGGCCCGCTTTCTCGCCGCGATGAAACTGCTGCAATCCCAGCCCGAGGTACAGGCGAACAAGATCGCCGCCATCGGCTACTGCTTCGGTGGCGCCGTGGTGCTGGAGATGGCGCGCCTCGGCCTGCCCCTGGCCGGGGTGGTGAGCTTCCACGGCAGCCTGGGCACCTCGCATCCCGCCAAGCCCGGAGTAGTCAAGGCAAAGGTGCTGGTGCTCAATGGTGACGCCGACCCCTTCACCAAACCCGAGCAGATCACCGCCTTCAAACAGGAGATGCAGGCCGCCGGCGTGGACTACACCTTCATCAGTTACCCCGGCGCCAAACACAGCTTCACCAACCCACAGGCCGACGACTACGGCCGGCGCTTCAACCTGCCCCTGGCCTACAATGCCGAGGCCGACCGCGCGTCCTGGGCGGAGATGCAGCGGTTTTTCCAACAGATTTTTGAATAAGGACCGAGGACTGCGAATTGATCGGGTAGGGCGCAACAAGCGAAGCGCATTGCGCCAGCCCTGCAAGGTGGGCACGTTTTTTGTGCCCACGCGTGATCTTTTGGTCATTCCGGCGGATGCCGGAACATAAGCGCAAAGCGCGTTGAACGCCCAAAGGGCGGCCCGCAGGGTGCGCACAACTACTAATCCGGGCTGCTCTTATCTTGAAGCTACCCGGGTAAAACTTTCTGGATACCGGCATTCGCCGGTATGACGAATCAATCAGCTGTAGGGTGGGCACGTTTTTTGTGCCCAC
>DRKQ01000250.1 GCA_011051685.1 Gammaproteobacteria bacterium
TCGCGTAGACCCGACGCACGTCTTCGGAGGCCAGGGTCACCTTGTTGGTGCCACTGCCCAGGGTACTGATGCGCGCACCACGGGAATACATCGCCTGCGCCTCATCCTGAGTCAGCTGCATCACCATCACCATCTTGGCCGAAAAACCACCTAGCACCACCTTGTCAAAATAGGCCTCCACTCGGTAACGGTCCTCCGGCGCCGCGAACAGGCTGATGGTGGCAGCACCATCCAGCTGCCTCTCCGCCTCGGCCAGCGTTGTCTTGCCCAGGGTGATGCCAAACACGCGCGTCGCCCCGTCCGCCGTGTGCTCGATCTGCCACGGCAGAAACTGGCCGCGATCGACATCCGGAGCAGGCAGCATGACGCCAATCAGGACCAGCAGCAGGCTGCCCAGCAGGACGCTCAGAAAGACTTTGTTTTTCATTTCAACAATTACCGCGAGAGGTGAGTAAAATGGGGGCGAAAATGGATCATGCGGAGCGGCATTTTACCGCTAGTCGGGCGCGCCGTCGCGGATTTCCAAAAATAAACCAAGCCTTGAAGATCACAGCCCCGTCATGAACGATCCCGCCATCACCCTCACCTCCGCCTTCATCATCGGTCTGCTCGGCGGCGCCCACTGCATCGGCATGTGCGGCGGCATCATGAACGCCCTCAGCTTCGCCCTGCCGGAACAAAGCCGCAAGCCGCGCGGCGCCCTGCCCATCCTGCTGCTCTACAATACCGGACGCATCTTCAGCTATGCCGCCGCCGGCGCCCTGGTGGGCGGCCTGGGCATGTTGCTGCAAGGCCCCGTCGGCATCCTCGGCCCCGGCCTGCGCATCTTCGCCGGGCTGATGCTGATCGCCATGGGCCTCTACCTGGCCGGCTGGTGGCGCGGCCTGGTGCACCTGGAAAGGCTCGGCGGCCATCTGTGGAAGTATCTGCAGCCGCTGGGCCAGCGCCTGATGCCCGTCACCCGGCCCTCGCAGGCGCTGCTGCTCGGCACCCTGTGGGGCTGGCTGCCCTGCGGCCTGACCTACAGCACCCTGACCCTCGCCGTCTCCACCGGCAGCGCCCACCAAGCCGCCCTGGTGATGGCCAGCTTCGGCCTCGGCACCCTGCCGGTGATGCTCGCCAGCGGCATGTTTGCGCATCAACTCAAGGGCTGGATTCAACGAAAACTGGTGCGCGGCATCGCCGCCATTCTGGTGATCGGCTTTGGCATCTGGACCCTCGCCTCACCGCTCAGCCACATGACGGCCAATCATGCGACACACACACCCACCATGCAGCACAGCACAGGGCAGGACGATGGACACGCTCAACACTAAAACGAAAAAAGGCAACATAATGACCAGCGCATGGCTGGCCGTCTTTTTCAGTGTCCTGATCTGGTCCGGCTTCGACCCCAAGGACGGCTTCACCTGGTTCCTCGAGGTCTTCCCCGCCATCGCTGCGCTGGCCGCACTGGCCATTACCCGCAAGCGCTTTCCGCTCACGCCACTGCTCTACGTCCTGATCCTCATCCACGCCGTGATCCTCATGGTCGGCGGGCACTACACCTATGCCGAAGTCCCGCTGGGCGACTGGCTGAAAGAGATCGCCGGCCTGGGACGCAACAACTACGACAAGCTGGGCCACTTCGCCCAAGGCTTCGTCCCCGCCATGGTGGCACGCGAAATCCTCATCCGCCGGCACATCATCAACGGCGCCGCCTGGCGTAACTTCTTCATCGTCAGCTTCTGCCTCGGCTTCAGTGCCTTCTACGAACTCATCGAATGGTGGGTGGCCCTGCTCAGCGACGAGGCCGCCGAGGCCTTCCTTGGCACCCAGGGGTATGTGTGGGACACCCAGTCGGACATGGCCTGGGCGCTGATGGGGGCGATAGCCGCGCTGCTGTTATTGGGGCGTTACCACGATCATCAGTTACAAAGGTACCTCTGATAACTGCCGGTAGCCTCTGCACGAGCCGTTACCAGGGGTATCCTAAAGCTATCATTCGGCAATAGGCTAGCCGAGCGCAGGCGCCCGGAATCAAACACGAGGCAATCCGGAAATCGGAAGGGCCGCCATGATCCAAACACAAAGCAACAACAAGCAGACCATCGCCATGCGGTATTTCATACTGCCATTCCTTCTGCCATTCCTTGCCCTGCCCGGGTTGCTCACCGGCTGTAGTGACAAAGCCGGTCCCTATACCAGTCCCCCCGCAGTCATCATCACCGCCAATCCAACCAGCGTTGCGCCTGGCAACAGCTCGCAGATTAGCTGGTCATCCACTCAAGCCACTGTCTGCAAGGCCTCGGGAAGCTGGTTCGGGAAACGCCCGGTATCCGGCTCAGAGACCACCAGGCCACTGACGAATGACAGCCGCTACACACTGACGTGTGAAGGTGCCGGTGGCAGCAAGCGCGCATCGGTCACCATTTCGGTTTCGCCACAGGCCCCCACGCTATCACTTGAGGCGGCAGCAAAAACGGCAGGGCCCAACGAGACCGTCACGCTGACTTGGCGTTCAGGCAACACCTCCAACTGCACGGCTTCAGGCGCTTGGTCGGGACATCGCCCAAGCTCAGGCAGCGAGTCCACCGGCCCCCTGCTACTCGACAGCACCTTTCACTTGAATTGCACGGGCACTGCCGGCAGCATCAAACGTTCAGTCACTGTGCGAGTTCCACCAATGCCCCTGAGTGGACTGGATTTTCCCGGATCAGCAGCCGTGCCCGATACGCTACGCTTCCGCTTTCTAAATCCCCTGCCCATCTACCCGGCCACCTATATCTGGCGCGCCTACCCCCGTCAGCAGGACGGTTATTACACGGCCTTCTTCTGGGGCAATGATGATGGCAAGGGCACGCTAGATACCTTTCTGTGGAAAAGTGGCATCGCCGACAGCTACTATGGAGCCCACCCCTATCCGGACCCACCTCCCAATGGCAGTAAACACAACTGGGAGATCTCCATCGAACAGGACGATTTTCAGAATGGGCGTGTGGTTTATGATCGCTGGTATACCCAAGCCCTGGTCGTCTGGGGAGACGAAAACGGCAAACACCACGTATTCTACTGGGATCTACCAAAAACCGATGCCAGCCATCAGGTGACACGAGACTCCCCCAGGCACTGGGGCGAAGCCCAGCCCCCTGTGCCCACACTCACCTGGGGTGACGCGCCCTGGGCACCTGGCAACGAAGTCTGGAACGGAATTCTCCGCGGCATTCGTGTCTACACCACCAATCTGACACTCGAAGAAATTCTCAAGGAAGCCGAACTCCCTCTGTCGACCGCGGCGGGGGCGGCCAGCATCTGGTATATGAATATGAACCCAACCCCCACAGACATATCAGACAAGTCTGGACAAGGACACGACCCACAATGGGTTGGCAGCAGACGGCCAGGTCTCTGGACAGAAAACTCAACAACCACCAGCTAAAGCTGGTGGGTTCGTTTTATGGACTGAAAGTCCGGATACGGGTCAAAAGACCCGTTTAAGCTTCAGTCCGGAAGTTGTCGTCTACCCTGGGCTCGAAATGATGCTCCAGGTACTCTTTAATCATCTCTTCCGTCAATTCGCCCGAGGTCACACAAAAATACCCTCGTGCCCAGAAATGCCTACCCCAGTAACGCTTCCTCAAATCCGGAAAGCTCTCAAACAACTTCGCCGAACTGCGCCCCTTGATACGACGCATGATCTCGCTTGGCGCCAGATTCGGCGGCGCCGAAACCA
>DRKQ01000251.1 GCA_011051685.1 Gammaproteobacteria bacterium
ACAAGTCCAATAACGAAGTTGTGGACATTTAAAGAACATAGCAGATACGGAAGAGACTCATGTCCCGTTTAAGAGATTATTACAACGATACCGTGGTTGGTCAGCTCAAGGAACAGTTCGGTTTCAAGAGCGTGATGGAAGTGCCCCGCCTGGAAAAGATCACCCTGAATATGGGGCTTGGCGAGGCCATTGGTGACAAGAAGGTGATCCAGCACGCCGTGGACGACATGGCCAAGATTGCCGGTCAACGCCCCGTGGTAAATCTGGCCCGCCTCTCGGTGGCCGGTTTCAAGGTGCGCGAAGGCTGGCCCATCGGCTGCAAGGTGACATTACGCCGAGAGCGCATGTACGACTTTATGGATCGTCTGGTGAGCATCGCCATTCCCCGTATTCGTGACTTCCGTGGCCTCAAGCCCAATGCCTTCGACGGTCGTGGCAATTACAGTATGGGTATCCAGGAACAGATCATCTTTCCGGAGATCGATTACGACAAGATCGATGCGATTCGAGGCATGGATATCACCTTTACCACCAGCGCAAAGACCGATGACCAGGCGCGGGCGCTGCTAACCGCGTTTAATCTTCCGCTCAGAAAGTAGAGAGACAAGCATGGCAAAAAAATCCATTATCAACCGCGAACTGAAACGCGCCCGCACCGTGGCCAAGTATGCAGCCAAGCGTGCTGCCCTCAAGGCTCAGTTGAAGGACCCCAATCTCAGCATGGAAGAGCTGGAAGAGGTGCGCCGCAAGTTCCAGTCCCTGCCGCGCAACGCCAGCCCCTGTCGTCAGCGTAATCGCTGCCGCGAGACCGGGCGGCCACACGGCTATTACCGCAAGTTCGGCCTGTCGCGCACCAAGCTGCGTGAAGCCGCCATGCGGGGGGATATTCCCGGACTGGTGAAGGCGAGTTGGTAAAAGGGCAGATACAAGGGTAAAGAGGTCAGGTAAAAGAGGGGGAAGCCTCTTCTGATCTAAGCAGGCTTTTGTAAAAGATGTTTGACTAGTTGTTTTAAGTTTTTGGTCTGTCGTGAAATCGTTACGACAGGAAATCTAGGAGTAGAAAGGCATGAGCATGACTGATCCCATCGCTGACATGCTGACGCGCATTCGCAATGCGTTGTCGGCAGGTAAGCTGACTGTGAGCATGCCCTCTTCCAAGCAGAAGGTCGCCATTGCGAACCTGCTGAAGGAAGAAGGTTACATCACAGGTGTTTCGACACAGGATATCGATGGCAAGCCGGTGATGGAATTGGCCCTCAAGTATTACGAGGGCAAGCCGGTGATCGATATGATTAAGCGCGTGAGCCGCCCTGGCCTGCGCGTGTACAAGGGCAAGGACGAGCTGCCGTCCGTGATGAATGGGCTGGGTGTTGCCGTTGTATCCACCTCCAAAGGCTTGATGACCGACCGTGCCGCGCGTAAAGCGGGCCACGGTGGTGAAGTCATCTGCTACGTCGCTTAAGGGAGGAAATCATGTCACGCGTTGCAAATTATCCCGTGCAGATCCCTGCCGGCGTCGAAGTGACCCTCAGTGGTCAGTCGGTGAAGGTAAAGGGTGCCAAGGGGGAAATGAGTCATGAGATTCATGCTGCGGTGGAAGTGAATCAGCAGGATTCCACCTTGACCTTCGCCGCCCGCGATGCCGAAAAGAGCTCCGATGCGCTGGCCGGAACCACTCGCGCCCTGTTGAACAACATGGTCACTGGCGTGTCCCAGGGTTTTGAAAAGAAGCTGACCCTGATCGGCGTGGGTTATCGCGCCCAGGTGCAGGGCAAGAATCTGAACCTGGCCCTGGGTTTTTCTCATCCGGTGGAGTTCGAGGTGCCTGAGGGTATCAAGATCGAAACGCCCAGCCAGACCGAGATCGTGGTGTCCGGTATCGACAAGCAGCAAGTCGGCCAGGTGGCGGCGAACATCCGCGCCTTCCGTCCGCCGGAGCCCTATAAGGGCAAGGGTGTGCGCTATTCCGACGAGCATGTCGTGCGTAAAGAAGCCAAGAAGAAGTAGGGGCACATTGAGATGAATAAGAGACAGAGTCGTATGCGCCGCGCCATGCGCGCCCGCTGCAAGATCCGTGAGTTGGGCGCCCATCGCCTGTGCGTACATCGCACCTCACAACACACTTATGCACAGGTGATTGCGCCGGACGGTGGCACGGTGGTGGCCAGTGCCTCCACCCTGGAAGCCGATGTGAAGTCCACTTTGAAGCACACCGGTAATGTGGAGGCTGCGGTAAAGATCGGTCAGCTCATTGCCGAGCGCGCCAAGGCGGCCGGCATCGACAAGGTGGCGTTCGATCGATCGGGTTTCAAATATCATGGCCGCGTGAAAGCGCTTGCCGATGCCGCTCGTGAAAGCGGTTTGACGATTTAAACAGGAAGGTATCTGGCATGGCTAAATTTGATGCACAAGCTCAAGGCGATGGTTTGATCGAGAAGCTGGTCAACATCAACCGCGTGGCGAAAGTGGTGAAGGGTGGTCGTATCTTTGGTTTTACGGCGTTGACGGTAGTGGGCGACGGCGAAGGCAAGATCGGATTTGGTCGTGGCAAGGCACGTGAGGTGCCGGTTGCCGTACAAAAGGCCATGGAAGACGCTCGCAAGAACATGCGCAAGGTCAACCTCAAGGGGGGCACTTTGCAGTACCCGTTGATTGGCAACCACGGTGCGGCCAAGGTAGTTATGCTACCCGCCTCGGAGGGTACCGGGATCATCGCCGGTGGACCCATGCGCGCCGTATTCGAGGCGGTGGGGGTGCGTGATGTGCTGGCGAAATGCATCGGTTCCAATAATCCGATCAATGTGGTGCGCGCCACCTTCGAAGGTTTAACTGATATGACAACACCCGAGGCCGTGGCAGCCAAGCGCGGCAAGAGTGTTGAAGAGATTCTGGGGTAAGTCATGGCCAAGCAAGTCAAAGTCACACTGACCAAAAGCACCATCGGCCGTTTGCCGGCCCACAAGGCCTGCGTGGCGGGACTGGGTTTGCGGCGTATGCACCAGACGGTGTCTGTTATTGATACGCCGGAAAATCGCGGCATGATCAATACCGTGGCGTACCTGTTGAAGGTAGAGGAAGCATAAAATGTATCTGAATACACTGAAGCCTGCACAAGGCGCGAAGAAAGACGCAAAACGCGTCGGCCGTGGTATTGGATCGGGCCTGGGCAAGACCGGTGGCCGTGGTCATAAGGGTCAGAAATCCCGTTCCGGCGGTTTCCACAAGGTGGGTTTCGAAGGCGGTCAGATGCCTTTGCAGCGACGCCTGCCCAAGGTGGGCTTTACATCGCGCAGTGCGCGATTTGTCGCCGAGGTGCGCCTCAACGAACTGACCAAGGTGGACGGAGAGGTGGTGGATCTGTTGGCGCTGAAGGCGGCCAATATTGTCGGCCAGCAGATTAAGCGCGCCAAGGTCATATTGTCGGGTGAGATCAACAAGGCCGTGACCGTCAAGGGTCTGGGCGTCACCAAGGGTGCGCGCGCGGCCATTGAGGCGGCTGGCGGTAAGGTCGAGGATTAAGCGCCGGTGTCTGCCACAGGTTCTTCCATGCTCGGTGCCATGGGTTCGGGCAAACTGACCGAACTCAAACAACGCTTGTTGTTCGTAGTGCTGGCCATGATCGTGTTTCGCATCGGCTCGTTTATTCCGGTGCCGGGCATTGATCCAGGGGCACTGGCGGCCCTGTTCGAGCAACAGAAGGGCACCATCCTTGACATGTTCAACATGTTCTCCGGTGGCGCACTGGGACGCCTTTCGCTGTTTGCCCTGGGCGTGATGCCCTACATTTCGGCATCCATCATTATGCAGTTGCTGACTGCAGTGGTGCCCAAGCTGGAGCAGATGAAAAAAGAGGGCGAGGCGGGACGACGCAAAATCACTCAGTATACCCGCTACGGTACCCTGGCCCTGGCAACTTTCCAGTCTATTGGCGTGGCTATTGCCTTGCAGGGGCAAACCGTCGGCGCCCTGGCCGTGGTGCCGTCACCGGGGCCTGCCTTTGTGTTTACCGCGGTGGTGAGCCTGGTCACCGGCACCATGTTTCTGATGTGGCTGGGTGAACAGGTGACGGAACGCGGTATCGGTAATGGTATCTCGTTGATCATTTTTGCCGGTATCGTCGCAGGTCTGCCGGCGGCTATCGGCGGCACTCTGGAGCTGGCGCGCATCGGTGAGCTGAGTCCGTTCCTGGTGCTGGTGCTGCTGGCCCTGTCGATTGGTGTCACCGGTTTCGTGGTGTTTATGGAACGTGGTCAGCGGCGCATTACGGTGAATTATGCCAAGCGCCAGCAGGGGCGAAAGGTGTACGCCGCACAGAAGAGCCACCTGCCGTTGAAGGTGAACATGGCGGGTGTGATTCCTCCCATTTTTGCCTCCAGCATTATTCTGTTCCCGGCCACTCTGGGTGGCTGGTTCGGGCAGACCGAGGGCATGGGCTGGTTGAAGGATATCGCTTCTACGCTGTCTCCGGGGCAGCCGGTGTATGTGTTTTTGTATGCCATGGCGATTATCTTCTTTTGTTTTTTTTACACGGCCTTGCAGTTTAATCCCAAGGACACCGCCGACAATCTGAAGCGCTCCGGAGCGTTTATCCCGGGCATTCGACCTGGGCAGAATACGGCGAAATACATTGATGGCGTGATGTCACGGCTGACCCTGATTGGCGCCATCTATATTACGGCGGTGTGTTTGTTGCCGGAATTTATGATTGTTTACTGGAACGTACCGTTTTATTTCGGCGGTACCTCCTTATTGATCATCGTGGTGGTGGTGATGGATTTCATTTCCCAGATCCAGGCGCATTTGATGTCACACCAGTACGAAGGGCTGATGAAAAAGGCCAGCCTGAAGGGATATGGTCGCAGCGGTATTTAGTGCGGTTGTGAGTGAAAAGAACGGGTGTTCGCCCGGGCCGCAAGGCCAGTAAGTGTGGAGAGAGTCATGAAAGTACGTGCTTCGGTGAAGAAAATTTGCAACAAGTGCAAGATCGTACGCCGCAACGGGGTGATTCGCGTGATTTGCGTGGATCCTCGTCACAAGCAGCGTCAGGGTTAGTTCTTGCCCAGCCGGCTTGCCGGTGAACGGAAAACTGATTACAATAGCCGGCTTTCTGCGGCATTATTTTGGAGATTGTTTGAATGGCTCGTATTGCGGGTATTAATATTCCAGCGCACAAGCACACAGTGATTGGGCTGCAGTCCATTTTTGGTATCGGCCCGACGCGCGCCAAGCAGATCTGCGAGGCGGCCGGGGTGAAAACCGATGCCAAGATCAAGGATCTGACCGAGGCGGAGCTCGATCTGCTGCGTGGTGAAGTGGGGAAGTTTGACGTCGAGGGCGACCTGCGCCGCGAGATCTCCATGAACATCAAGCGCCTGATGGACCTGGGCTGCTATCGCGGCATTCGTCACCGTCGCGGCCTGCCGCTGCGCGGTCAGCGCACCCGCACCAATGCCCGCACCCGCAAGGGGCCGCGTCGCATGGTGCGCAAATAAATTTATCTTGAAAACATTTTGTTTTGAATAATACAGGTTACTAGCATGGCAAGTCCCCGCACTCGCAAGAAAGTCAAAAAGAATGTTGTCGATGGCGTTGCGCATATTCACGCCACCTTCAATAACACCATCGTCACGGTCACTGACCGTCAGGGAAATGCCCTGGCCTGGGCCACCGCTGGTGGTTCCGGTTTCCGCGGTTCGCGTAAAAGCACGCCCTTTGCCGCACAGGTGGCAGCAGAACGTGTGGCGGACATGGTCAAGGAAATGGGCATGAAAAATATGGATGTGTGCGTCAAGGGACCAGGGCCGGGTCGTGAATCCGCCATCCGTGCGCTTAACGCCAACGGCTTCAACATCACCAGCATTACCGATGTAACGCCTATCCCGCACAATGGCTGCCGCCCGCCAAAGCGCCGCCGCGTCTGAGTTTGCGCATTTAACGTTTGGAGTAAGGAAAGAATGGCTAGATATGTAGGTCCCAAGTGTCGTCAGTGTCGCCGTGAAGGCGAAAAGCTGTTTCTCAAGGGCGAGAAATGCTACAGCGATAAGTGCGCTATGGAAAATCGCGCCTTCCCGCCCGGCCAGCATGGCCAGCGGCGCACACGTATCTCCGACTATGCCGTGCAGCTGCGTGAGAAACAGAAGATGCGTCGTACCTACGGTATTCTGGAAGGACAGTTCCGCCTCTATTACAAGTCAGCTGATCGGCGCAAGGGTGCCACCGGTGAAAACCTGCTGCAGGCCCTGGAGTCTCGCCTTGACAACGTGGTGTACCGTATGGGCTTTGCCGCTTCTCGAAACGAGGCTCGTCAG